>JAAGZL010000307.1 GCA_024206335.1 Gammaproteobacteria bacterium
ATGCGCCGCTAAGATATACTAGACCCTGTTAACACTAACCCGACAGACCCTAACCAAAACCTCACACGGATTCAGCGACCAGTGCATACCCAGTGCCCAGAGTGTAAAACCAAGTTTCGTGTCAATGATGACCAGTTGCGTGTAGCGCTGGGTCAGGTGCGTTGTTCACGCTGCCATATCACATTCAATGCACTAGAGTTTCTACGCACACCAAACGCCAGCACATCAGAGATAGAGGGGACGCAAGCAGACCCAGATACGGATTTTCTCTCTGACATGGATGAGTTCTCAGATCTCAAGGCACAAATATCAGATGACCTATGCCCATTTAAAGATAGCGAAACCATTACTGCCCCGTCAGAACCAAAAAACAGTATTGACGAGGAGTTATCTGATGTACTCAGAGAGCTTGAAGAGTTTCAATTAAATACTCGACAACAAACGGCCGTCACGCCTCCAAATGAGATAGAAACACCACCGCTTGATGAGCCGGTAACCCTGGGCCTGGCAGCAACAAAGGCACCCGAACAGCCAGTTGCTTTCGAAAAGCCAGGACTGCAAGATCAGTTGCTGATGAATGACATCCTTGGCAACAAAACGCCAACTAAAAAGAGCGGCAGTATACGGTGGTCTATAGGTATACTTACCCTGCTGCTGCTGGCACTATCACAGCTCTCCTGGTTTGGCCGTGACAAACTAATGCACTACCCCGAAGGTCGCATGCTGCTGAAAAACACCTGTAACTTCATCGGGTGTGAACTGCCTACCATTCGTGCACCAGAACAGATACAGGTATTGAGCCGCTCCATCACCTCCCATCCCCAAATGGAAAACGCCCTGCTAATCCAACTTACTATTGGCAACAAGGCCAACTTCTCACAACCATACCCAGTGCTACAGATTAGCCTCTACAGCAGTGAAGAACTACTGGTGGTCCAACGCCGTTTCAAGCCAGGTGAGTATATGACCTACAACAACCCATCCATGCAACTGGACCCAGGCAAAGCCCTGTATCTGGAGCTGGAAATCAATGATCCAGGTAAAGATGTCACCGGGTTTAAACTGGAATTCTTCTAGGCGTAATTATGTAATTGCATTAACGCAACAGTAAGCATGGCATCACTTTACTATTAACCAAACCAACACAGTCACACCCAATCTTGCTTCATAGATATTTCGGCGTACCATATACAGCCCATTGATAGCTGACTACAAAAATGCGCATCGGACCATACACACTGAAGAACAACCTGCTACTGGCACCCATGGCAGGAATAACCGACCTCCCCTATCGCCACCTGTGCCGTGAACAAGGTGCAGGCCTTGCGGTGTCCGAGATGATCACCTCAAACTCAGCGCTTTGGGCCTCCCCCAAGAGTGTGCGCAGAATGAATTTTGCAGGTGAACCCGGGCCGATATCGGTACAGATAGTTGGCTCAGACCCGAACAACATGGCCCAGGCAGCACGCATTAACATCGATCTCGGTGCCGACATCATCGATATCAACATGGGCTGCCCGGCAAAAAAGTTGTGTCGTGTAGCAGCGGGCGCTGCCCTATTACAGGATGAAGAGAGGGTAAAGCGGATCCTGCACGCAGTGGTATCGGCAGTGGACGCCCCGGTAACACTCAAGATCCGTACTGGCTGGGACCAGAACAACCGCAACGGCGTCCAAATTGCCCGGATCGCCGAGGAGTCAGGGGTTCAAGCCCTGACCGTACACGGCCGCACCCGCGCCTGCGGATTCTCGGGTAGCGCGGAATATGACACCATCCGGGAGATAAAACAGGCCATATCCATCCCGGTCATAGCCAACGGCGATATTAATACACCAGAAATTGCAAAAAAGGTCTTGGCAAAAACCGGGGTTGACGGCATTATGATAGGTCGCGCAGCCCGGGGGCGACCCTGGATTTTTCGCGAGATGCAACACTATCTGGACACCGGCGAGGTGCTGCCCAATCCATCCTTAGAATGGATAAGCGGTCTGATACTGAAACATCTGCAAGAACTATATGATTTTTATGGGAAAGCCCAGGGAATACGTATAGCTCGCAAGCACCTGGCGTGGTACAGCAGGGGGCTGGTTGGAGCAGCGGAGTTCCGCACCGAGATAAATAAAACCTCAACCACCCAGGAACAACAGGCATTGGTAAAAGGGTATTACTATAAACTTACAGCCAACAAGGAGCTGGCAGCATGACTATGGATGCCATCATGGCTCAAAAGAACAACACCAAAATGGCGCGTTTTTCCATTAGATCGCATAAAAAAAGCGAGTTACTGCGCAACTCTGTAAGCGAGGCGCTGGATGGCTATTTTTCTCAGATGGATGGTCACAGAGTATCCGATCTGTATCGGATGGTACTGGCAGAGGTAGAGCAGCCACTGTTCGAGGCAGTACTGCGCCAAACCAATGGCAACCAGAGCCGCGCCTCCGAGATGCTCGGCATCAGCCGTAGCACCCTGCGCAAAAAAATGGCTATATATAACCTTGATTGATCATTAAGACAGCACCGCAATCCTGACAACACGGCCAACAATAGTTGGCAGAACCATAAACAACCCGACCGCTCACCAACCCTGCCATAAGCCCACAGGCCGATGGCGGATATAGCCGTCGGCATAACCAGCAGAAGAGACCAACTATGTCATCCATCACCAGAGCCCTGATCAGCGTATCCGACAAGTCCGGCATTGTAGATTTTGCCCGCGCCCTAAGTGAACGCGATGTAGAGATACTCTCAACCGGTGGCACCGCCCGCCTGTTAACGGACAATGAAATTCCGGTAATCGAGGTTTCCGAACATACCGGCTTCCCCGAGATGATGGATGGCCGGGTTAAGACCCTGCACCCCAAGATCCATGGTGGCATCCTGGGTCGTCGCGGCACCGATGACGGGGTGATGCGCGAAAACGAGATCGATCCCATCGATATGGTGGTGGTCAACCTCTACCCATTTGAGCAGACCGTAGCCAACCCCGAGTGTGACCTGCCCACCGCCATCGAGAATATCGATATCGGTGGACCCACCATGCTGCGGGCCGCGGCCAAGAACCACAAAGATGTAACCGTGGTGGTGGACGCCAGCGACTACGCCCGGGTACTGGAAGAGATGGACAGCAACAGCGGCGCCGTCACCGCCAGCACCAGGTTCGACCTGGCGGTAAAGACCTTCGAACACACCTCCGGCTATGATGGCGCCATCGCCAACTACCTGGGGACCCGACTGGAGCAGGAACCAGCAGATTTCCCACGCACCATCAACCTGCAGTACCAGCGGGTTCAGACCATGCGCTATGGTGAAAACCCACACCAGAAGGCGGCCTTCTTTGTGGAGAGAGAGCAACCGGAGGCCTGCATCTCCACCGCCCGCCAGATCCAGGGCAAGGAGCTCTCCTATAACAACATCGGCGATACCGACGCCGCCCTGGAGTGTGTAAAACAGTACACCGATGGCCCGACCTGCGTCATTGTCAAACACGCCAATCCCTGCGGCGTCGCCATAGGTTCCAGCCTGCTGGAGTCCTACGACCGCGCCTACAGCACCGACCCAGAATCTGCCTTTGGCGGCATCATCGCCTTCAACCAGGAGCTGGATGCCGAGACCGCCCAGGCCATTGTGGATCGCCAGTTTGTAGAGGTGATCATCGCCCCCAAGATATCTTCAGAGGCCATTGAGGTGGTCAGCTCGAAGAAGAACGTGCGTCTGCTGGAGTGTGGCGAGTGGAGCTCTGAGGTACTGCATCGCCAGGACTTCAAGCGGGTAAATGGCGGCCTGCTGGTACAGGATGCAGATCTGCAACTCAACAACGAATTCAAGGTGGTAACCAAACGCGCCCCCAGCGAGCAAGAGATGAAAGATCTGCTGTTCACCTGGCGGGTGGCCAAGTTCGTAAAATCCAACGCCATCGTCTATGGCAAGAACAACATGACCATAGGTGTAGGCGCCGGCCAGATGAGCCGCATCAACTCAGCCCGCATCGCCGCCATCAAGGCCGAACACGCCAACCTGGAAGTACCGGGATCAGTCATGGCCTCCGACGCCTTCTTCCCCTTCCGCGATGGACTGGATAACGCAGCATCCGTAGGCATCCGCGCCGTCATTCAGCCCGGCGGCTCCATGCGGGATGACGAGGTGATCGCCGCTGCCGACGAACATGACATCGCCATGGTCTTTACCGGCATGCGCCATTTCCGCCATTAATCAATCAACCACCAAGGATGCTAAGAACGCCAAGACATTACTCTGTCTGATACGTCGATTACATCAACGGGGTTTACTTAGCGTCCTTAGCGGTCCAACAAAAAAATTAAAGGCAACATCATCATGAACATCCTGATCATCGGTAGCGGCGGACGCGAACATGCACTGGCCTGGAAGGCAGCCCAGTCACCCCTGGCAGACAAGGTGTATGTCGCACCCGGCAATGCCGGCACCGCCCTGGAACCCAGGCTGGAGAACGTAGACATCGCCGTAGATAATATCAACGGCCTGATCTCCTTCGTCCGCGGTCAGGATATCGGCCTGACCATCGTTGGCCCGGAGGCACCGCTGGTGATGGGCATCGTGGATGCATTTCAGACCGTGGGCCTGAACTGCTTCGGACCATCCAAGGGTGCCGCACAACTGGAAGGTTCAAAATCCTTCACCAAGGATTTTCTGGCCCGGCATAACATCCCCACCGGGGCCTACCAGGCCTTTACTGATCAGGAAGAGGCCCTGAGCTATGTACGCCAGCAGGGGGCGCCAATAGTAGTCAAGGCAGATGGCCTGGCTGCCGGTAAAGGGGTGATTGTTGCCACCTCCCTGGAACAGGCAGAGGATGCCATTCGTGACATGCTCTCGGGTAACGCCTTTGGCGAGGCGGGTCATCAGGTGGTGATCGAGGAGTTTCTGGAGGGCGAAGAGGCCAGTTTCATCGTCATGGCAGATGGTAAAAACATACTGCCCATGGCCACCAGCCAGGACCACAAGCGAGTGGGCAACGGCGACACCGGACTCAACACCGGCGGCATGGGGGCCTACTCCCCAGCACCAGTGGTAACCGACGAGATCTACCGGCGCATCATGGATGAGGTGATCAGCCCCACCGTCAAGGGCATGGCCGACGACGGCCTCCCCTACACCGGTTTTCTCTACGCCGGCCTTATGATTGCCGCGGACGGCACCCCCAACGTAATCGAATACAACTGTCGCTTTGGCGATCCCGAGACCCAACCCATAATGCTGCGCATGCAGTCAGATCTCACCGCCCACTGCCTGGCCGCCATAGAGGGCAGACTGGATTCAGAGCAGACCAGCTGGGACCTACGGCCATCCCTGGGAGTGGTTCTGGCCGCCGGTGGTTACCCATCCAGCTACCGCAAGGGAGATACCATATCAGGCCTGCCCCAGGACGAGACCGAGGGTGAGAAGGTATTCCACGCCGGGACCGCCCAGAAGGGGGGGGAGGTAGTAACCGCGGGTGGCCGCGTACTCTGTGCCACCGCCCTGGGGACCAGCGTGGCCCAGGCCCAGGAAAGGGCCTATCAACTGGCCGAAAAAATCGGGTGGCAAGACTCCTTCTATCGAAGCGACATCGGCTATCGAGCAGTTGTCAGAGAACAAGAGTAGATGCGGCAAACACAGCTATTCAGAGTACTACTGTTTCTGGCCCTATGCACAACCCTGGTCATGACCACCAGCCAGACCGATCATAGCGCCACCACCGGCATCAACGACAAGGTTGCACATATTCTAACCTTCATCCTGCTGGGCCTCCTTACCCAGCAGGCCTTCCCGCACCTGAGGAAAAACTGGCGCAGCTACGCTTGGCTGTTGGCCTATGGCCTGGGAATCGAGCTGATACAGTATTTCATCCCCCAGCGCAGCTTCTCCCTGCTGGATCTGGCTGCAGACGCCACCGGTCTGCTGATCGCATATGCCTTGATGCTCTCTATAGGGCAGGCAACACGCGCGCGCTAAGCAGTTTGGCCAGGGGCGCCAGCTCCGGATACTCCGGCACCAGATCTACGATATAATCCAGGGTACGGGGGATATCCTGCAGATAACCCGGCTTGCCATCCCGTATATTCAACCGGGCAAATATCCCTGCCGCCTTCAGATGCCGCTGCACCCCCATCAGATCAAACCAGCGCAGGAATGAGTCTTCATGTTCACTGCGCAAAACCCCCGATTGCAGGGCCAGCTCATAGTAGCCAAACACCCACTCTCTCACCTGCTCCCGGGGCCAGCTGATATAGCAATCTTTGAGCAGTGACACCAGATCATAGGTAACCGGCCCTATCACTGCATCCTGAAAATCCAGAATGCCAGGGTTGGGGGCGGACGTGACCAACAGATTTCTGGAGTGATAGTCCCGATGCACAAACACCTGTGGCTGTTGCAGTGCGTTATCCACCAGCAGCCCAAACATCTCATCCAGCATCTGCTGCTCATCTTCGGTTATGGATAACTCCAGATACCGCCCCAGCAGCCACTCCCTAAACAGCCCCATCTCCTGCAACAACAGCTCCCGTGAGTACTCCGGCAGATCCTCCCTGCGGCCACAGGCCTGCATCACCAACAAGGCGCTCAATGCATCTGCATACAGACGCTCACCATCTCCCTGATCCAGCAGCTCCAGATAGTGTTTGCTGCCCAGATCACTCAGTAGCAGGAACCCCCGGTCCAGGTCAGATGCATATACCACGGGAACGTTCAATCCCAGCTCCACGAGGTGTCCGGCAACATCCACAAAAGATCGGCAATCCTCATTCTCAGGGGGTGCATCCATAACTATCCGGGTAGAGCCATCAGCCAAGGCGGCACGAAAATAGCGTCGAAAACTAGCATCTCCTGAGGCAAGTTCTAGTGAGCACTCTGCCAAGCCAACCAAGCCCTCCAGCCAACTCCGCAATAAAATCTCTCTTTGGGGCATATTTATCCTAAAATCAAATAGCTTTGGTTAAAAATGAATATTTTGACAGATATATGCGAAATAATCGTTTACAACCATTGAAGAATTTCTGATTCTATGCGACTTTAGGCTACTTTTGCTATATTAGGCGGCGATTCACTCGCCTGTGCGCAAGCACACGCAGTGAACAATCAAAAACAGACAAGAAACAGAGAATTAAAAGTGTCAGAAAAAACAAGAATTATACCCGTATTCTTCGGACTTGGAGTTTTACTACTGGTTCCAACCGCCTGGGGATCTGAGCCTGCCTGGGATTGCAATGCTGGCCCTGGCAACACCTGGGAATGCTCAAAAAGTGGATTACCTGACAGCACAACCCCCATAGCCACAAAACCTGCTAGCACCACCGGGTCAGCTACTACCACACACCCCACTACAGCCAGCCATCAGCCAGTGTATGTTGAGTCAACATCAGCAGCAAAACAGACCGAAGGCACAGTCACCGCCACTCTTGAACATACCGCTCCAGTAATTGGAGTAAGAGAGCCACAGTCCAGTGATACGCTCCGCATAGACCGCGATCTGAACTGGAATCAATGTGGGTCTCTAAACAGCCCAGCCATAGTGCAATCGTATAGTAATGAAACCCAGATAACATCTGATGCCGCCGATGTCTCCAGGGAGAACAAACTAGCAATATTCTCAGGTAGCGTGGTAGTCACCAAGGGAGACCAACTACTCGAGGCCGACCGCATCACCTACAACAGTCGTAACGAAACCATGGATGCAGACGGCTCCATCTACTACCAAAGCCCTGGACTGCTGATTAGTGGCAGCTCAGCACAGATGGATATGGGTGAGAACAAAGGCTCCCTGAATGATGTTGAATACAGACTCCCCAAACGTCGCGCCCGTGGAAGTGCAAGCCTGGCAGAGATAGTCGGTTCAGAGCAGTCACGCTTTAAAAACATCAGCTACACCACCTGCCGCCCCGGAAGCGAGGACTGGATGCTGGAAGCTGAAGAACTAGAAATTAATCAGGAGACAGGGGTTGGTGTAGCCCATGATACCGTGGTCAGGTTTAAGGGAGTCCCATTCTTCTATCTTCCCTATGCCAGCTTCCCAATTGATGACCGTAGAAAAACAGGGGTTCTGGTGCCGACCATTGGCCGCTCTGATGAGACTGGCGCCGATATATCTGTGCCCTATTACATAAACATTGCACCAGACATGGATGCCACTATTACCCCCCGCATCATGAGCAAACGCGGGCTGATGGTGGCAGGGGAATTCCGCTACCTCACTGAAAACTACGAAAGCTCAACCACACTGGAACTGTTACCCAACGACAAGGACAGGGAGAACGACGAGAACAGCGCCCGCGGGGCATTTTCATACAATGGACATGGCAACCTGGCCCCCAGATTGGTCCTGGATGCAAATATCAACTACGCATCAGACCACGACTACCTGGAGGACCTGGGTGACAGCCTGGCCGTATCCAGCTCCAGGTATCTGGAGAGACGCGGTGATCTGCGTTACCACGGCAACAACTGGAATATACTGGGACGGGCACAATACTATCAGACCATGGACGAGACCATTGCCCGCGAAGACCGCCCCTATGCGCGCCTGCCACAGGTTTTATTTACATATAAACAACCAGACCAGTTCGGTGGTGCCACCCTGCATATGGGTGCAGAGTATGTCTATTTCCACCGAGATGAAACTGTCAACGGCCATCGCTTTGACATCAACCCGGCAATCAGCGTCCCCATGCGCAACAGCTGGAGCTACATCACACCTAAGCTTGGGGTGCGATATACCAGCTACAATCTGAAAGACCAGGACTCAGGCGCTCCAGATTCACCAGACCGTACCACCAGCACCTTTAGTCTGGATAGCGGCATGTTTTTTGACCGGGTAGGCATCAACACCACCAGCACCCTGGAACCACGTCTATTCTATCTCTACACCCCAAAAGAGACCCAGGACGACCTGCCAGACTTCGATACTGGCACCTATGATTTCAGCTTCTATAACATGTTCAGAGAGAACCGTTTCAGCGGAGCAGATCGGGTAGGTGATGCAAACCAACTAACCCTGGCCATAACCAGCAGAAACTTCAGCAATGACACTGGCGAAGAGTCATTCCGCTTCAGTATCGGGGAGATTTTCTACTTCGAGGACCGCGAGATACAGTTACCAGGAGTAAGCACCGTTGATGACAGCAGCTCTGCTCTGGTAAGTCAGGTGGCCATGCGGCTCAGTCAAAATTGGAGCACCCAGGCCGACCTGGAATGGGACCACAACCATGATAACAATAAAACGTCTCAATCCGCTTTCCATCTGAGATATGACAATCAGCAAAGCACCCTGCTTAACCTAGGCTATCGATACGCCAGAGACCATGAAAATGACGCCGTTCTTTTCGAACAGAGCGACATATCCTTCCGCTTTCCCATCACATCCCGGCTGAACGCAGTAGGGCGCTGGGACTACTCACTCAGACACGACAAGACCATGGAGGCCTTTGCCGGGCTTGAGTATAGCAACTGCTGCTACGCAGTACGCGCCGTGGGACGCCATTACATCAACGACGTCGACGATAATGCAAATACCGCGTTCTACCTGCAGCTTGAGCTAAAGGGACTTACCAGCATCGGCAACAAGGTAGGTGATTTTCTTGAAGACAACCTACTCGGATACACCAGAGCCGAATAAACCTATGACCAAGCCCCCTATCCGCAACAACCTCATTTTGTTGTTGCTACTCGTTGTCATTGGCGGAATCAGTGGCAATGCGGTAGCAGCCAAGATTCAGAGCGTAGATCGCATTGTTGCAATAGTGGATGACGAGGTCATTGTGCAGAGCACGCTCAATGAAAAAATGGCCCAGGTGGTAGCACAACTCCGGGCGAAAAAGGCCAAACTCCCTCCCAAAAACATCCTAGAACGTCAAGTGCTGGAACGACTTATCATAGACAGAATTCAGCTCACTGCAGCAGCCACGGCGGGGATCAATGTAAGTGAAGAGGTACTGGCTCAGGCCGTCAGCAATATCGCCCGCAGCAATAATATGAGTTTGTCAGAATTCCGCAAGGCAGTAAAAAATAGCGGCCTGTCATTCAGCAAGTTTCGAAAACAGATTCGGAAACAGATCACAACCAAGCGCTACCGTAACAAAGAGATGCGCAGCCGTATCCACATCACAGAGCGTGAGATCGACACATATATCGCCAAAGGTGCGCACACTCTAGGTAAAAGATCCGCCTTCCATCTGTTCCATATACTTGTGGCCACACCCGAAAGTTCCTCTGCCGACAAGATACAGGCAGCAAAACACAAGGCACAAAAACTGGTAAAGAAACTTCGGGCCGGGGGTGACTTTCAAAATCTCGCCCTAAGCCAATCAGATGGACAGCAGGCCCTGGAGGGTGGCGACCTGGGTTGGCGCTCAGCCAACCAGATACCCTCAGCCTTCGCCAACACCATTCTAAAAATGGGACGCGGCGACATAACCAATCCCATAAGAACATCCAGCGGCTTCCACATCATCAAGCTGGCAGACTACAAAGGCAGTGGCAAAGCAGCCAATCTGGTTGCTCAGACTAAGGCTCGACATATCCTGGTTCATACCAGCGAGATCACATCAGACGATGATGCCAGAATCAGACTGGAACAACTGAAGCAGCGGCTGGATGGAGGCGAAGATTTCGCCGCCCTCGCCCGCTCACACTCAGATGACCAGGCCTCCTCCATCAAGGGTGGAGAGCTAGGCTGGATTAATCCAGGTGATGTGGTTCCAGATTTTGAGCAGCAGATACAATCCCTCGCCGCAAATGAGATAAGCAAACCGTTCCGCACCCAGTATGGATGGCATATAGTGCAGGTTATGGGGCGCCGTCAGCACGACATGACCAGTAACATCCAACGCTCCCAGGCACGCGAGGCCATCCACAAACGTAAAGCGGTGGAAGAGACAGCACTCCTTATGCGCCGACTGCGGGATGAAGCCTATGTTGAGATTCGTCTAAACGAACTCTGACAGCGAATGGTGATCAATAGAGATCACCAACCAGAAGGGTGACAAGGCGACATTCAGGGCATCCGGTGCAGCATGATCAAGGAAACCACAAAGATTGTTTTTACCCCGGGAGAACCGGCCGGCATTGGCCCGGACCTATGCGTACAGCTGGCACAACACAGGCTGCAAACTGATCTGGTGGTGGCAGCCGACCCACAACTGCTTACCCAGCGCGCCAAACTACTCAACCTCCCCCTGCAGATCGACGAGGTCGACCCCAACACACCGGCCCGTCCATCCGCCGCCGGACGCCTCAGTGTGTTACCGGTCAGGCTGAAAAAACCATCAACCCCAGGCCGATTGGATCCAGACAATGCCGAGTATGTACTGCACTGCCTGCGTCTGGCCACCAGTGGCTGTATACAGGGTAATTTCCACGCCCTGGTCACCGGTCCGGTACACAAGGGAATAATCAACGACGTCGGCCTCCCCTTCACCGGCCACACCGAATTTCTGGCGGAGTTGACTCAAGCCACCCCGGTGATGATGCTGGCCACCACAGGCCTCAGGGTTGCCCTGGTCACCACCCACCTGCCGCTGGCAGATGTTAGTCAGGCCATAACCCCGCAACGGCTGGAACAGATCACCCGCATCCTCCACGGCGATCTGCAGCGTCAGTTTGGCATAGAGAGGCCGAGGATACTGGTGTGTGGTCTCAACCCCCATGCCGGAGAGGGTGGGCATCTGGGCCGGGAGGAGATCGAGGTAATTACTCCGGTGCTGGATCGATTGCGCCAGGAAGGGATGCTGTTGGATGGCCCACTACCGGCCGACACCCTGTTTACCCCACACTATCTGGAGCAGGCCGATGCGGTACTGGCCATGTACCATGACCAAGGCCTACCGGTACTGAAACATATGGGATTTGGCCGCGCGGTAAATATCACTCTGGGGCTACCCATCATCCGCACCTCGGTGGACCACGGAACGGCCCTGGATCTGGCAGGGAGCGGCCAGGCCAATCCGGGAAGTCTGGATGTAGCCCTGGAAACAGCCAGGGAGATGGCCATGCACGCCAGTGGTTAACCAAGAGATCCAGAACTAAGCTGCACCGGCATCCTGCAGCAACTTTAACACATCCTGATGCTTGCCCTTCTCAGCCCGCTGCAGAGCGCTGCTACCAGCCTTGTTTTTCAAATTCAGATCGGCCCCTGCCTGGATCAACATCCTGACCACCTCGGCATGACCAAAGGCCGAGGCCTCCATAGCTGCACTGGCACCGACCCCATCCACTGCATTCACATCGGCACCCGCAGCCAGCAGAGCACGCACCGTACGCTCATTACCATTGAAGGCAGCCAACACCAGGGCCGGTCTGCCGGCTCCATTTTTAGCATTGGCATCCCCCCCCTGAGCCAGCAACTCCTGCACCATCTTGGCATTCCCTTCAGCAGCCGCTGCCAGCAGCATGGGGCCAAGATCAGCCGCCAACAGCGGCGCCCACCACACCAGCAGCATAGAGATAAACAAATATAATCGCCTCATAATATCATCCCGATAACACCCCTGTTTCCCGTTATATCGACTGCATCCAATAAAACCTAAATCAACTTGCATTTGCCATCCTCTACCGATATGGTTTCATCGCATGACATATACAGAAAAACACTGTAACAAAAGTCACCCTGTCATGCCCCCGCCACCCAATCTTCACCAGAGGTAATCCCTAGCATGGCAGTGTACGCTATTGGCGATATACAGGGTTGCTACGACCAACTCCGCCAGCTCCTAGACCAGATAGGCTTCAACCCAGACCAGGACAAGCTCTGGTTTGCTGGCGACATGGTGAACCGTGGTCCAGACTCACTCAAGGTGCTGCGTTTTATAAAAGGATTGGGTTCACGTGCCATCACTGTTTTAGGCAACCATGACCTGCATCTACTGGCACTGTCTCAACAGGTGGATAAACACAAGGATCCTAGGCACACCCTGGACCAGGTCCTAAATGCTCCCGACAGGGATGAACTGCTGCACTGGCTTCGGCATCGCCCGATGATGCACCATAGTAAAAAACGCAACTTCAGCATCATCCACGCAGGCCTGCCGCCCCAGTGGGATATCCCCACTGCCCTGGAGCATGCTGCCGAGCTTGAGGCTGTACTGCGGGGGGATAACTTTCATGACTACTTTCAAGACATGTACGGAAATCTCCCCAACCGCTGGGACCCAGAGCTTGAGGGGATGGAGCGCTTGCGGTTCATTACCAACTGCTTTACCCGCCTGCGTTACTGTACCACCGATGGCTCCCTGTCACTCAAGGAGAGTGGCGCACCCGGCAGCCAGGACCCATCCCTGATTCCCTGGTATGAGATGCCACAGCGCACCAGCAGGGATAGCCGCATCCTGTTTGGACACTGGTCCACGCTGAACTATGGGGAACACAACAACACCTGGTCCCTGGATAGTGGCTGCCTATGGGGTGGGGCGCTAACCGCACTACGAATCAGAAAAAAGAAACCACCGGTACCACACCAGATTGAGTGTCCAAAAAATATGCAGCCATCCAAAAACCATGGACAAGCCCTAACATAATAATTGAACGGAGATAGACAATGGCCAAATCATCATCCTTCAGCTGGCAGGGATTTCTGCTCAGGCTGATCGCAGCCCTGGTACTGGTATTTGCCAGCTACAACCCCGAAGGCTACTCCTACTATGACTGGGCCCTGCTCGACTTCTCCCAATTCACCATCCTGAAGGGCTTCGTAGGGGTGGTGCTGCTCATCGGCTGGACCATCCTGCTACGCGCCACCATCAGATCCCTGGGGCCATTTGGCATCATCCTGGCCCTGGCATTTTTCGGCCTACTGATCTGGCTGATAGTGGACTGGCTGGCCATAGCCACAGATGACATGCGGGTGATCAGTTACATTATAGAGTTGGTAATAGCCGGCATCCTGAGCGCAGGGGTATCCTGGTCTCATGTCCGCCGCCGCATCACCGGACAACTGGATACAGATGAACTATCGAATTCGTGACAGAGCAAGAAAGCTATAGGCGTAGGGATTTTTCCCATCACTGGGGTGGCGCTGGCGCGCAATCTCCTGCCACTGGGCGGGGTCATACTCAGGAAACCAGGCATCACCCTCAACCTGCGCCTCCACCAGAGTAAGATATAGACGATCTGCCAGCGGCAGGGCCTGTCGATAGAGCATGGCACCACCAACAATCATCACCTCCGGCACATCACCCGCCGCCTCCAGGGCCGCCTCCAGGGAGTGCACCACCACACAATCTGCAACCGCATAATCGGAATTGGCAGTGATGATGATGTGGGTACGATCCGGTAACTTCCCTGGCAGAGACTCCCAGGTCTTACGCCCCATAATGATGGGCTTGCCCAGCGTCATGGCCTTGAAGTGTTTCAGATCGGCAGGTAGATGCCAGGGCAGTGCATTGTCACTCCCAATCACCCGGTTCTCTGCCATGGCAACAATAATGGATATCAGCGGTCGGCTCTCATTCATGGCAGGGGATCATAGCACCACTCACAGATCAATCCATAACCCCTGCCCAGGAATCAGACAATCTGCTATCTTGGATCTCCACAACCAGAACAGGCAGAGGAAATAACCCAATGAAGCTAAAGCTTGGATCCAAGACCCTGGTGGAACAGGCCGAACGTGAGATCGAATCAATTACCCCGACTGAAGTGGATCAGCGCATCCAGCAGGATGGCGTGCTGCTGATAGATCTGAGGGATGTGCGGGAATTGGCGCGGGAGGGGAAGATCCCGGAGGCGATCCATGTGCCCCGAGGCCTACTGGAGTTCTGGATCGATCCAGACTGCATCTACTACAAGAGCTTCTTTGACGATGCCAAAGAGATCATCTTCTACTGCAACCTGGACTGGCGCTCGGCCCTGGCCACCCAGACCATAAAGCGCATGGGGCTTGAAAACGTCAGTCACATGCGCGGAGGATTCGACCGCTGGGTCGAGGATGTGGGGCGAGTGGAGCCGGGTAAAAAACCGAAAAGCAAATAACCTGATATCTCAAACCGAAAACGGATAGATAATCGGTTCGTGATATTGATAGTCAGTAACCTCAAAGTCATTCATGGTCACCCAGCTCTCTACATCTTCCAGTGATTTAATATCCGGATTGATGTGTAGCTTGGGCGGGGAATAGGGCTCTCTTTTCAACTGCACGTCACGCATCAGCTCCAGCTGATCCTCATAGATATGTGCATTCACGATCTTGTGATAGGCAACCCCAGGTTTATTACCAGTGATCTGCGCCATCAGCTGCAGAAAGAAGAACACCTGTACCTGGTTGAAATTCTGCCCCAAGGGCACATCACAGGATCTCTGATACGAGGTCAGATACAGGGTATCTCCAAGCAGGGAAAAATTATGGGTATGCATACAGGGGCGGAGACACCCCAGATGAAATTCGCCGGGATTATAGAAGGTCATAATCTCCCCCCGATCATCGACCCCAGCAGTTAAATCATCAACTATCTTTCGTAACTGGTCAATAAATCCACCATCCGGTTTCTGCCAAGACCGCCCCTGCACCCCATAGACCCGGCCCATATCATCCTCGCCCTTGCGGCAGGGATTATTCAGCCAGACCTCATTGCTGTTAGCATTGGCATCCCAGGTCTTGGCACCTAGTTTGCGGAAATCTTCAGCGCTGCTATAGCCCCTGATATAACCGATAAACTCAGCAATAGCGGCCTTCCAGAAACTCTTTCTGGTTGTAACCAGGGGGAATTCATTGGCGGCAACATTGTATTGAAGGTCGGTATTAACAACCGTAAGGCAGCGTTTGCCTGTCCGTTCATTCTCGACCCAGACACCCTGCTCAATAATTCGTCGGCATAAATCCAGATACTGTTGCATATTCTATTTTTTTCTCGAGTAAGCCATGCTGATCAGCACAGCGCCCATAGCCAGCATCGGCAGTGTCAGCAGTTGCCCCATGGTAAACCAGTCAAAGGCCAGATAGCCGATATGGGCATCTGGCATACGTACGAACTCTACTGCAAAGCGAAACAGACCGTAACAGAACAAAAACAGCCCTGAGACCGCCATCACAGGCCTGGGCCGCATCGAGTAGAGCCACAAAACAAGAAACAGCAGCACCCCCTCAAGACCGGCCTCGTATAGCTGGCTGGGATGCAGGGGCGGGCTGAACGCAGAGCCTAACCCACCACATGCACCAGGAAAGCGGGCACAGGGCACCTGAACTGCCCAGGGAAGATCTGCAGCCCTACCCCAAAGCTCACCATTGATGAAATTACCGATGCGACCAGCAAACAGCCCCACCGGGACCATTGGGGCGATAAAATCGGTCAGCTCAAAAAAACGAAACCCGGCGCTACGCCCAAACAGCCACATGGCCAGCAGCACCCCAATCAAGCCACCATGGAAAGACATGCCGCCATCCCATATTTTAAACAGATAGAGTGGATTGATCAGAAACTCTGACATGCCGTAGAACAGGACATACCCCAGACGTCCGCCAACTATCACCCCCAGAGCGCCGTAGAACAGTAGATCATCTATACGCTGCGGGTTCTGCTCCAGCCCGATACGATCCGCACGCAGGCGCATCAGCAGCCAGCTCACGGCAAACCCTGCCAAGTACATAAAACCGTACCAATGGATGCTGAGCGGTCCGACAGAGAAGATTACCGGGTCAATATCTGGGTAAGACAACATAGATCGATATCTTAACACCCCATCGGTCGACTGGGGCGGTTTCTACGGTTGAAAACCTGGATTAAAGATATCCAGTACCGTGCCGCTATCTATCTCAGAACATCATGTGATAAGGATGATTTGCACCATGATCAACACCGAAGATCCAACCAAACTGAGCTCCCTGGGCCAGCGCATGCGTTTTCGGCGTCAGCATAAGGGGTGGACTCAAGAGCAACTGGCGCGTCAAGCAGGCACCAACCAGGCCGTAATTCAGAAAATCGAGAATGGAAAAAGCCTCAGACCACGCAAAATCAACGAGATAGCAGCGGTTCTGGGGGTAAACCCAGCCTGGCTGATGTTCGGTGAAGAGGCAGAAAACAGCCTCAGTCCCGACGCCGTCACCGTAGCCGAGGAGTGGTCACAACTATCTGAACCACATCGTAGCCGGATCAAACAAGAGATCCATGGACTCAGCCAGATGGGCTGGAACATGGACCCATCCCGACATCGCAGAACCGGATAGACACACTACTGCCCCCGCATCTGACTGCGGGGGCCCTTCTCATCAACCCCCAACCACCTTTACCTGCTGCTGCTTGGCATTGTAGCCACTGCGGGTAATCACCTCATGCCGCAGATCAACCCGCCCACCAACGGCCACCTCGCTGGTATATTCAACGCTACGATAGTCATGGGAGTTGGCATCCAAGCGACTGCGGAAGGTAACATCACCCGGGTAACTACGCCTGATCTCTACCAAAATTTTCTGGCCGGTATAGTTACGGATACGCTGATTAAACTGCTGACGCTCATCCCAGCCCGCCACCGCCCCCTTGTGGTCCACGATAAAAGAGCCATCTCCCACCCGCTTATACACCCGGCCCTTATTCAGACGTATCCAGATATTGTCCCGTGACACCCTCTCCTTGATCAGCTCAAACACCACCTCTGGATCTACCCCCAGATTCAACTCAATCCGGTCTCCGATGGGGACATATTTAATGCTCTGACTAGCCAGATAGCTCAGACCTTCCCTTCCATTGTGACGAAATATCTGCACCTTGCCATTGGGGATGGGGGTAATTCCCAGGCCCGACTTCTTATCATTTTGCAACAGATAGAGCCGCACCAGCCGATCACCATACTCACCCTTGCGATAGCGATAGACCACCTTCAGTGGCACCCTGGCGGCATCGAAGCTACGCAGCCGCTTGGACCAGCCATCGGGGATACTCTCCCGACCCTCAATGGTATAGATGAAGTACTCGCCCAGCCCCTCTTTCTCCACCTGTTTCGGCACCGCCGACTCCTCCATGTCCATTACGACAAGGCCTTCCATGGCGACGGCCGGGGCCATCATCTTGCGGGCAACCTTCTGCCGCAATTTTGTATATTCACGTTTTTCCATCGCCTGCACCCGGGCCACCGGCATCCGGGCCAGTTCCGCAATCTTCTCTACCAGGTTGATCTTGCCCACCACCAGACGCACCTGGGCATTGGCATAGGGCTCACCCGACCTGTTGCTGACCCGCACAAATCCCTCCATGCGCAGTGTGGTCTCCTCCGGATTGGAGATCGCCACGTAATCTCCGGCCCAGCTGATACCCGAAGTAAAGTAACTGATCTCAATCCGGACCTCGACGTTTTCCTCAGATCGTACATTCCAGTAGAGCATCTGTGGCTTGGCATGGGGGAAGGTGGTATCCAACACCTCCAACCGACCAGCCTGGCCCCTAAACTCCAACTCCACCGAGGTGGGGTCAATCAGGGTATTGGCCCAGGAGAACTGCAGGGGGTTCATGCCCTTCTTAAAGCTCACCAACCTGGTCTCTCGTACCAGAGTCAGGTCTTCCGAGTTATAGATGGTCAGTTGTACCCGCTCCCGGTCTGGCACGGTGGATAGATCCAGGTTGTTGCCCGATGCAATACCGGAGCAGCCGAGCAAAACAAACAACAGGGCGATAATATGTCTTGGATAATTCATCTCTACCTCCACTCGTTCTGTAGTACTAGGTGCAGTTTATAGACCTGCTTTTGCACCTTGCCGGAACTATTTTGTGGTGTCAGATCAACATGAAACAGCAGCCTGTCAGCATCCGATTTTTCGGGATCAGGGCCAGCTGGCAGCGTGGTGTCACGCCCCAGCTTCCACTGCACATCCCGTCTATTGGTAAGTCCCAACTCCGCCCTTAACTTGGGTAGCTGCTCCCGTATATCCAACATCACCGGCTTCTCCTTGAAGTTCTCCACCTCATACTTCACCACCACATCATAGTCATACAGATTACCGCTGATCTTGTTGCGCTCCCTGCGCTCTATGGTGCGTTTTACCACTATGTCACGGGCCACCCCCAGATAGAGTTCCATCTCATCATCCCGGGGGGTAAAGCGCCCCCAATCCTCGCCCACGAAGGTAGTACTACCCTTTCCATCCTGTTGGAATATGCGCACCTTACCAAAGGGCAGCGCCACCTGCCCCAACCCGTGCGCGGCATCATTCTTCAACACATAGTGCATGGGCACCTTGAGTTTTTTCTTGGCTGCCTGAATATATCCATACTCATTAACATCCACGGAATAACGCTTCTGCACCTGCACCTGGTCATAATGCTTCAGCAGCAGATCTTTGGTCTCATTCAGGCCCACAGGACGTTGGAGCTGATCACCAAACCCCACCCAAAGCCGGCTCTGGGCGTATGACTCATTGGAGTGGTTCTTCAGTCGCAGGTACTGGGCCAGACGCAGGCTGCTCTCATCCTTGGTAGCCACTGCCCGGTAGTGAAAGCTCCTATCCAACCCACCCAGCAGGTAGCTGATCCGCACCCGGGCTGAGCCGGAGCGATCAGCCCCAACGCTCCACACCAGGGCATTTTCATTCGGCGGATAACTCACGGACAGCACCTTGGCATCCACCTCCGACCCACTCTGTGCTGGCAGCATCCGGAACAGGATGGAGTCCGAATCTATGCGGGTATTGGCCCAGGAAAAATCCACCTGATTGACACCCTTTATCAACGGCACGATCCGCTCCTCCTCCACCAAGGTGGCCTGGGCACTGTCCAGTTGGATCTCCACCCGCTCCCGCACCGGCAGGGTAATGAGCTTAATCCGCGCCATGGTCTCCAGCGGTATGGCCGCCAGCAGCAAAAGTAACAGTAGCCTGATGTTCATTGAATTGTTCTCCGTATATACGAGGGGTAGTTCTCAGTAGCTATAACGTAGAGATCACCAGATAGGGTTATTTATAAAATAATAATATTCCCCAGGCAGCAAACATATCAGGTGCCGGCCACCCCAATCTGTGCGTATAGGCGCAGACACAGATGCAACCAATAAAAGCCATCTGTAGCCATGAATGTTGCCACAGTGAAAATCGGCCTTTATAAAACCAGCCACAGAGTTAGAATGCCGGCAATACCCTAAGGTAGAAGCTCTTCAGATAGGCGGTCTCCGGGATCGCCGGATGAATGGGGTGATCCGTGGCCTGCTGCCCCTGCTCCAGTAGCTGTACGAAGCGATCATTATGCCGACCCGCCTGCTGCACCAGCTGCAATAGATTCTCCTGGGACATGTGATGGGAACAGGAGGAGGTGATCAGGATGCCATCCTTGGACAACAACTGCATGGCGGCCTGATTCAGACGCTTGTAGGCCAGGGTCCCCTCCTTGGTATCCTTGCGCCGTTTAATAAATGCCGGCGGGTCCAGGATAATCAGATCAAAATGCTCCCTCTCACTGCGCAGATCCCGCAGGGCATCAAAGGCGTTGGCGCGTTCGGTGCTTACCTTTTTCGACATATCATTGAGGGCGGCATTGGCCTGCACCATCTCCAGGGCACCAGCCGAGCTGTCCACACACACCACCTCTTTCGCCCCCATGGCCGCAGCCTGTACACCCCAGGCCCCCACGTAGCTGCACACATCCAACACCCGTCCACCTCGGATGTATCTAGCCATGCGGGCACGGTTGTCCGCCTGATCGAAGAACCAGCCGGTCTTCTGCCCCTCCTGGGCCTGAACCTGAAACTTCAACCCACCCTCTTCCAGGGTCAGCAGCTCTGGCATCTTGCCCGCGGCCAGCTCGATATACTGATCCAGACCCTCCTGCCCCCGTATTGAGCTATCGTTGCGCAGCAGTATCCCGACAGGCTTGAGCACCTTCTCAATCGCAGCCACCACCTCCGCCTTCATCCGCTCCATACCTGCGGTGGTAATCTGGGCCACTATCAGGTCGCCATAGCGATCCACCACCAGTCCGGGCAGGCCATCACTCTCGCCAAACACCAGGCGATAATAGGGCTTGGTATGCATGCGTTCACGCAGAGAGAGGGCGATCTTCAGACGATGCACCAGCAGGGACCCGGTCAGTGGATGCTCCCGATCCCGGCTTACCAGACGGGCGCAGATCAGCGAGTGCGGATTGGCATAGCCGGAACCCAGCCACTTCCCCTGATGGTTCACTATATCCACCGCCTGCCCCGGCTCCATACCCTTGAGTGGCGTAGCCTTGGTATCCACCTCGTTACTGTATATCCAGCAGTGACCAAAACGGAGACGACGATCCTGATTCTTGTTCAAACGGAGTTGGGCGGTGCTCATCTCGTGACTACCTATATGCAAATAAAAAAATGGTGCGCAAGGGTAACAGATTTGACAGAATCAATCTCCCCGCATATATTGCCACGATATATATTGAAGCGATATAGTGCGGAACATAATGGATATCAATAATCTCTGCCTGGGGGCACTCTGTCTCAACGACGCCTCCGGCTACGAAATCAAGAAGATGTTTGAAGACTCTTTCAGCCATTTCCAGGCCGTGAGCTTCGGCTCCATCTACCCCGCCCTGGCCCGACTCTCAGAGCAGGGGCTGGTGAGCTTTCGCGAAGAGACCCAGGAAAAACGCCCCACCAAGAAGGTGTTCAGCATCACCCCGGAGGGGCGCCAACACTTCTTCGACAACCTGGTGGCGACGGAACCGGCCGAACAGTATCGCAGCGACTTCATGGTACTGATGATGTTTGCCCACCTGCTACCAGCAGAACGCCTGGAGCAGGTGCTGCAAAGCCAGAGCAAGCATGTGGAGGCTGAGCTGGAGATCCTGACCGGGATCAGCAGCCAGTGCTGCGAACTCACCCCCGGCATGCGCTTCACCCTGGAGTATGGCATAGCCGCCAACACCGCCGTACTGGAGCTACTGAAACAGCGTCACCGGCCACTGCTGAAAGAGATAGAGCAACATAAACAGCAAGGTAACAAGAGATGAAAACAGTTCCAGCCCTACTGCTCCTGGCCTTGTTGACGGCATCCGCCCAGGGTGAACAGCGGACCACCAATGTGACCGTTGCCACCCTGAAACAGATCATTATCCACCCCGAGTTCAGCGTGCCGGCCACCACCCTGAGCATAAACGACAGCCGCATCAGCGCCGAGACCAGCGGCCGCATCCTGGAGATCCCGGTCCTGGTGGGAAACCAGGTGCAACAGGGGCAACTACTAGCCCGACTGGACTGCCGCAACAATCGGACCAGACTGCAACAGGCCCGGGCCGCCCTCACTGCCGTTAGCGCCAGAAACACCCTGGCCAGTCGCCAGATCAAGCGCACCCTATCCCTGCGCGAGGCCCGCAACGTATCAGAAGAGCTGTTGGATCAGCGAGAGACCAACCTGGATACGGCCAAGGCCGACCATCAGGCGCAACAGGCACGTGTGGAAGAGGCGGAACTAGAGGTAAAACGCTGTCGCGTGGCAGCCCCATTTACCGGCATCATCATGCAGCGCCTCAAGGCCGAGGGGGAGTGGATAACCCCAGGACAACCGGTGATCCAGCTCCTGGACAGCGAGCGCCTGGAGGTATCGGCCCAGGTCCCCATAGATCAGATCCCCTCCCTCAACCACGCCTCCCGCTTTATGCTCACCACCAACACCGGGGATTTCACCCTGCAACTGCGACGCATCATACCGGTGGTAGAGGCAAGGGGCCGCAACCGCGAGGTGCGTTTTCAGTTCAGCTCCAACTCGGCCCTGCCGGGCAGCACCGGACGTCTGAGATGGCAAGCATCCAAACCCCACCTTCCGGCCGACATTCCGGTACGGCGTAACGACGGTATGGGGCTGTTTCTGGCAGTGGATGGCAAGGCCAAACTCCACCCACTACCCCAGGCCCTGGAAGGTCAGCCCGCGCCCATCGATCTGCCGCCGGATAGCCGAATCATAATCGAAGGCAGACACGGCCTGCGGCACGACGCCCCCATCAGGATCAACCCCAACCCCAGCAGTGCCGGCAAAGAGTAACCGGGATGTTAAGACGACTGTTCCAGAACCACGTACTGGCCAACCTCACCTTTGCCCTGGTACTACTGGTGGGGTTTCTCTCCTATTCCATGATGCCACGGGAGCAGGACCCCACCATCAACTTCAACTGGATTGAGATCTCCACGGTGCTGCCCGGGGCCACGGCCGAGGATGTGGAAAAACGCATTACCGAGGTGATAGAAAATAAGCTGCGCACGGTCTCCGATGTAAAGTTTGTCTCCAGCGTCAGCCGTGAGAGCATTTCCAACATCCTGGTGCGATTCGAGGACATCAGTGAACGCATCTTCGACAAGCGGGTGGCGGACCTGCGGCGCGAGGTACAGGACGCCGAGGACGAACTGCCGGACGACAGCACCACACCATTCGTGTCTGAGATCACCTCCTCCAACGCCTTCCCCAGCGCCACCCTGGCCATCGTAGGTGCCGCCGATGACGAGAACCTGCGACGCCAGAGCGAAAATATCAAGAAAGATCTGGAACAGATCAAAGGCGGCGACCGCGTCATGGCCTCGGCCCTGCACGACCCAGAACTGCAGATCAATTTTATCCCCGAGCGCCTGGAACAGGCTGGGGTCAGCCCCAGCCAACTGGCCGACACCGTGGCCCGCACCTTCCAGGATTTTGCAGCCGGCACCACCAGGATAAACGACCAGAGCTGGCTGGTACGCATCGTCGGACGTGACAGTGATCCCGGCTATCTCGCCTCCCTGCCAGTGGCCGGGGTAGACGGAGAGATCCCCCTGGGCAACCTGGCCGAGGTGGTACGCGCCCGTGAGGAGTCTAACGCCGCGGTACGCTATAACGGCAGACCCGCCATCATGCTCTCCATCACCAAAAAGGACCGCGCCAACACCCTGGACCTGGTGGAGAAGATCAGCAAATATGTAGAGGGACGCAACCGCTTCCGCGATCAGACCGGGGTAGAGCTGGTGCTGGTCGACGACCAGACCGAGATCACCCGCAGCGCCCTCAACATCATGCAGACCAACGCCCTGCTGGGCCTGATCATGGTGCTGCTCGTTACCTGGCTGTTCCTGGGCAGCCGCATCTCCGCCCTAACCACCCTGGGCATCCCCTTTATCCTGGCCGGCACCTTCTGGATCCTGAGCGGCCTGAACCAGACCCTGAACGTAAGCGTACTGCTGGGGGTGGTGATCAGTCTGGGAATGCTAGTGGACGATGCGGTAGTAGTGGTGGAGTCCATCTACTACCGACTGCAACGCGGCGCCCCGGTGCTGGATGCAGTTATGGATGCCCTGAAGGAGGTGGTGGCCCCAGTCACCACCGCCGTGCTCACCACCATGGCAGCATTCCTGCCCCTGATGCTACTACCAGGCATCCTGGGGAAATTCATGCTGGTGATCCCCCTGGTGGTTACCATCGCCCTGGCCCTCAGCCTGGTGGAGGCCTACTGGATGCTGCCCGCACACATCCTGGGGGCAAACATCAACTTTAAACGACCATCGCGTATACAGCGGATACGCACCAATGCCATGCACTGGATACGGATCAAATACACCCGCGCTTTGATCAGGTCCATGCGCTGGCCTAAGACCCTGCTCCTCACCATCTCCCTCACCTTTGTCGGAGCCATGTGGGCCACCATGAATGGTCATGTGAAACTGGATTTCTTTGCCTCCGATCCCCTGCGCATCTTCTATGTGAATCTAGAGATGCCGGCCGGCACCCCGCTGGATGTAACCCTGGACAAGGTACTCCAGGTGGAACAGAAGGTCCGGGCCCAGGTAAGGCCGGAGGAGGTCAGGAATATCCTCAGCTACTCCGGCCAGATGTTCACCGAGATCTCACCCTTCTTCGGCGACCACTTCGGGCAGGTGCTGGTGGCACTGCAACCAAAGGTCAACGGCATGCGCAGTGTGGATGAGATGATCGAATCCATGCGCAGCGACATCGAGGCCACACCCGGCCCCAACAAGATCAGCTTTCTGCGCCTGGCCGGTGGCCCACCCACCACCAAGCCCATCATCATCAAGGTACGCGGGGATGACACCGCAACCATCCGCCAGGCTGCCACCGATCTGAAACAGATCATGCGCCAGGACCAGGCCGTCCGCGACATCACCGATGATGACAGCCAGGGCCAGATGGAACTCTCCATGCGGGTCAACCATGACGCCGCACGCCGTGCCGGCATCAATCCGGCAGAGATAAGCCGCAACCTGCGGCTGCTGGTGGATGGAGAGATCGTAGCCAAGATGCAGGACCGGGGTGAGGAGTTGGAGATCCGAGTGCGGGCCAAGCCTGAGACCCTGAGTGATGTCAGCCGCCTGGGCAACCACACCCTGCCCCTGGCGAACGGGGGACGCATTGCCCTCAAGGAGCTGCTGTATGCCGAGACCAAACCCAGCCTGGGCAATATCCGCCACTACAACTTCCGCCGCACCATCACGGTGGAGGCCGACCTGGATAAGGAGCAGACCGATACGGTAACCGCCAACAACCGCATCATGGAAGGGTGGGAACTTATCCGGGACCGCTACCCGGATATCGACCTGGATTTTTCCGGTGAACTGGATGACATCCAGGAGAGCATAGACTCCATCCTGGTACTGTTCCTGTTCGGGGTGGGATTGATGTACATGATCCTGGGGACCCAGTTCAAGAGCTACTTCCAACCCCTGATGATCATGGCCACGGTACCCATGGCCTTTACCGGGGTGGTGATCGGTCTGGTTATTACCCAGAACCCCCTGAGCCTGTTTACCATGTACGGGGTAGTGGCGCTGGCCGGTATCGCGGTGAATGCAGCCATTGTGCTGATATCCGCCGCCAATGAGCGGCTGCAAAACGGCATGAGCCTGCTGCATGCCACCCTGTACGCGGCGCGGCGCCGGGTGATACCCATCCTGATCACCTCCATGACCACCATCGCCGGACTGTTCTCCCTGGCCACGGGACTGGGCGGTTCATCCCTGATCTGGGGACCGGTAGCCACCGCGATCGTCTGGGGACTACTGGTTTCCACCGTACTGACCCTGTTTGTAATCCCGCTGCTATATCGCATCTTCATGCGAAAGAACGATCATCATTCGCAAAAGAACTAAGACCAACGCTCTTCTGCATCTGAGTCACCATGCCGGGCATCCACCCAGCGCTCACCATCCGCTGTGCTCTCTTTCTTCCAGAACGGCGCCCTGGTCTTCAGGTAGTCGATGATAAACTCGCAGGCCTGGAACGCCTCACCCCGGTGGGAACTGGCAACGGCCACCAATACAATGGGATCCAGTGGCTGCAACTCACCCACCAGATGGACCACCCGGATACCCATCAGCTCCCAGCGCTGATCGGCCTCGTCTACGATCGCCTGCAGCGCCTTCTCGGTCATGCCGGGGTAGTGCTCCAGGGTCATACTACTGACCTGATCGCCTTCATTGATATCACGCATCTGGCCAAGAAATGTAACCACCGCCCCGATGGATGGATTGGCGGTGCGCATCTCTTCCTGGATGGCCGCAATATCGAATGGCTCACTCTGGATACGGATCTGGTTCGTCGCTTTCATTATTTGCCCTTTAAGGGGTCAGAGCCAAATGGCACTTACCAAAACCGATTGTTAATTAAAAAACCTTAAGTCAGATGTTTATTGAGTAGGCCCGGATAAGGAACGTTCCGGGCGT
Source organism: Gammaproteobacteria bacterium (assembly GCA_024206335.1). Classification (GTDB taxonomy): domain Bacteria; phylum Pseudomonadota; class Gammaproteobacteria; order Chromatiales; family Chromatiaceae; genus JAAGZL01. The sequence continues at coordinate 26,593 of JAAGZL010000307.1, forward strand.
GAATTTGCCGGGAACGCAAACTTATCCCAGCCTACTTCATCCACCAGTCACGGGGGGGAAAAACGCCACCTCGTCGCCATCTTTGATTGCGGTATCTGCATCGGCCACTTCCTGGTTCACTGCCATCATGACCATCTGGTCACCATCAAATACCTCGGCCCAAACAGCTCCGCGCTGCTTCAGCAGTTTGATAATGGCAGCAATATCCGGCAGTTCCGAGCCGGCTTCAAACTCCAGCATCTCGGTATCCAACTGCTCCCGCAGTCGCGCAAAAAACAACACCTTGATCATTATATCAACTCACTAAAGGGCCAAAACTCAACCATATCACCTTTGGCCAGCGCCTGGCGCTCAGGTATCACCGCCAGACCATTGGCCCAGGCCACAGAACTAAGCACCCCGGAGGAGCGGCTAGCGAAGATGGAAACCCTGGCCTGCCCCTGATCATCCAGCTCCAGACGGGCACGGGCAAACTCACGCCGCTTATCCGGTTTGGCCCACTCAAAATTAGCCGGCGCCTGAATCGGGGTTGGCAGCAGGTCACTGGTTACACCCTGGCTCTTCAGGATATATGGACGGGCGAATACGCAGAAGGTAACAAACAGGGAGACCGGATTGCCCGGGGTCCCGATAAACGGGGTATCGCCAATATGACCAAAGGCCACCGGCTTACCAGGACGGATGGCAATCTTCCACAGGTCCAGACTACCCAGCTTCTCAACCGCTGGTTTTACGTGATCTTCCTCGCCCACAGAGACACCACCGGAGGCCAGCACCAGATCGGCCTGTCCTGCACCCGCAGCCAGGGCGTCACAGGTGGCATCAAAGGTATCTTCCACCATGCCCAGGTTGATCACTTCACAACCCAGTGACTCCAGCAGACCGGTAAGGGTGAACTGGTTAGAATTGAAGATCTGGCCCGGGCCCAGGGTACCACCCGGCATCACCAGTTCATCCCCGGAGGAGAACAGGGCCACCTTGAGGCGACGGTATACCGGTATCTCAGCAATCCCTACGGATGCGGCCAGGCCCAGATGCTGCGGTCCCAGCTTGGTGCCGGGGGGCAGGATCTCCTGACCCACACGGGTATCCTCACCGGTCCTGCGCACATTGGCCCCGGCGCTGGGCAGTTTGGTAATGACCACAGCATCGCCCTCCTGCCGACACACCTCCTGGATAACCACGGCGTCTGCCCCCGGTGGTACCGGCGCACCGGTAAAGATGCGGGCCGCCGTTCCCGGTTGCAGCTGTTCCCCAGCAGCACCGGCCGGGATGCGCTGGGATATGGGCAACCGTACATTCTCACTGGTGAGATCGGCGGTATTGACCGCATAGCCATCCATCGCGCTGTTATCCCAGGGCGGCACATCCACCTGGCTGGAGAGAGGCTCTGCCAGCACCCGGCCCAGGGCATCTGAAATGGCAACCCGCTCTATCCCATTAACCACTTTTGCGTGGGAGAGCATCAGATCACGCGCCTCCTCAATGGG
>JAAGZL010000308.1 GCA_024206335.1 Gammaproteobacteria bacterium
CCCTTTGCCCCTCACCGTCAACGTCGGTCGCACCAAAAACATGACTGGCGTTGACGGTGAGGGGCAAAGGGGTGACGGCCACCTTGCTCCGATCCTGATATCGAGGGAGCTGTTTTACCCACTAATTTTTCCGAAGAGCCTGAATTATGATAGATAATCCTATGGCATTAAACAAAACCAATGCAAAAATTGGAGATATAAAAATTGATAGTTTCCGACTTGAGGATGTTGAACCATTTGTTAAATATTGGCATGACACCTCGATAGCCTTTTGGGAAGAGAGAGGTGTTAGTCCTAATATTACCTTGAACAGAAAAGATCATTCTGAACGACTTAAAGAAAAGGCTAGTGAGGGTACAGATAATATGTGCTCTGTCATTTTTAAATCGCAGAGGATAGGTGTGCACACTCTTACACATCGCGATAGACATAGTGCTATTATGCACGCTCATTTCTGGAACACAGAATTCAGGGGGTTGGGAATTGGACCCATATCATATGTTAAAGCTTTGGACTGGTTTCTTGCCAATGCAGATTTAGAAAAAATCATTTTTAAAACTCCAAAGAAAAACATTGCACCCAACCGAGTTAAAGAAAAGCTCGACATACCAATTCTAAAAGAGGTCATGTTTGAGGGGCCATTTTTAAAGTATCCCGTTCCAGCAAATTTAAGTGAAGTTTCCAAAAAAGACCTGCCTGCTTTATATTTGAAGCTAGATCAACTCTACCCAAATAATTGAGTTCAAAAACCCCTCGCTTCAAATCCAGAAAATTACAATTCTAATGTGTTATATCATGGTTGGGGCAAGACACCAGGTCTGTATAAACGATTGGCCATTTATTCTGGCAACTCTCGAGGCACCATCACATATCCTAAACAATCTTGGCGGATGGCTTTGATTTCTAAAGTGATCATGCCGGGAATGCAGGCCTTTTAAGGCGAACTTCATCGTTTTCAGTGTATATATATTCCTGGGTGTGATCGGTCCCGTCTGCATCTTTTACGAGAATACAAGCATGGCTTTCTGGAGTGCGGTGGCCAAGTAAGGTTCCTACCGGCATTGTTTTGAAATTGTACTCGTCAAGATCCTTGACCAAGCAGATTTTCGGTTTGCCGCCAGCGTTGTTCATATGGCTAAACGCAACATCTAATAGAATATGCTCTGGGATATTAAACTTAGCCCGAATGTTTCATAAACCCCGCAAACGTTTCGATAAACCGCTCAATATGCAGGGTTATTGGGTGCCTGGCTGAGAATGAGTGACGCCAGGCGCGCAGATTCGGCAAGTTAGAATCGATTTTTAAGCTGTGATTGACATAAAACAAGCGCTTTGTTGCGCTTGCAGGCAGGCCAGTGCCTTCCCATTCAGGATTCAGTTGAGTGAGCGTTCCGGGTGACGGCCAGTCAGGGAGCAGCAGGTGGTGGGCGGGCCAGGAAGATAATTTCGGTGATTTTGTGCAGCAGCGATTTGACCGGGCAGTGGCTGGGCAAATGTAGCCGAACACGGTCTTTGTACTGCACCACGCGCACGGCCAACTTGAATAGCTTGAGCATGATCGTGCCGGGCTGAGCATTCGCCAGTTCGGTATGGCGCAGG
>JAAGZL010000309.1 GCA_024206335.1 Gammaproteobacteria bacterium
CAACGCAGTTACCGCTAGTCTAGTGTCTCCTAGCTTCTCTGCATCGCTGTCTTTCCTGCGTTCCCTGATATCGCTTTGTTGAACTGCGTTTAGCTCAACGTCAGTGGGTTGTGCTCTACTATCCATCCACTCAGTGACCTCATCACCACGAGTACAACACTGGGGCTCAGGGACAAGGTGATTAAGTTTTTCCCACAAAGAACTCATGCCATGTACTCCGTGATTGTGATACTAGATGCCATCACACCGCCATGCGCTCTACTCCCTGACTTCCCGTTAAAAGTCGTCGTTCCGTCATCGGCACCCCCGCGTACCTCAAAAGTAGTGCTGTTGGTTGTGCCAGCAGTCATCCAATAAGTGAGCCCTATGTTTACCACTTCCGCTATATCTAACCCCGAGGACGTGGCACAAGATAAAGCATTCGTGACGCCGTCTTGAAATAAACCTATTGATACTTCTAGACTACCCAGGGAACAAGCCAAATTTGCTACCACATCAATTCTTAAAAGGTTGTTTGTTTGTACGGGGGTTATTGGAAGGGACATGAGGGACATCCCTTCACTATCTGTTGGGATGACGTCATCAAATGAGAAAGGGTTAGTGCTTGTAGCCACTTCTCCGTCCTGTGTATTTAGTGCTTGAACAACAACACCAGTTACACCGTCTATGCCATCTACACCGTCAACACCATCGGCACCCGCATCCCCTTGCTCTCCTTTCTCTCCTATGGCCCCCACAGTAGCTTGTTGACCATTGATATACAGAACCTGTGTTCTGGTTGTTAGTACGTTATTTATGCTATTTGAGTTAGCATCTATGTCAGCTAGTAATGTATTG
>JAAGZL010000310.1 GCA_024206335.1 Gammaproteobacteria bacterium
CACCAGGGACACCTTGAGCACTGCTACAGGTTCCATAAGTACGAGAGGTACAGTGTCTGGCACTGCCGCTGGAAGTTGAGCCATTACTGCATTGATAACTGTAAGGTATGTTGGTGCAGCTGGAATAGCTATAACAGCCACCACCGGTATCATCACCCGTATCATCACCATCCAGTGATTTCAATGCAATGGCACGATAAGCAACGGTGAGTTGCTCTTTTGCTTCTAACTGGTCTGGTAGACCTTGCATGATTTCATAGCGAAAGTACTGATCGTCTGCCGGGAGATTAAACTGAACACCATCAGCCCGGATCAGTCCATAGTTGGTCAGATTGAACTCACCGTTATAGACATCGCCTGCGTGCATTTCAGGCAAGGTCACACTGGGCGGCTCAGCCACCACCACTGCCGCTGGAACATCAGCTTCATAGACGGCGTGTAACACGATTTCATATTTGTCCTCGATGGTGATTTCATTCACTTCCCATTCAACGGTGACCAGGTTGTAGTCCATAAAGACGTCTTTACTG
>JAAGZL010000311.1 GCA_024206335.1 Gammaproteobacteria bacterium
AAGTCAATAAGTCTAAAAAACGTGCAATCAAATGTGTAGGCAAACTCACTCAATGGGTGAATACTAATCCTTCTGTAAGTTGCTGTTTTGAAATAAATAACCATAAGTCAGAGCCGGTCAACTGAGGATTCTAGGTTCAAATACCAAAATGCAGTTGTTTTAGTTTACTTGTAACAGTGATGTCATTTACCATGTATTTTAACTGAAATTTTGTACCATGCCTCCTCGTTAAGAAGGTTAATAAATGATTTATAAATATCTTCTAAAGATAACGTCTATAGTTGCTATCTTTGGTTTTTACCAGTATTTTGCAGCATCAAGTACAAATCCTGAGCAACAAAAAAAACTGGATGCAGTCATTGTTAATGTTAATAAATATTGTGGCGCTTGCCATAAAGTACCTTCTCCAACTGTAATGCCAAAAAAATATTGGCCTGCAGCGATTAAAGCTATGGTGGATATTGCTGACAGACGCATGGGAGCAAATACTATACCCCCTGAAATAGTCAAAGATATAAAAGCTTTTTATTATGGCAGTAGTCCTGAAACACTAGATGTTTTACCAATACATAAAGATACAAATCAACCTCTGACTTTCTCCACGACCGAGTTAGGAGAAAAATCACCATTACCACTAGTTATCAACATCAAATCTGTCGAACTTGATGAAACAGGAAACAATCAATTTCTCATTTCCGATGGTGAACGTAACGAGGTTTCTATACTTACCGTAACTAAAACCGATTGGCAGGAAACACTGTTAACAGAGATACCTATAGCAAGTCATACAGAAGTGATTGATTACGATAAAGATGGTGATAAGGATATTATTATTAGTGCACTAGGACACTTTCCTCCTTCAGACAAGTTAGCTGGTAAAATATTTTTGATGCGTAACACGGCTGATGGGAAATATGATAAAGAAATTCTACTTGAAGACGTTGGCCGGATCACCGATGCAAGGCCTGTAGATATTGATAATGATGACGATCTGGATTTAGCTGTAGCAATTTTCGGTGGTGGTGATGTCGGTGAATTGGCTTGGCTTGAGAATCTTGGCAATGGGAAATATAAAAAACATAGCATTGTAAAAGTCAGTGGCGCACTTAATGTGTCGCCAGTAGATCTGAATAACGATGGGAATATGGATATTGTCACACTTATTTCACAGGAATATGAAATGGTTGTGGCGCTGATAAATAATGGCAAAGGAGAGTTTCAGCAGGCTCCTCTGGCTCAAGCACCTCACCCAATGTACGGTTCAACCAGTATGAGGCTGGTCGATATGGATGGTGACAAGGATATTGATATCCTATTCAGCAATGGTGATGCTCTCGACTTACAACCAGACCCAAAACCATACCATGGTATTCAATGGCTGGAAAATACCGGCAATCTGAAGTTTCAATTCCGCGAAATAGGTAGATTTTACGGGACGTCAATAGCAGTGGCTGGCGATTTGGATGCAGATGGTGATATGGATATAGTGGCCGCCAGCTGGAATAACTACTGGCAGGATCCGGCAAGGCAGAGTATGATCTGGTTTGAAAATGATGGTAAACAGAATTTCAGCCGGCACAATATCATCCATGAGCCGCAAAGCATTGTATCTATTGAGTTGAAAGATGTCACTGGAGATAACCAATTGGACATTATTGCCGGTATCTTTCGTATCGATTTATGGATAAAAAAGTTCGCTGAAAAAGACAACAATAAAGAACAAAAAGATAGCAAAATTACAGAACAGGAAATACTACTTCCACGAGTAATTATGCTGGAAAATCAAAGGACAACTGAAGGTACAAAATTTAGCAAGATCAACTAAATAAGCCTCATCATTTAGGTTGTCAGTGTAAATTTTCCCATTTATCTTACCAAAAATCCGTTACATCGCTTTAACCTTTCATCTGCAAGCCCTATGTGAAATAAATACCATGCATAATAGAATTCGTAGACGAGGATAACAATGACTAACCGTATAAATTCAATCGTTAAATTACTTACAATATCATTTCTTTCTGTATTAATCGCTTCATGTGGAGATGCAGGTTCAAAAAAAGATACCTTCGAAACAGAGGCTTTTTACCCTGAAGCAGATCAAGAGTGGCAACTAGTCAGGAGTGATGAGTTCGATGAAGAAACTCTCGATACATCCTATTGGAGTTACCAAACAGGTGATGGTTCCGATTATGGCCTTGAGCGGTGGGGAAACAATGAGCTGCAGTGGTACACTGACCAAAATGCCACAGTTGCTGACGGCAACCTTGTAATTACTGCCAAGTCAGAAGAACTCGTATCAGGTTATCCCTATTCATCTTCTCGTATCAGTACACAAGGCAACATGGATATTAAATATGGTCGCATTGAAGCAAGAATCAAAGCACCTACCGGTCAAGGTATGTGGGCAGCATTCTGGTTGCTGCCTTCCGATTCCCCATTTGGCGGTTGGGCCAGTAGTGGTGAAATTGATATCATGGAAGCTGTTAACTCAGGTACAGATGATGCTCTGCTTGCTGTGAATATCCATCACGGTTTCCCGTGGCCATTGAATCAACAACTTGCTACCGATATCGATCAGTCAGCTGATGATGATTTTCATACCTATGCTATTGAGTGGGAAGAAAATGAAATTCGCTGGTTTGTAGATGATACCCATATTAAGACTGTTACTTCAGATCATTGGTACAGTTATTATTATGATGAAGATGATCCAGGGTATAAATTGGCAGAAGATGCTGCACCATTTAACACAGAATTTCATATTATATTGAATTTAGCCGTTGGAGGTGATTTACCAGGTGAAGTAGATGATGGCGCTCTACCAGGTGAAATGTTAGTAGACTATGTTCGAGTCTATGAGTGTGCTTACTACCTGGAAGATGGTTCTGGTTGTAATTCAAAACAGGATCGTTCATTAGAACCAGCTGATGATAAAGAGCCCTATATTGGTAGTTATGATCTTTATATTGATGCAGCGCAATCATTCAGTTGGACAGTCGATGGAGAAGAGTATGTACGTGAACTACTTGTCGCATCATTTTGGGACAATAGTGGAGCCATGGTTCTTAGTGAAGTAGCTGCAGATGATGCAGATCATGGGATTGTAATTGATATCTTTACTACAGACTCAGGTAACTTCTCAATAACAGCTGTTGATACCGACTCATTTACACTCTATGGTATGGGCAACAGCTCATCTTGGTGGCAAATACATGCTGCTGAATTGCGTTTTGACCTCTATATTGACAGCTCCAATACTGATCAGGAAAGCTCTCTGTTAGTCAAAATGGATAGTGGTTGGCCGGCTCTGGGTTATGTTGAATTAAGCATTGCCGATCTTCCACAGGATGAATGGACAACAGTTAGTGTCAAAATCAATGACCTATTGGCTAATAGTGGCGATTCGGCACTGGATACTGAGAATGTTATCAGCCTCTTTGTACTCGAGCCTACTGCTGCAGCCCATATACAGGTGGATAATATTTCACTGTCTTGTGGTAATCCTGGCTCTTGTGGCATTAGCGCTCCAGTTGAAGAAGATGAAGTTGATTCTGGTCCAATGACATTACCTGGAACTTGGAGAATTGCTCCAGAAGCTGGTGCTTTAGGTGTTGGTCCTAGTGCTGGTGACATGAGCTGGTGGGCGAATAGCGAAGCAGATTTGGAAACCAGAAGTTGTTTATTTGATGATGATTACATCTTTGGAAATGATGGTTCATTCATTAATGTGCTCGGTGATGATACTTGGATTGAACCCTGGCAGGGTGCGGCTGAAGAAGGCTGTGGCACACCAGTATTTCCACATGATGGAGACAGTGCTGGGACCTTTGTTTTCGATGAGGACACTGGGGCCTTAACTATTAGTGGTGCGGGATCATATCTCGGTTTAGCAAAGGCTACTAATGAAGGAGAATTAACTAGCCCAGACGGTGCTCCTGCATCAATAACTTACACCCTGACAGAAGTTGATAGCTCTACTATTTTGCTGAGCATTGAAACAGGTACAGGTGATGGAGTTCACTGGACATTCAAGCTGGTTAAGGTTGAAGATGCAGAAACACTGCCCTCTTTTGAAGGCACATGGAGACTTGCACCTGAAGCTAGCGCTATAGGCGTTGGCCCTGGTGCTGGTGATATGAGCTGGTGGGCGAACAGTGAAGCTGATTTGGAAACCAGAGACTGCTTATTCGACGATGATTATGTTTTTGGCAACGATGGCTCATTCATCAATGTCTTGGATGATGAAACTTGGGTTGAAACCTGGCAGGGTGCAGCTGAAGAAGGTTGTGCAACCCCAGTATTTCCACATGACGGAGGCAGTGCCGGAACTTTTGACTATGATGAAGTTGCAGG
>JAAGZL010000312.1 GCA_024206335.1 Gammaproteobacteria bacterium
GCTAACGAAAAGTCATGGTTATACCAATTCAGCGACTCTGAACTGTGGGTAAAACAAAGTGATTTCATGGCGCTATTATGCAAACCATTTTTTTTCAAAGTCAAGCGATCCGGGGTGCGGCCAACGGGCGGTTATCACAACAGGCAGGGCCACACACTGCCCCGCTCGCAGCACTGGCGAAGAACGCCGACTATCGGGGCTGTTAATTGGTTAAACCCCTTAGGGTGGGTGTCCTTGTTAGTCGTTCTTGTTAGTCCTTTGTTGCCAGCCCCCTGCTGCCTGCGCCCTTGCCAGCCTTTTCTGCCAGCCGCTTAGAACACACTTCAGCCTGGCCACTTATACCTGTCCTCAAGCATGTCTAGCATTTCGCCCAGCTTTTGGCCTGCCACTTCATCAGACAGGTTACACTTTACATATTCACGCGCCTGCTGCCCCACATGCTGCCGTTTGTTCTGATCATTCCATAGATCTCTGATTGCATTTTTCATTGAAACGGGGTCACACGGGTTTACCAAGAGTCCAGTTTCACCATCTGCCACATAATCTTCTGTTCCCATCGTGTGAGTTGCGACGGTTGGACGTGCGTACATCATGGCGTCAAGAAGGGTTACTTGCCCCGATGCAGAGACTGGATTATCTATCGGTACAACATTCACTCTCGCCTTTTGTACTAGCTCGAGGCACTGCGAAATGTCAATATCTTGCAAAAGGGTTACGTTATTTGGTTTATGGAGGCCCTCTACAGCGTGAGCACCAGCTACAACAATAGTCGGATACCCGAGGTCGGCCATCACCTCAAAAAACAGCCGATAATCTCGTCTTGCTGATCCCATCGACAGGACAAAAGGTCTTCCCATGTCTTCGGAAAACTTAATGGGCGCCATGGGTTTCTGTAACGCAACAAATTCAAATCGATTTGAATCTATCCCCAGCCAGTTGCTATATGAGTTTATCTCCTGTCGCGAATGAACCACAAAATGGTCAACACTGCGAAGCGCAAATTTCGCAACACTTTTTTTCGGATTGCCATATAATCCGCCAAGATTAAATGTCCAGGATAATAAAGGAGTGTTTCCAGGCGCGAAACGCTTGCGTAATCCTGCCATGAGCGCAAGCTGGGGAAATACTGTAATTACCCCTGTATTATTTGCGCTCTTCTTGCTAGCCGACCACGCCTTGTTCGCATGTGCTGCGTAGTCAACCCACTGCGACAAATTTGACCCCCTACGAGATCGATCATGATAATAATTTCCAGGTACAGTCTGAAAAGTATGCCGTGTTCCCGGAACAAATGGTGTTAACCAGGTGTTTGAGCATGATTTCTTGATAAATGGCGCGACGACTATCCAGTGCATTCTAATTGGTAATAGTGACATTCAGTTTGGGAAACAACTCACGGCATTTCTTGCGGAAATTTTTTGACATATTTAGATACCGTATGATAAGGGCCAGGTTCGGATTACATGATCGAAAACATTAAGGGCCAACCCTAATCCTCTAACCCCCTCAACTTCAATATACTATAATTTGCTCCACTTGCAATCCCCCAACTAGTAACCAGGATGAATTCAGACGGTCATCGCAACAGCTCGCCCATCTTGCCAACGGGGACATGAACCCTCTTGTTTTTCTCGGTCTCCTGTCTAATTTTGCATAAGTGCCCCGCGAGTTTCACAACCCCTTTGAGACAAGGCTGAAACTAGCGCACCAGTATCCTTGTATTTACCTACCCTGGCTCAGTGAAGCGAGCACGAGTGCAGACCGGAACATACTTTTTTGGCTGCCCGCCCTTTTTATTGCCCCACTTTTGGAGCGGGTGCTCCTGTCTGCCCATCCCTGTCTGCCCAGACAGCGACCAGCGGTGCCGCATTGTGGGCCCCCGCGCCTGGCAACAGGCATGAAAGAGGTTGGCGATTACTATGGAATACACTATTCTCAAGCAAGC
>JAAGZL010000313.1 GCA_024206335.1 Gammaproteobacteria bacterium
CAACGCGTGTGGGTCAAACTCTTGTAGTCTCGCATAGGTACTTTCCTTTTCTCTTGGTAGAGATTTGAAAGTAAGCTTTACCGTAGTCTCGGTAAAACCTATGCGAGTCACCCCAGCTGAGCTGGGGGTTTACCCAATTTGATTAATTTACACGGGCATAACTAGTGTTGATGGCATTGACCGGAGGATTGATTGCTGGACCAGCGGCGTCTTTGTAGGCGGCGCCTAAGGTGTCAGCTAGTTGCCACTGCTTGCAGAAGCACTCCATATTGCATCTACAGTGCTGTCTGCATCATTCCGGCATTCGATGGTTAAAAGTATCTGGAATAGATATTCCGAAACATAAAAAAACAAACCCCAGCAAAAATGCCGGGGTTTGTTATCAATCTGAGGGGCCAACTGGCCCCTCTTTTTACTACTGGCTGTAGATCAACCGAGCAAAACGCCACCAAATTCTACAAAGAATGGTGCAAATACCAGACTCAGAATGGCTGACAGTTTGATCAAGATGTTCAGTGAAGGACCTGAGGTGTCTTTCAATGGATCACCCACCGTGTCGCCAACCACTGCGGCCGTGTGTACGTCCGAACCCTTGCCACCAAGATTGCCTGCTTCGATATATTTCTTAGCATTGTCCCAGGCACCTCCACTGTTGGAGGAAGCGATGGCGAGTACACCGCCGCAGACCAGGGATCCAACCAGGATACCGGCTACGGATTGAACACCGAACAGGAAGCCCGCGACCAGGGGTGTACCCATGATCAGAATGCCAGGTGCTATCATTTCACGCAGGGCAGCCTGAGTAGAAATTGCCACACACTGTGCATAGTCGGGTTTGCCGGTACCTTCCATGATGCCAGGGATGGTCTTGAACTGATGACGCACCTCTTCAATCATGGCAAATGCAGCTTTACCCACAGACTTCATGGTCATGGCAGTGAACAGGAACGGTAGCACTGCACCGACGAATACACTGGTGAAGATCATCGGGTCAAGCAAGCTCATGTTGATGGGTGCACCCGACAGTTTTTCAGCAGCGGTAATGAAAGCAGCAAACAGTGCCAGCGAGGTCAGGATAGCTGCGCCAATGGCGAAGCCTTTACCGATGGCAGCGGTTGTGTTGCCGGCTGAATCGAGGATATCTGTGCGACGACGGACTTCTTCTTCAAGTCCAACCATCTCTGCAATACCACCGGCATTGTCAGCCACAGGCCCATAGGCATCAATCGTCAATGCAACGACCAATGTACCGAGCATACCCAGTGAGGCAATGGCAACACCGTACATACCAGCCAGGTTCCATGAAACAAAGATACTAACCGCAATACACAGATACGGGAGAACCGTACTCTTGTAACCCAGTGCCAGACCATAAATAATGTTGGTTGCAACACCGGTTTCACAGGATTTGGCCACTTCTTGTACAGGAGCGTATTTATCTGAGGTGTAATAACCTGTCAGCAAACCAACTGCCAAGCCTGCTATCAAGCCAGAGAAGAAGCACCAGTATACACCCATGCTGGTGTAGGTCTCACCGCCCAGTTCAAAGGTGGCTGGGATCAGCGCTGCGGTGACAAAGTACATAACTACCGCCATCAGTGCACTGGAGATAATCAGCAGTTTCATCAGTGCCGGAGCTACATCATCTTCGGTTTTAACACCCACCAGAAGCTTGGTGATGAGACTGATGGGAATACCGATGGCACTGATCAGGATGGGGTACAAAAGTGCATCTGGGCTAGCGGCAAATGCGACTGCGGAAATCACCATCGCTGCACAGGTACTCTCGGCGCATGAGCCGAAGAGATCGGCGCCCATACCGGCTACGTCACCAACGTTGTCACCAACGTTGTCAGCGATAACGGCTGGGTTACGTGGGTCATCCTCAGGGATACCCTGCTCAACCTTACCCACGAGATCTGCGCCAACGTCAGCTGCCTTGGTAAAGATACCGCCGCCAACACGTGCAAATAGCGCAATGGTTGAACCGCCGAGACCGAAGCCTGCAATGACCTCCATCAGGACGTGGTTGTTTTCAGGTCCCAGGTCAGACATCAGCCAGCTCATTACAGCATAAATGATCACCAGACCGAGAACAGCAAGGCCAACCAGCGCAAAGCCCATGACTGCGCCAGAGTTGATGGCAACATCAAATGCGTGGGATATGTCTTTCTTGGCTGATACGGTGGTACGCGCATTACCCTGCGTTGCCACCTTCATGCCAATGTAACCGGATGCGATTGAAATAGCACCGCCAAACAGGAAGGCGATAGCGGTATAGATGCCTTCGCGATAGTCGGCTGTGTGGGTGTCATCAATCAAAACCGCGATGATGGCGGCAAATGAAACCATGAAAATGGTCAGGAATTTATATTCCTGCTTTAGGAAGGCCATTGCACCATCTGCAATTGCGCCGTGGATAAACTTGAGACGTTCGCCGTCTTTTTCCTCCAGGCCCATATCCAATGGCACACTGGTCACCTTTTTCATGTAGAAAAAAGCGATCGCTAAGCCCAGTAACGATAGTACTGTGCTGACGGTAATTGATATTCCTGACATAGTGTTTTCTCTCCCCACCATAAAAAAACAAACTCTAGCGAAAAATGCTAGGGTTTGTTATCGACTGACGGGGGCTAGTACCCCCGTGTTTTTTATACACTGGATTACTACGGTTCGAAATTATCTGCTAATTTCCTTGGTACCACAACATTTTTTAATGTCACGTACTGTGGCAGACCCCGTATGTAGGGCGGATAGTCCTCTCCCTGGATCAGCGGTAGCAGGTATTCCCGGCAGGCCGGGGTGATGCCAAATCCATCCTCAGATATGTACTCTGCCGGCATCATCTTCTCGACATTGGCCACTTTTGACAGGTCTGCCTCCTGGATCTCCCAACTATAGGGGTCGTTTGAGGTGCGAATGATGGCTGGCATGATGGCGTTTTTGCCCTCCAGTGCCATCTCCACCGCCGCCTTGCCTACGGCATAGGCCTGTTCCACATCGGTTTTTGAGGCCAGATGACGCGCGGCGCGTTGCAGGTAGTCGGCAACAGCCCAGTGAAATTTGTAGCCCAGGTTTTCCTTAATCATGTTTGCCACCACCGGCGCGGCCCCGCCAAGCTGGGCGTGGCCAAAGGCGTCCCTGGTGCCCTGTTCTGCCAGGAAACGGCCATCCGGCCAGTGGGCTCCCTCAGATACCACTGCTATCACATAGCCGTACTGTTCCACCTTCTCCTGGCACTTGGCCAGGAATGCCTCCTGGTTGAACTCCACCTCAGGGAAAAGTATCAAGATAGGGATATCGTTGTCCTCATCCACCGCCAGGCCTCCGGCGGCGGCGATCCAGCCGGCGTGGCGTCCCATTACCTCCAGCACGAATACCTTGGTGGAGGTACGGGCCATGGAGCGTACATCGTAACTGGCCTCCCTGGTGGAGACTGCAATGTACTTGGCAACTGAGCCAAAGCCGGGGCAGTTATCGGTTATGGGCAGATCGTTGTCTACGGTCTTGGGGACATGGATGGCCTGGATTGGGTAACCCATGGTTGCCGACAGCTGGGATATCTTGTGGCAGGTATCGGCAGAGTCGCCGCCGCCATTGTAGAAGAAATAGCCGATGTCATGGGCCTTAAATACCTCAATCAGGCGCTCATATTCACGCTTGTTCTGTTCCACTCCCTTGAGTTTGAAGCGGCAGGAGCCAAATGCGCCTGATGGGGTGTGGCGCAGGGCGGCGATTGCCGCATCACTCTCTGCGCCTGTATCTATAAGGTCTTCGGTCAAGGCGCCGATTATGCCGTTTTTGCCGGCAAACACGGTTCCAATACGGTCGCTGTGTTTGCGTGCAGTCTCTATGACTCCGCAGGCAGAGGCGTTGATGACGGCGGTTACCCCCCCAGACTGGGCGTAGAAGGCGTTCTTAATGCTCATTTGTTCTCCCAAGGATGAAATTGGTGTTGCAGCAGAATCTATATATATGGAGTTGGGAGGGCATATCAGAGATCTCCCCTCTCCTTGGCTTCATGATCCGATTGGACCTGAAGCAGCGAGACCACGCATTCAGACAGGTTGTCGTATTCCGGAATCCCGGTTCCCATCTGCTGGTAAAGACGGTAGTAGAACATACAGCGGTATTTTTGGTCGCCGGTTTTCATTATTACAAAATGACACTCATCCACTTCCCAATAGAATATTGGGCAGTCGGTCAAGGTACGATCAGATGGGCGTAGACGGATCTCGCTATCAGCGATATGCAGCTCTACGTCAAAGTCGTAGCGTTCTTGCAAGGTGCAGCTTACCAGCCACTTTTCGTTTTCAGTAATATCAGAGACTTCAGGCATAGTTTATGGATTCTTAATGATGCTGGAAATGTGTAGAGCGTATCTTAAATGAATGATCAGATCTCACAACTGCGTTGACTTTAGGGGTATTATCAGATAACTCTATCTGAGCGTTGAGGTTACGACAAATGTAAAACTTGGATGACCCCGTAAATTTTTATGATTGTCTTTTAAAAACATACTGTTATACCAATATTTTAGCGATTGGTCTGATTATACCTAAATCTCAATGCCTGTAATTATGACCAGTACAGGTCAAATGTGAGTCCAGTATATCTACTGATTGGCTACACAATTGGTGTATATTAGAAAAAACACTAATAGCAAATAGGTTGGAAATCACAATGAGGATGGTGCTTCTTGGGCCGCCAGGATCTGACAAGGGAGAGTATGCCACCAAGGTGGCAAAGAGATGCCATGTCGTCCTGTTATCTATTGCAGGAATGTTATCTGAGGCCGCTGAAAGGAGGCTGGATGCCGGCATCCAAGCCCAAGCCTATCTTGAGCGTGGTCAGTATGTCCCGGATGAAATCCTATTTGAGGTTATCCGTGATCGCATGACCAAACCGGACGTAAAATCCGGTTTCCTGCTGGTGGGTTTTCCCCGTTCTTCAGCTCAAGCCGACACCCTGGACGAAATATTGGGCAAAAGTGGGGGTGCACTAGATCTTGCCCTGCATCTGGATGTGGAAGAAGAGGTCCTGCTGGAGCGATTGGAGGGGCGTCGTACCTGTGTATCATGTGGTACCAGATACAATATCTTCAGCAACCCCCCACTGGTACATGCTGTCTGTGATCTTTGTGGTGGAAAAGTTGGCCGCGGTGCCGACAGTAATGAAGTGGTTATCAGTAATCGGTTGCGGGCCTATGAACAGCAGGTTAATACCATAACCTCATATTACCTTCTGCATAATAAGCTACGAGAGATCCCCGGTAGTAAAGACCACAATGAAGTAGCCCATCTGCTGTACAAGGCAATTGATGAGTGGTCATCTGCAGAGGTGGATGAAAAGACAAAGGCCCTGATGGATAAAGTGGAAGCTGCAGCTGATTCTGCTGCTGTTTCTGAGTCTGAGATAGGTACAGAACAATCCAAGACTATGAAGAAAAAGGCACCAGTCAAGAAAAAGGCACCGGTCAAGAAAAAGGCACCGGTCAAGAAAAAGGCACCGGTCAAGAAAAAGGCACCAGTCAAGAAAAAGGCACCAGTCAAGAAAAAGGCACCAGTCAAGAAAAAGGCACCGGTCAAGAAAAAGGCACCGGTCAAGAAAAAGGCACCGGTCAAGAAAAAGGCACCGGTCAAGAAAAAGGCACCGGTCAAGAAAAAGGCACCGGTCAAGAAAAAGGC
>JAAGZL010000314.1 GCA_024206335.1 Gammaproteobacteria bacterium
GGTAGGGGTCCTGAGAGGGAGAGCCCCCACACTGGTACTGAGACACGGACCAGACTCCTACGGGAGGCAGCAGTGAGGAATATTGGTCAATGGAGGCAACTCTGAACCAGCCATGCCGCGTGCAGGAAGACTGCCCTATGGGTTGTAAACTGCTTTTATACAGGAAGAAACACTCCCTCGTGAGGGAGCTTGACGGTACTGTAAGAATAAGGACCGGCTAACTCCGTGCCAGCAGCCGCGGTAATACGGAGGGTCCAAGCGTTATCCGGAATCATTGGGTTTAAAGGGTCCGCAGGCGGGCAATTAAGTCAGAGGTGAAATCCCATAGCTCAACTATGGAACTGCCTTTGATACTGGTTGTCTTGAGTTATACGGAAGTAGATAGAATATGTGGTGTAGCGGTGAAATGCATAGATATCACATAGAATACCGATTGCGAAGGCAGTCTACTACGTATATACTGACGCTCATGGACGAAAGCGTGGGGAGCGAACAGGATTAGATACCCTGGTAGTCCACGCCGTAAACGATGGATACTAGCTGTTGGGCGTAAGCTCAGTGGCCAAGCGAAAGTGATAAGTATCCCACCTGGGGAGTACGATCGCAA
>JAAGZL010000028.1 GCA_024206335.1 Gammaproteobacteria bacterium
CTTCGCAATACTACCTGTTGGTTGTAATCGATATGTACGTGACTATCCAGATAAGTTGTTAATGGGAAGTCGAATGTAAAACTGGTATGCCTATCATCCTCTGATGGCTCATAGCCAGACACATGTTCAAATGAAGTATGATCAAACCTCAGGGAGTGTTTAACTGCAGGACCTGTCGGTGCATTACTTAATTTACACTGTTCTCCAGTTGAGAATTTCTTGAAAAATAGAAATGATGCATCTACCTTAAAACACGCGTCTTTATTATTTCCCCATCGCCCCATATAGTATAATAGTGGTTCATCACCCCAGTTAAAGGTGATTTCTTGTGGCGATGCTTGTGCATTTTCTGCAGATTCTTTGATGATTGACTCTGGGATAAATACGTTTAAATTATTTTGTGTGTCCCAGAGATAGCCACGATCCATCTCATCGATCAGCTCTCTCTTATAGAGATCTATACCTACAGCGCCAATTTTAATAGTTTCCCAAACAACTTTGCCAGGAGAAGGGTAAACACCGTGTGATCCTTTTGCTGCATAGACGATAGGTCTATTGTCCTCATATTCAATGGCATCATTGCCCCAAGGGGCTGTTGTGGATATTTTTGCCCCATGTGCTGGTAGATGGATGGTTTCTGGCTGGTCATCCTTCCATCGAATAACAACTCGCTCCCAATCATAGACGTGGTTGCCATACTCGCCATTTCCTTGGCTGGGCATTTGCTTTTTAAGTTTTTTGTTTTCTGCTATGTAACATGCTAGATACCCTATAGGATTCAAAAAAACAAGATAAGGTATGCATAGTACGGCTGCGGCTTCTTGGAGCGTACCATTACTCGGCAAGCTAATATATTTGCCCTCATTGTATGGGTAGGCAAGCCAGTAAATCACATGTACAGAATCATCAGATTTGGGAACGACTGTTGTGTAAACACTAATTTGATCTTCCTGTGATCCGCTTGGCATCACTCCCAAATAAAAGGGGTTATTTTTGGCATCCCCAGATTGGTTACCCGACAATGGAAACTCCATGTGGTCATTTTTAAACACGGCTTCTGAAAAAGCATACTTAGGGTCGCCTGGGAAAAAAACTTCTTCTGAGTGTAAATAGACTATAGGGGCATGTAAGCGGGCTCGCCGTTCCCA
>JAAGZL010000315.1 GCA_024206335.1 Gammaproteobacteria bacterium
AAAGGCGTGCGCAGGATTAGCCACCGATGTAGTGTGAGCGGAAAGGTCTTTAACTGCTATGGCTCTAGCCTGGGACAGTGGGTCCCAAGCGCCAGCACTATCGGCCTCAATCCTTGCGCCGTTACCGAAATCACCGTTATGGCGTACCGATTCCTCAACGTCTAAGATTACTTCAAATCCATCTCGATCATGCCCGAGAAAATCAAGATCAGTCTCAGCGCCATAAACATAGATTTTATCATCGGTCAGTATGCCCTGCATATCCTCGGTCATTGGGCCATGGGCTTTAACGTAGTCTGTCCATTCACTAATTTCCTCGAAGATATGACCCGTTCCGATGTATTGAGTATCCATTATTTCGGCACCCCGCCCAAATCTAAAAAGGGCTTTATTCCCAAATATTGCGCTGCGTCAGTGTCACCTTGATGCTCCATTGAGCCAAATGTGGCACCAGTAGTATGATCTCTATTGTAATGTTCATGTGATTTAAAATTGGTCGCAACCTTTATCCCCCAAGCAGACGTTTTCCTAAAGTACGCTTCGGTTATTCTTTTGCCTTCGACTGGATCACGGGCCAAACTAATCAGTTTATCAACCTTTTCTTGCGATATAACGCCCTGCCCACCGCTATGGTTGCCGCCCTCGTAAGTGCTGAAATTATAGCACCCTAAAGCCTCAATGTGATTAATAAAGTAATCGTTCCAACCACCCCCGGGCCCCATTCTCACATCGATTGCGTAATCGGCGTGCTGTTCATTCGTGTAATTCTCAA
>JAAGZL010000316.1 GCA_024206335.1 Gammaproteobacteria bacterium
GGCCGAGTTCCAATATCGTTTCAATCGGCGTTTTGATTTGAAGGCTATGATGCCACGTATTTTACGTGCGTCAGTACTTACGCTACCTCAGCCCTCCCATATATTGCGGCTTTCTGAGGTTGGTAACTAATCAGGAAACTTCATAGTCGGTGATTTCAACGTGCCTCTCCCGTATGAAGATAACAGTTTTGACGCAGTTTACGCGATACAACCGATGACCTATGTCAGCGATCCCGATTTCACATTGAAAGAAGTATTCCGCGTCTTAAAGCCAGGTGGAAAATTTGGTTTTGATGACGTAGCAGCACTTGATAAATACGATCGTGAGAACCACGCTCACAGGTTGTTGATTCAGCACACTCGCGAACTCACCGTATTTGGCGGTTTATGGCACTACAAGTATTGGGAAGATACATTTAGAAAAGCCGGATTTGAGTTGCTGGAATCCCATGGCCAACCTGCGGTGGAGTGCATCAAGAAAGAGGTTGCGCTATATGACAAATACGAGGCATTAACCTCCTTTCTGGCGACAATCCACGTGCTTCCCCGAAGGTTCTACAAGCTGATGCGCCGGCTGCACGCCAATGCAGGATCGTATATCAAAGCGGAAGAAGAAGAGCTGATATCCCTAAATTGGTTCGCTGTGATGCAAAAACCAAAATGATCGCGCCGTGAGGTAACAATCATTTTGTCACTATATGCCAGCGCGATGTGATCAGCTATCGAATCGCGCTGGCCCCCAGCAGGGACGCTAAGTTTTTACCTAAAGATCTGTTTTTCCTGTCGTGCCACAAACGCTCCTGCCTGAACAACTCCCCTATATAGGCTACTTCAATAAGCTTATTGATCGACCCTGTATTTATGAAGTGCTAACAATCTACTCGGTCGTATCAATAAAAAATGGCCAAAGCGTTACGCGGGCCACACCGACCACCGTTCGACAAACTACATCCAAGGCGCCCTGCAACAGGCTTTCAGCCAATCAGGACATTAACTGTGGTTTGCGAGCAACCATAGTGATCCATGACTTTGGGTGCCGCTCATATTCGTCGCCGGTATTTTCAAAATCAAAATAGTCGCAGAATTCAACAATAAAACCGGCTGCCTCTACGGCTTTTTGGTATTCCTGCAGGCGAAAGAAGTGCACCATATTACTGGCCATATGATTTTCCTCGTCAATAACGCCGCCAGAGTTGAGGATGAATTGGCGGAGGTCACTTACCAGGCCGGGCCATTTAATGCCTTTGTCTAAGTTTCGTTGGTAGTATTCAACAAAGTTATCCGTTCTCGTACTATAAATCGAAGCCACAGTGGTAAATATTTTTCCACTTGGCTCCAGCCCTTTAAATGCCTTGGCCAGTGCCAATTCAAACTCTTCCCCGGTTAAAAAGTGGAAAATATTCGCAGCATGAAAGGCCGACAGCGAATTATCCTCAAAATTGATTTCAGTGGGAAAGCGGCCGCAGCGGGTAGTGAGCCGTGTTTGATCGGCAAAAGGGGTGTTTTCACGAACAATATCCAGGTGTTCCTGGCTGAGATCAATGGCGATCAGTGGGGTTTTATTAGCCGAACTGGCTCGAATAGCTCCGAGAGCCGCCACGCCATAGGCGCAACCGATATCTACCAGCGGTTTTTTGCAATGTTGGGCGTAGTCGATAAATTGTCGGGAACTGTCCGAAAGGGTGCTACCGCCTAATAATGTGTGATTTTATTGCTTTTTAGCATGGGGCGGGAACGCCACAGAGGTTAATTTTATCCCAAAATTGATCCCACCGACCTTTTGTTTTAACTAAGGATCTCAGGCTGATAATAACTTTAA
>JAAGZL010000317.1 GCA_024206335.1 Gammaproteobacteria bacterium
AACAAGTCTCTGATTTTGGATGTGATTGCCGGTTCTCAGGTTGCCGGTTAACTCTCTTCGCCAAACCGATCGTTTACCAGTTCTTCCAATGCGGCTATTGCCTGTTTCTCATCGGCACCATCGGCAATGAGTGTGAGGGTTGTACCCTGTGCTGCAGCCAACATCATGACCCCCATGATGCTTTTGCCATTTACCTTATGGCTGTCGTGGTTGAGGTGGATGTGGCTCTCGTAGTGGCTGGCGCAGGTGACAAATTTTGCGGCTGCCCGGGCATGGAGTCCAAGCTTGTTTATAATATCGATCTGTTTTTGAATCATCCTAGAAATTCCAGTTAAACAGGGTGGAGTCTGTGTTTGAAGTGGTGTAGGGCAAGGTGCAATGATATACATACCAGTAACTTAGTATAGGAATGGAGCGGTTACCTGATGATTCTAGGATTGTGGCTCTAGTCATGGTTGCTGGGGCTGTATTGAATAATGCTTTTCTGCCCACCGGTTAGTGCAGCTTTTGTTATCTCGGTCAGGTTTAGTTGTGAGTAGTTGAATACCCTGGCCAGCATGGGCAGATTTATACCAGCCAGCACATTGATTTTACCCTCTTCACACATGGCTTGGGCTATGTTGCCTGGGGTGGAGCCATACATGTCCGTCATTACCAATACCCCATCTCCCGAGTCCAGCTGTTCTGTCAGTCTGATGGCATCTGACCTGAGCTGGTCTGGGTCACTTTCGTTGAGTACCTCAATAGTCTTTACTTCTAGTGGGCAGTGACCAAACATCTTGGTGGCGGTATTTAACAGCTCCCTGCCGGTGTTGTTATGGGTGATGATCAGCAGGCCGATACTCATGACAGTTCCCGGTGGCGGATGATGGTATCGCGCCCACTGTTTTCAAAGTGAGCTGAGAGTTGTTCCACCAGATACACGGACCGGTGTTGTCCTCCGGTGCAGCCAATGGCTACGGTCAGGTAACTGCGGCCGTCCTCTTCAAAGATGGGGACCCAGCGTTCCAGAAAGGTGATTATATCAATCTTGAGTTGCTGTACTCTATCGCTGCTGGCCAGGAAGGTGGCCACTTTTGAATCCATGCCGGTAAGGGAGCGCAGCTCCTGCTCCCAGTGAGGGTTTGGAAGACAGCGTACGTCGTATACAAAATCCACATCTCTGGGTACGCCGTGTTTGTAGCCAAAGGATTGGAACTGTAGGGAGATATTCCTGGGTCCCCGGTCATCCATATGGGAGCGGATAATGTCTCGCAGCTCATGTTGGTTGGTACGGCTGGTATCTATTCGTAGATCGGCGCTGCTGAGGTACGGTTCCAGTATCTCTCGCTCCAGCTGTATGGCATCTGATAGTGGGTGTTCTTCATCGCTTAGTGGATGTTTGCGCCTGGTTTCACTGAAGCGTCTGAGCAGGACTTCATCCTGGGCCTCCAGAAAGATCATCTCGCTGTGTACGCCCTGTTCTCGGATATCTCTGACCAGATTAGGCAGGTGGTGCAGGTCATCGGTCTGGTTGCGGGCATCTATACTGACTGCCATCTTAGGATAGATGGAATCCGGCCGCTGTTTCAGTTCGTTGGCCATGGCCTGGAGCAGGTAGATGGGGAGGTTATCGATGCAGTAGTAACCGAGATCTTCTAGGGTGTGCAGGGCGATGCTCTTCCCGGATCCCGAGAGACCAGAAACAATTATTAGTCTGATGTTTTTATCTGTGCACATGGATAGGATGCTAGTAGTATTTGGTTCTATATTGTTTGCCTGTGCACTTTACTTAGTGGGGTTCCGAACAATCCAACTATGGAGCCTTGAATCTTATATGTTACCTTTGACCTCTTCAATAGCCTTTCGTTGGCGTTCGACAAAATCATCACCGGCATTGTAACCGTTGATCTTCTGCATGAATTGGCGTACTGCTGCCTCCACCAGTATGGCGATCTCTTTGCCTGGTGCGACTGGAATGGTAACCTCTGGTAGCTTCAGGCCCAGTAGTGGGTACTCGGAGAAGTTCCCATAGAGCCGGTCGATCATGTTCATGTCCTGGGTATTCATGCGCTTAAGGTTAATAATCAGGGAGAGATATTTTTTCTGTTTGATGGCGCTGTCGCCAAACATGCTCCTTATGTTCAATAGTCCCAATCCTCGTATTTCCAGAAAGTCCTGTAGCAATGGTGGGCAGGTGCCGCTGATTGTGTCAGGGGCTATCCTGGCAAATTCAGGGGTGTCGTCGGCTATCAGCAGGTGTCCGCGATTTATCAGTTCCAGTGCCAACTCGCTTTTTCCAATTGCGGAATCGCCGGTAACCAATACCCCTATTCCAAGAACTTCCATGAATACCCCATGTACCATGGTACGTTCCGCGAATATGAGGGTAAGGTGATACTGTAGAGAACTCTGTAGCAGGTTGTCGTCTTGACTGGAAACCAATAGTGGGATGTTGTATCTGTTTGCGGGCTTGATTAGTTCCTCTTCTGCCCGGGCTTCAGCCGCAATTATTATGGCGGCAGGTTTGGAATCGAATAGTTTTTCAATGATCTCAAGGCGTTTTCCTTGCGATAGTTCATCAAATTTTGCCTGCTCTGCAGGCCCTATGATCTGGATGCGATAGGGGTGAATGATGTTCATGGGGCCGGCAGTTCCATGCTGCTTGGCATCGGGAAAATCACCCTTCAGGCTGGTGTTGCGTCCACCTTCACCAGCTATCCATCTTAGTCCCAATGTCTCCTGTAGGGTTGATACCAGATGGCCTGTAGTGGCATCTGTCATACCTCATTCTCTACCTTGTTCCAGTGCTCGATGTGGCGCATGATTTCTTCCGGCTGGCTGGAGTGGCGCAGCTTTTCACAGAACTCGGCATTGCTGAACATGGAGGCCAGATGCGCCAGTAGCTGTAGATGCTCTTTGGTAGCCGATTCCGGGACCAGGAGTCCAAAAATCAGGTCTACCGGTTGATTGTCTATGGCATCAAAGTCGACGCTGGATCCAAGTTGGATAAAGGCGCCATATGCCTCGTCAATACCGGTTACCCTGGCATGGGGTAGGGCGATTCCATGCCCCAACCCGGTGCTGCCAAGGCGCTCCCGTTCCAACAGCTTATCGAAGGTATCATTGGGGCTAAGCTCAGGAGCAGATTGGGCGAGTAACTCCCCCAGATTCTGGAGCACCCGCTTCTTACTCGCTGCGGAGTTACCGCAGCTTATACGTTTGTCGTTAATAAAGTTATTGGAAAACACGTTAATATTCCAAAAGAATCCCAGGCTCAGTTATATGTCAGCTTGTTCCATGCCTTTTAGTCCAGTTACATTCCTGTGACTGGTGCTTTTTTCTTTGTGTTTTTTGACCTGACGGTCAAGTTTGTCAATTAGGCCGTCTATGGCTGCATACATATCTTCCTGCGTTGAGTCGGCAAATACATCTGCGCCGTTTAAATGTAGCGTAGCTTCTGCTTTCTGGCGAACTTTTTCCACACTGAGTATGACATGAACATTGGTCACCTGGTCAAAATGGCGTTCCAGCCGCTCAAATTTTGTTTCTACATAGTTTCTGAGGGCTTGAGTGATGTCAATGTGATGACCGGTAAGGCTAATCTGCATAGTTTACTCCTTAAGTTATATACGCCTAAGCTAGGCGCTTTCTCTCGTTCGATGGTGGTATAGCCATCGCTTCTCTATATTTGGCAACTGTTCTGCGGGCAATATTTATGCCCTGCTCACCCAGGATGCCGGCTATCTTGTTGTCGCTTAATGGTTTGTTGGGTTTTTCAGCGATGACCAGTTTTTTGATCAGCGCCCGGATGGCCGTGGCTGAGCACTCGCCGCCACCTGTGGTGCCCACGTGGCTGGAAAAAAAGTATTTAAACTCCAAAGTGCCCCTGGGTGTGTGCATGTATTTGTGTGTGGTGACCCTGGAGATGGTGGACTCGTGCATCTCAACCGCTTCGGCTATGTCCCTTAACACCAGGGGGCGCATAGCCTCTTCTCCATAGTCAAAGAAACCATGCTGAAATTCTACAATCTTTGTTGCTACTTTGAGTAGGGTTTCATTTCTGCTTACCAGACTTTTGATGAACCAGCGTGCCTCCTGCAGGTGGTTTTTCAGGTAGGTGTTGTCATCACTCTGATCTGCGCGTTTTATCAGGTTGGCGTATTCTGAATTAACCCTGAGTTTAGGGGTGGTGCTAGGATTTAGTTCAACCCGCCAGGAACCATTCCTCCGCGATACAAATACGTCTGGTACTACGTAGCGGGGCTCGTTGTCGGCTATGGATGTGCCTGGATGCGGGTTGAGGGAACGGATTAGATGGTTTATCTGTTTTAGTTGTTCATCGTCCAGTTTGAGGCTGCGCTTTATCTGGTTATGGTCCTGGCGTGCCAAGAGCTCAAAGTGGTTCTCTATCAGATCTGTGGCTTCACATAACCAAGGGGTGGAGTCGTTTAACTGTGACAGTTGCAATAACAGGCACTCCCTTGGGTCGCGGGCGGCCACTCCTGGTGGATCAAAGCGCTGAACTCTATGCAGCACGGCCTCAACCTCATCCAATTCCACATCTTCGCCACCGACGGCGGTTATGATGTCATCCAGATTGCCGGTCAGGTAGCCGTCATTATTGATACTATCGATTATAGTTGCTGCGATGACATGGTCGGTATCACTGAAGGGGGTAAGTTGCATTTGCCAGATCAGATGGTCGTGCAGGGTTTGTGAACTGCTGCATTGGGTAAGATAGTCGGTGTTGCTACTCTCTTTCTGCTGGGAGCTGCCGGAGGATGGGGGTAGGGTGCTGTCGTAGATGTCATCCCAGCCACTGTCGACTGGTAGCTCATCCGGCATGGTGTTTTGTTCTGAGTCCACCTCTTTCTCGTTGCTGCCAGCATCAACCTGTTTCTCCGTATGTGCTGTTTCAGCCACAATATCGTCAGTCGCCTGCTTTTTTCCGGCGGCATCCTCCTCTGTTTCCAGCATCAGGTTGGACTCCAGGGCCTCCTGTATCTCCTGTTGCAGATCGAGCGTGGAGAGCTGCAACAGGCGAATGGCCTGCTGTAGCTGGGGAGTCATGGTTAGATGTTGCCCAAGGCGAAGCTGCAGTGTTTGCTTCATATGGCGGTGTTATGAAAAAAATTGGTACATGATTTGTGTGTTCTCGCACTCACACCCATATTCTAGCTAAAACTGTGCCTGAGGTGCAGGGTTTTATGTGTAATTATCTTAATCTCGTTTGATGTTGGACAATAGTTGGGCAACTTTTTGTGGTGAAGAGAGTTTTCTGAATATGCGTTATGCGGCGAATCGGCCCTAATAACCACTGTATATTTGGCTGATGTGGGGTGGATTTCCTATTGTGATGGTGTTTATTGCGTGATTGCGAGTTAAGTGCCCAGCGCGCCCTACAGGCTGAAACTTTTTCCGAGGTAAACCAGTCTGACTTCTTCATTACCCAAAATAGTGTCAGGATCACCTTCTGCAATCAGCCTCCCTTCGTTGATGATGTAGGCTCGATCACAGATTCCTAGTGTTTCTCTTACGTTGTGGTCGGTAATGAGGATGCCGATACCGCGATTTGCCAACTGCTTGATGATTTTCTGGATGTCTACCACGGAAATTGGGTCTACGCCGGCAAATGGTTCATCCAGCAGGATGAACTTGGGGTTGACTGCCAGGGCCCGGGCGATCTCCAGGCGGCGGCGTTCTCCACCTGAAAGACCCATGGCCATGTTTTCCCGCAGATGCCCCAGACTGAAGTCATCTAGCAGCTGATCGCAAAACTCATGACGCTGTTCGCTGGAGAGGGTGGGTTGGGTCTCAAGTATCGCCAGGATGTTGTTCTGAACGCTCAATTTGCGAAAGACCGATGGTTCCTGGGCCAGATAGCTTAGCCCCTGCTGCGCCCGGTGATGCATGGAGAGCTGGGTGATATCCTGGTCTCCCAGGGATATTGAACCATGTTCCACCGGAATCAGGCCGGCGATCATGTAGAAGCAGGTGGTCTTGCCGGCGCCGTTAGGCCCCAGTAGGCCCACCACCTCGCCGTTTGAAACCGCCATGGAAACACCTTTGACTACAGAGCGCTTACGATAATGTTTTTCCAGTTCAAAAGCGGCAAGACGGGTCATTTGCTGGTTTTCTTCTTTTTGTTGGACTTGATGGTAACCTTTACGCGCTGTTTTCCCTTGGCGCTGGCGCCACCCTTTATCAGCGATTTTTTACGGTCGTAGGCGATACGGTCACTCCTGAAGGTGTCTTTGCCCTGCGCCAGTGAGGCATTGCCGATGAGATATAGAATATCGCTGTCTATGTAGTACTCCATGCGCAGACTACGCCCCTTAACCTCTTTTTTCCCCTTGGTTGATTTCTGGGTCATGGTGGCTGGTCTGCCAACCACCTTGATCTGATCTGACTTGGTCTCGTGCTGAATAACCGTGACTCTATCTGCCTTCAGACGGATGCTGCCCTGGGTCAGTACCACATTCCCTTTATAGGTGCTTGTGCCACTACCATCATCTATTTCGACACTGTCTGCCTCTACTTCAATTGGCTTGTTTACGTCCTCTTTCAGGGCATGTGCCGTAAATGGGATTGATACCAGTAGTAGTATCGGTAGCAGGGTTGTCAGTAGTTTATTTATCGACCTCATATCGTCCTCTTACGTTGGCGCTAAATTTTATCCGCATTGGGTTGGTCAGCCAGGCCTGCATGCCCTTGGATGTTATTCTGTTATCGGGATTGTCAATGGTAATCTGTTCTTCCGTTTCGGCATAGTTCTGGTTTGGTTGTACCCGCAGGTTGCTGGTCACAATGCGTACTGGTTCTTGGGTGGGTGTTTTAGGGCGATCTATGGTTACCTTGCCTTGTAGTAACAGTAGATCTCCATCACCGGACAGCCAGCCGGTCTCTGATACTATATTCCACTCGGGCACCCTCTGTTCGAACATGGTGATGTGGGGCTTGGTGAGTTCAGTGGTGTCGTCGTCCGGGTAGTGCACCATGAGTTCGGCACTTAACCTGCGGAATGGTTCCCCTTTCTCTCCCATGAGCGTGGTGGTGAAGTTACGCACGTAGTAGTCCATTTTGTGCTCTTCTGGACCTGCGTTAGGAACATGTGTAGAGGTGGATGAGGTCATCCAGTTACTGCCTAGGGCCAGCACTACCAGGATGATTCCAATTATCAGATTTCTCTGTTCCATTCAGTATCTTGCCAGTATGTCATGGAAGCTGCCTTGCGCCTGCATGATCATTTCACATATCTCTCTGGCGGCACCCTTGCCACCATTGGCCGTAGTCTGCCAATCTGCCTCTGCCACCACTTCCGGGCTGGCATCTTGCACTGCTATGGCTAGCCCGACCTTGCGCATGATGCAGAGGTCCAGCAGGTCGTCGCCCACATAGGCGATCTGGCTGGGCTCCAGTTTTAGTTTTTTCAGCAGGTCGGCAAATGCCTTTAGCTTATTTTGTTGTCCCTGGTACACATGTTTAATACCGAGGTTTTCCATGCGTAGTGAGACGACCCGGCAGTTGCGGGCAGAGATGATGCCGATCTCCACCCCCGAGGCCTGGAGCATCTTCATGCCGTGACCATCCTTGGCGTTGAAGGTTTTATACTCCTGGCCGTCGTCGCCCATGATTAGGCCGCCATCGGTGAGTACTCCATCTACATCGAAAATTACCAGGCGTATCTGTTTGGCTTGTTGGGTAATCTGTTGCATTGCGTTCTGGTCACTCATGGGTTGAGGTGGTTCAGACTACGCCGGCCCGCAGCAGGTCATGCATGCTTATGGTTCCCACCAGGCGTTGCTCCTGGTCCACTATAGGCAGGGCATTGATCTTTTTCTCCTGCATTATCTGCAGGGCTTCGGCTGCCAACATATCTGCCTGCGCTGTCTGGCACTGGCCGGTCATTACCTCCGATATTTCACAACTGTGTATATCTACACCCAGGTCCAGGGTGCGTCTGAGATCACCGTCGGTGAAGACCCCGGCAACTACATTGTTTGGGTTGACTACCACGGTCATCCCCAGCCCCTTGTCGGTCATTTCCATCAGGCCGTCACGCAGGGAGGCGTCAGTCCTGACCTGGGGGATTTCTGCTCCCGAGTGCATGATATCACCGATGTGCAGCAGCAGCCTGCGGCCCAGGGTGCCGCCAGGGTGCGACTTGGCAAAATCGTGTTCGGTGAAGCCCCGTGCCTCCAGTAGGGCGATGGCCAGGGCGTCACCCATGACCAGGGCGGCAGTGGTGCTGGAGGTTGGGGCCAAGTTCAGGGGGCAGGCCTCCTGTGCCACGCTTACATCGATATTGACGTCGGCCTCACGGGCCATGTTTGATTTCTGGTTGCCGGTCAGGGCGATTAGTGGCACTCCCAGGCGTTTGATCAGTGGCAGTATGGTGAGCAGTTCCGAAGTCTCGCCGGAGTTGGAGAGGGCCAGAACCACATCGCTTGCGGTAATCATGCCCAGATCGCCATGACTGGCTTCACCCGGATGCACAAAAAAGGCCGGGCTTCCGGTGCTGGCCAGGGTGGCAGCGATCTTGTGACCGATATGTCCGGACTTGCCCATCCCCAGTACCACGATGCGGCCGCTACAGTTGAGCATGAAGTTGCAGGCGCGGACAAAGTCATGATCGATGCGGCTGGCCATGGCCTGTACCGCCTCGGTTTCGTGCCGGATTACCGCCAGTCCCAACGCCTGTAGCCGTTCCGACTCTTCTGCTGATGGTTGTTGTTTCTGGTTCATTGTATTCAGTGTAATGTCCCTTGAGTGCTTAAAAATAGCATCCCCTGATAGCCGATGAAAGCACACAGCAGTATAAGCCCTTCAAACCGGTTGATACGGCCGTTGCTGCGAAATCCATAACTCATTACAAACATCAGCAGGGTCAGTCCGATCATCACCGGTATATCCCGTTCCATTATCGCTGGATCAAAGTGGCCCGGCGCCAGGAGACCTGGCATGGGCAGCACCGCCAGCAGGTTGTACATGTTGGAGCCGATTATGTTGCCGATGGCGATGTCATGCTCTTGTTTCAGAGCGCTGGTGATGCCGGCGGCCAGCTCGGGCAGACTGGTGCCAAGGGCGACGATGGTAAGTCCGATAACCAGGTCGCTCACGCCAAAGGCGGTAGCAATATTTATCGCGCCCCACACCAGCATGCGTGAGCTGATCAGAAGCAGGGTGAGGCCAACCAGGAACCAGATCGCAGCCATGCCGGTGGGCATGTCTTCCGGGATCTCCGACTCGTACTCCATTTCCATCGGGTCTGATCTGCGGCTGGATTTACCAAGGCGTACCAGTCCGTACATCACCAGTACCATACCTGAGATCAGGACTATCCCATCCAGTT
>JAAGZL010000318.1 GCA_024206335.1 Gammaproteobacteria bacterium
GATGTTTCGTCGATTCCGCCTCACGTCACTGGCTGCGGGGCTTCTCATCGGGATCTTTGGTGCTTCCATGGTCTGGGCGTACGCGATTCCACGCAGCAAGCCACGTCAGCGGCAAAGCAGGGACGTTGTCGTTGAGAGTTTTGAAGATCCAGAACTGACTATGGCTGGTAGGTTTCCAACGAGTCCGAACCATTGGCAGGGCAGGGTGTCCTCAGTCCCTGAACTACAGGAACTTTCTGCTGTGAGCGGGAGTCGTGTTGGAAAGTTTGTGAGAGGCGGCACACAGAAGTTCACGTACACGCGCTACATCATTGATTTGGATGAGCACCCAAAGGTGAATGCTGATCGTGTCAGATCACTTGAAGTTGAGGCTTCGTTTGCTACATCAAACCCAAAG
This sequence comes from Gammaproteobacteria bacterium, assembly GCA_024206335.1. Taxonomy (GTDB): domain Bacteria; phylum Pseudomonadota; class Gammaproteobacteria; order Chromatiales; family Chromatiaceae; genus JAAGZL01. Next base: position 398 of record JAAGZL010000318.1, read on the forward strand.
GAGTCATCTGCGTTTCAGATTCGTCTGGGCTTATTCAGTCAGGAGCCTGAAGCAGTTCGTCCAATCTGGAATGATCACGAGTTGCTCTTTGATACCGTCCTCGGCCATGTTGGGCGGAACTACACGACAGTGCCAGGGGACCAAGCCGGCTGGCACAA
>JAAGZL010000319.1 GCA_024206335.1 Gammaproteobacteria bacterium
TCACCACTTACTGCATTTAATGGGAGTGTGGGTGAGATAAGTTCAATCACTGGGGCAGTAATATCGGCAATTAATACCTGTGTATCTGCGCCATCTAGGATGCCATCATCATCGCTGTCTGGATCGAATGGGTCAGCGCCTGATGCAATCTCATCGCCATCGTTTAATCCATCGTTATCAGTGTCTGCATTATCGTAATCCGTGCCATGAAGTAGTATTTCATCACGAGTGGTTAAACCGTCAGCGTCAAGATCTTCATAAGCATCATAGCCATACGCAGGGTTTAGTCCATTATTAACTTCAATAATATCACTCAGACCATCGCCATCAGAATCTAGTAGAAGTGGGTTTGAATCGTAATCAAAGATCTCTTGTCGATCTGTTAATAAATCTCCATCGGTATCCGTATTATTTGGATCAGTACCGTAATCACGCTCCTCACTATCCGTAAGTCCATCAAAATCTGTGTCCATCATGGTTGGGTCAGATGGTAGACTGTGGTTGATTTCATCACCGTCTGAGAGGCCGTCATTATCACTGTCAGACAGTAAAGGATGTGAGCCATACTGACTCTCTAGGCTGTTGATTACTCCGTCATCATCAGAGTCTAGCAGTGCCTCGCCGTTATCAAGCAATGGATTAAAGCCATAACGTACTTCGTAAGCATCGTTCATGCCATCGCCATCGGTATCTGCCGAGGTGATGTTAGTGCCATTGACAATCTCAAGACGGTTTGGCAGACCATCCGCATCGGTGTCAACTAATGAGCGGCTAAACATAGCTTGCAACATATTGGGGGCATATTGTGTATGAGTGGCCGATGAAGTCGATAGCCCCTCAAGTCTTACCGTACTGTAATAAATACGACCTTGCTGCCATGGATAATCGAAACCAGTAATATAGCCCTGATATGGCTGCCCGTTATAAACCAAAGGTGTTGCCTCTGGGATCAGTGAATCAAGTGCGGCACTCCCATATATCTGACCGATTATATAGAACCCCATAAAGTCACCACCTGGGCCGCTTGCTATCTTATTGGCCGTGCTGAATGGGTAGATATAATAAGTACTACTTGCCGATGAAATAGAGGCCGGCACATTTGGCAGCAGATCATCTGCTATAGAGGAGTAAGAATTTGGTTGGTTTTCATGGAAGAGTAATGTTCCGCCGCTAGAGACCCAATCAAATACCTTATGACGATTGAGATAATAAGTTGTGCTTGTGTTGTTGCCGGTAAGCCATCGGTTGTTATCAAACATCAACATATCAATTGATGACAGATCAAAGCTTGATAGATCGGTAATTTGAACGGCTTCCATACCCGCGTTTTCAATGATTAGACGCTGATATTCTTGGCCTTGATTATAACGATTATTAAGGTAACCTACGGTGACTTCATCAATAATTAACTGGATCTGCCCAACATTGGTTACATCTGCATAGACTGGGGAAGTTGTCGCACTGGCACCAATAAAGTTGGCACCATTGATCACTATATTGGCTAGTGCGGTAATATCGCCTGGTGCTACTGGCACATTAGGCAAGGTGAAGCTACCATCGGCAAGACTGATGGTTTCAAGGTTATTAACCGTTATCGTTACACCCTCTATTGGCAATGAGTTGACATCAAGCACTGTACCTACAACAGTTGTCAGCGGGTCTTCAATCACGGTTACCGCTAATGAGCCTGTGGTGCCTTGGTTGTCATTGCTGTCTACTGCTAGAGCCTCAAACACTATACTTTCTGCATCTGTTGGTAGCACTATTGAGAACCGATACGGTGCTACCGTTAATATGCTTGGCTGTTGCACATTATTAATTCTATAAAATACTTGGGTGACTCGACCAAGATCTGTAGCATCGACCTCAAAGGTCACCTGTTGACCTGTGAGGTATGATTGTGCTAAGTCAGGTGATGTCAAGGTTAACACGGGGGCAACAACATCAGGTACTACAGGATCGTAGTCTAGGTTGTCGTCCAAGCCGTCATTATCCGTATCAGGATCTAACGGATTAGTGGCCGGATTGGCATTAACCTCTGCACCGTCTAGTAAGGTGTCACCATCGGAATCGGCAATATCGATGAATGTGTTGTTTTGCACTTCTTGTAGGTTACTGAGGCCATCGTTATCGGCATCGGCATTTGCATCTGAGGCATCGTTTGGATTAAGGCCGTACTGTACCTCTATATTATCGTTAATACCATCTGCATCGGTATCAAGCAGTGTTGGACTAGAGCTAGGGTTGGCATTAACTTCACTGCCATCGCTTAGGCCGTCACCATCGGTATCAGAAAGATGAGGGTTACTGTTATAGACATTGACTTCATCGCCATCTGACAAGTTATCGTTATCGGTATCGCCATCATTCAATAAGGTGTTGTTGATAATTTCGTCACTATTGATCAGGCCATCATGGTCTAAGTCATCAGCGGCATCATCGATACCATCACCATCACTGTCTGCATTCGTTGGATCGAGCCCTGCATATTGCACTTCAACAGCATTACTCAGGCCGTCATTATCAAAGTCAGCCTCTGGTATAAACACCTGTAAGCTAAGGTCATTCCCGATAACGAGAGGCTCATCAGCGTACTGACCTGAAAGTTTCACTGCAAGCGTGCCACCATCACTCAGTTCAGGCTCGGCCTCTTGAGAGTAATTAGGAATTGTAATGCTCCTGTGATAATAATACCAGCTATAGCTCACATCACGATTATTTAAGTGGGCAATGCCGTTGGATACGCTATTCAGATTAATACCTGAGGCAGCACTAAACTCAAGATTAATTGTCTGCCCTTCTATTACTTGGACAGAACTCGGGGTTTTAATGATTGTTTGTGGCGCGCAGA
>JAAGZL010000320.1 GCA_024206335.1 Gammaproteobacteria bacterium
AGCGTCATCACCGGTAATTAACCAGTCATTGTCTCCCGTGATATTGCTGCGTTGTAAAGTGTTGCTGGTACCGCCGCCGCCGTCAATAGTGCCTGTAACCGAGCCGCCTTCAGCGATATCGAAGGTGTCGTTATTTGTACCGCCAGTCAGGTTTTCCATTGCTGAGAAATTAATTGTGTTGCCATTGGTAGTCACTGTGTCTGCGCCATCAATTGACCATATGGTAGTGTCGTCACTGCGCCCAGTTAGCGTATCAGTCACCCATTGAGTACTACTACCAACGAGAGTATTGATGCCGCTAAATGTTGTGGCAGTGTCACCATAAGTTACGCTACCAGCGTCATTACCGGTAATTAACCAGTCATTGTCTCCCGTGGTATTGTTGCGTTGTAAAGTTACTGAATTTGAACTTGCTGTCCCAGTGACTGAAAGCGTTTCAATATTATCAAAGTCTGCACCGGCACCTAAAGTAATTGTTAAATCTGCATCGCTGGTAATATTAACATTAACATTATCACCATCATCTACATTTGCACCATGTAGTCCACCATCAATAGTACCGGTAACCGAGTCGTAGTCAGTAATATTGAATATGTCATTATCATCACCGCCAGTCAGGTTTTCCATCTCAGAAAAACTGATTTCATTGCCATTGGTAGTGACAGTATCTGCTGTGCCATTAATTGACCAGGTGGTAGTGTAGTCATTGCGCCCAGTTAGCGTATCAGTCACAGCGGCAGCACTAGCACTACTACCAACGAGAGTATTGATGCCTCTAAATGTTGTGGCAGTGTCACCATAAGTTACGCTACCAGCGTCATTACCGGTAATTAACCAGCTATTGCTTCCCGTGGTATTGCTGCGATGTAAAGTGTTGCTGGTACCGCCGCCGCCGTCAATAGCGCCTGTAACCGAGCCGCCTTCAGCGATATCGAAGGTGTCGTTGTTTGTACCGCC
>JAAGZL010000321.1 GCA_024206335.1 Gammaproteobacteria bacterium
GTGTCGCTTTGGTTTACAATCACCGCGCAGCCTGCCCGGGCTGGACAAAATATGCAATGCGCTCGTAGCTCAGATGGATAGAGTGTTGGCCTCCGAAGCCAAAGGTCGTGGGTTCGACTCCCGCCGAGCGCGCCATTTTCTTGTTTTCTCCATTGGACGTGAGAAAACCTGAGCAAACGGAAACAGCCCTACTTTCAGGGCGTTACACTTGAAAGCTGAATTTGATACTAATATCAAATCCGGATTTCGTTTGCTCAGGTTTGCCACCAAACTTCCCGAAAACTTCCCTCAAAATCCCTGTCACATCCAAGGCCGTTTGCTCGAACTACTTAGAGACGATTCGTTCAGTAAATTGAACAGTTCTTTATCACCGCCCTGTCGTTGCGGCAATCAGGCTACCATTGTAGAATAACCTTGCTGCTGGAAGGGTGAACATCGCATTGTATAGAACCTAGTGTTCGCGGAGGATAACCTCCTCTACCCCCTCCCACGCATCTGATTTGTCTCTCATTGATTGCATCGGTTGATTCCGTTATGGCCCTTGTATCGATTGTTTGTACTAGGTGCGAGAGGATGTACGCCCTAATGTTCTTAGGGCGTTCTGAGTGGCAGATTGTAGAAACCACCGCCTTCACCTGTCTGGTTACATGGCGAGAGGCACAATTTTGTGTCGTAACTAGACCACAGGAGGTTTTTATGCCGAAAGCGAAATGCAGCAGGCGGTGGTCACGGCTTAAGAAGGGTGCTTTACGCTTCCTTCAATGGCTCATCAGCAATCCTTTGCTAATCGTGAAGGTTGTTGAGTGGGTCATAACAAGCTGTGACAATCTGCCACTTTATAATCGCCGATGTATGGATTACGCCGATGAGCCGAAGAAGGACACCACAAAAATACTATGCCCTTCATCAGTGCGCGTTGTACAAGCTCAGAAGCAAAGGCCGCCTCTGCACACTCCTCCAAACCAAGCCTGAATTTCTAAAGTCACTCCTAGCCCATGGAGACAGCAACTACCTTACATTTACGATCCGACCTAACGGTAGAAAGGCGAGAGATGTTCAGCATCCGAAGAACAACCTCGAAAAGGTACATGCTAGATTGTTCGACCTATTGCGCAGAATCGAGCCGCCTGACTACTTACATTCGGGTATCAAGAAGCGTTCGTATGTAACGAATGCAAAATCTCATGTCGGAAGCGTTTCGTCTGCAAAGATAGATATTAAATCCTTCTATCCCTCGACCACCTATAGGCACATACGCCAATTTTACATTCGGACATTGGAGTGTTCACCGGATGTTGCAACCATCCTCACCAAACTATCGACTGTTGATGACCATGTTCCAACGGGGAGCTGCCTTAGTCAGATATTGACTTTTTACTGCCACAAAGAAATGTTTGACAAGATTTATCAGCTTGCCGTTGAAAATGACGTGAGAATGACCTGCTATGTCGATGACCTTACCTTCTCTGGGGATGCTGTTAACTCGGCCTTTATGTTCGAGGTCAAAAAAATCATCCACCACAGAGGTTTGAAGTATCACAAGGAATGCACATTCAACGCGACTGACCCCAAACTGGTGACTGGCGTTATCGTTAAGCAAGAACAAATCCTCGTACCCAACAAACTTCAACTTGCCATCTCCCACGGGATCGAAAATATCAGCAGCGCAAGCCCAGATGAAATCAGGTCATTAGCCGGAAAGTGCAATGCGGCAGCGCAAATTGAGCCTAGGTTTTTATCATTAGCTCGATACGTAAGGAAATTCTTAACCTAGAGAACTGAACTAACTTTATGCTGAAAGCCTCTCTAGCTGGTCCGTGTAATTGCCCTCATTTGGCCTTCCTATTTACACTTCCAGCATCCGAGCATTCGTCCTCAACCATTCCTTGCATTCTGCATAATCTGGAATGACCTGCCCAACCAACTTCCAAAACGTTTCCGAATGGTCATGCTGCTTCAAATGACAAAGTTCATGGACCACCACGTAATCCACTATTCGATTGGGGGCAATCACGACTTTCCAGTTGTACAAAATATCTCCAGATAGATGGCAGCTACCCCACCGGCTTTTAAAGGTCTTGATTCCGACTGAGGTAGGTTGAACTCCAATAACTAGAGCATACCTTTCCGCCTTCTGCCGAATCTTGACCTCGGCATGTGCTCGATACCAGCCAGTAATGGCTTCCCTGACTTTTTCTGGAGATTTACTGCCGGTGGGCAAGGTAACCTGTAATCTACCGTTCAGCAGTTTCACGGAGGACTGGGAGCCCTTCAGAACCTTCAAACGGTGGTTCCGACCCAGATAGCTGAATGACTCACCTGAAACATATTCCTTTGGCTGAACCGACAGAGCCTGACCATGCAGGTACATCTTTCCCCGTATCCACTGAATCTTTCTGGCCAATATCTCATCAATGCGGGAATCTGGGAGATCATCTGGTACTAGTATCGAAACTTTACCTTCGTCCACACGAACCTGTGCTGTTTTCCTACGATTGGTGCGAACGACTTGGGCAGTGATGCCTTTGCTGGTGGTAATTTCAGCAGGTGAAGTCATTGCTTAAACTTGACTTGTGCCAGTTCCATAAACCTGTCCATCACGGCATTCCGCAATCCTGAGTCATGCAGTGTGTCATTGCTGGCATTCAGAAGAGTTCGCTTTATCTGCTTACGGTCATTCTTAATTTCATCGACTTTCTTAAAGAAGTCCACAATAGTCGTTGCCTCATCCAGCATGGTCACCAAGTCCTTGGTAACGGCAATCACTTCATCATGAGTGGCTTCATCAATGGATTCATCGCCAGTGATACGGGCAATCTCAGCAGCAAGCGAAGACGTAAAAGGGGACAGACCACGTTTTACCAATTGGCATTAATCACATAGACTTCATACATTATTCAAGGAGGAATAATTATGCCAAGGAGAGCACGTCTTATACTGCCTAATGTCACCGTACACGTTATCCAGCGCGGCAA
>JAAGZL010000322.1 GCA_024206335.1 Gammaproteobacteria bacterium
ATACTGAGGAAAGATACGATTATCTGTTCATAAACCAACGGACCGGCAAACCCTATACGACAATCCATAAGACCTGAGAACGGCTTCGCAATGAGGCCGGACTGCCACATCTCACAATCCATGGCCTTCGACATCAATACACATCCTTCCTTGTTAATAGCTGGAGGACCCTGTACGAGTACCAGCAGGTCCTTGGACATTCAGGCCCGAAGATAACCCAGAGACATGTCCATCTGTCTACGCAATCTTTACAGGAGGCCGCAAGTAGCACTTCAGATGCCATCTCCAATGCAATGCCAAAGTAGCCATCATGGCACACAAAGAGTAGCAATAACACCAATCCCAGTGGGGATATATTCAGATGGGCAGCAATAAAGTACTTGTGGAATGGGCGGCGAGAAACGAAGAGGCATTTGGAACTGGGCAATAGATCAACGGGCTCTATTAGCACTCTATGCTGGTTGTGATATGGTGCTGAATTACAACCATCCAGATAGTACTTCAGAAGTCATTGAGGCTCTAGGTGATTATACCAACCCTATATCCCGCAAAGCTCTCTAACAATAAAAGGTATATCTATGAGTGATAATAAACCAATTAGTCAGCTGCTAAGTTTTATTCAAAGCAACGACTGGATTGTTCAGGTGTTTCTGATCGTTTTTGTTTCTTTATTGCTAAGTTTTGTTGCACGACGCACTATCAATAAAATAGGAATCAGGTTGCAAAAAACTGTTAACCCGTGGGATGACATTGTAATACATTCATTACAAAAACCAGTTGCATGGTTGATCTGGCTACTGGGTTTAACCTTTGCCGCCGATGTTGTTCATGACCAAAGTGGCGCTACTATCTTTGAGGCAGTGGCTCCAGTTAGAGAAATTGGCGTTATTTTAATATTGACACTGTTTTTGTTGGATCTGATTCGTGGCACACAGCAAATTCTTATTGCTTCTGAAGCTGAGAGTGGTGAGCGCGATTTTGATGCACATACCGTTGAGGCGATATCCAAGCTGATACGAATCTCCATTATCATTACCAGTGCCCTGGTAACGTTACAAACATTGGGCTTCAGTGTTTCAGGTGTGCTGGCTTTTGGTGGAATAGGCGGTATAGCGATAGGTTTTGCCGCCAAGGACCTACTCTCTAATTTCTTTGGTGGCCTGATGATCTATATGGACAGGCCATTCAAAGTTGGTGACTGGATACGTTCCAATGACCGAGACATTGAAGGTACAGTTGAGCACATAGGCTGGCGACTGACTCGCATCCGTACTTTTGATAAACGTCCGCTTTATATACCGAATTCAATCTTCGCTACCATTACTGTAGAAAACCCCTCAAGAATGACCAATCGTCGTATCTATGAAACTATTGGCATTCGCTATGACGATTCTGTAAAAATGGACGCTATTGTTAAGGATGTAAAACAAATGTTGCTGGATCATCCAGAAATTAATACTAAAGCAACACTGATTGTTAATTTTGTCAGTTTCTCAGCTTCTTCTATCGACTTTTTTGTTTACACCTTTACCAAGACAACCGACTGGGTTGATTTTCATGAAATTAAGCAGGACATCTTGTTAAAAATTATGAGTATTATTGACCATCATGGGGCAGAAATGGCCTTCCCAACCACTACATTACATGTAGAATCAATACCAGAACCATTGCAAATTTTTCATAACAAAGAACCATAAGTAAAATATTTATTGGTACAGGTATGGATTTTTGATGCCATCTAAAACAGACAAGTTGCTAAAAAAGCATGAGAAACTAGTGCAGTCTGACATGCGAAAGGTGCTATCGCATGTTCAGCGGGTGGAAGGCGACTGGTTTCTCAATACCCTGATGATCGATGGTTGTGATGCTCCTTTTAAGTATAAGAGGAAACAGCGCTATAAGACGCTTACCGGTCAGAGGGTGAATATGACCTATTATCCGGTAATAGAGGAGGTTGCTGGCATTGAGTTTGAGGTGATGAAGGTAGTCAGGGTGCGAATCGCCTGATTTGTACGCTTCATAGTGAGGGGCATGTTGTGGCTACACCCTAAGAACCTGGCAGCATCCATAACACCCCATAGTCTATAGCTGCAAAGCGGGTGGAGACCATAAACAAGATAGCAACACTATCGAACTCAAGTGAATCGCGTATCATTTTAATCGTATGTTAACCGAGTTCAGCTGTGTAAGTGATTAGTATTAAAATTAATTTGTATCAATATGAAATATGTAAACAGGTACACTTTTCTGAACATGTTGATATGTTTGTCACTTCTCTTGCCCTACATTGCCTGGGCCGATGATATTGCAACGCAACTGTTTGTTGCCATTAAGCAGCGGAATTCAACTAGCGTTGAGCAATTGTTGCAGTCACAGGCAATCCCCGATGCCCATAATCCCGCAGCCCTGCTTCCCTTCCAAACCCCTCTGGCTCTAGCTGTCAGTCTTGGTGAAACCGAGATTATTGCCTTGTTGTTACAGTACGGTGCCGATATCAATTTGCGAACCGGTTTCTGGCGTGATATCAGCCCACTCTACATTGCCGCTAAAAACGGGAATCTGCCGATGGTAAAACAATTATTGGCAGCCGGGGCAAAATTGATCCTAACCGCTGGACCATTATTAAAGAAATTGTTGTTGCTCCGTGGCATATGCTGCAAGGTAAAGTTGTCGATCTGGGGCGTCCTCCCAGCTTGCTTAATGCTGCTCAAACGAGTGGAAATGAGAAACTTTATAATCTGTTGAAAAAGAAAGGAGCAAGATGACAACCATTACCTACTGAACACTGTTTTTATAACAATCAGGTAGTCGTCCACCAGTTGCTGCGTGTCGCCATATTTGATGATGGTTTCATAGGTGGTTATCTCCGTTTTAAATTCGTCAATCTGATGCTCGATAATTTTTTGCCAGTATGGTCTCAGATCGATATATCGGTCTTCAGAAAAACCATCGACAATAATTGCAGTAGGCGGTTCTGTTGCTCCGTGATCATGGTACTTGACGGTTCCCTGCTGCCCTTTCTGGTCACGGGTGTAGAGATTTATTTCATAGTTTTTTATTGCTAACGGGACTTCTGGTTGGTGGCGAATAGGGTAGAGACTGCAACCATAGAGAATCGCATTGGTACCCATTAGAATTACAAAGAAAAGCACCGCAAGTGAAAAGTCGGTATTTATCCCGCCGTTGTAATAATACTGGATAGCAAAAACAAATCCGCCTGGAACTAAAATCGCCTGCAGTAGATAAAAATATAGCGGTAAATCACTTTTATATCGCAGGTAGTGGGCTGCTGCTATTGACAGGTAGAAACAGGCCAGTACAAATGGCAAACTGCGTACTATCACCCGGTAGGGCGGACCATCCAAGTATTGACCTGCGATGTAGAGGAGTAAGGGTAATAACAACCAACGCAGAACCAGTACTAAAGTATTTTTTTCTCTAAAAAGCTCCATCGCTTAGCGTCTCAATTCAGCCATTATAGTGTTTGTCATGAGTTATAACTGAATCTGGTGTTTAAGGGGTTGAAGAAAAGCGGCGTATCTGGTTGATTTGTTGTTGCGAAACAATGAAAACAACCAAAAGGATACGCCACTGTGAAGAAGAATACCGTTGTTGAACTGAAAGGTCGAGACACACTGACAGACCCAGTGACCGAG
>JAAGZL010000323.1 GCA_024206335.1 Gammaproteobacteria bacterium
CCAACCTTAGATCGACTGGCCCATAATGGCATTCGATTCACACAATTTTATAATACTGGTCGATGCTGCCCAACTCGAGCAAGTCTGCTGTCTGGTCTCTATCCTCATCAAGCGGGCATTGGTCACATGATGGATGATCGAGGATTTCCCGGATATCGTGGTGAATTTGGCAATGACTGTTGCACAATCGCGGAAGCACTCCAGCCTGCCGGATACAAGAATTACATGGCTGGTAAATGGCACATCACACACAAAACATCTCCCAACCACGAGAGTGACAAAAAAAATTGGCCACTCCAACGGGGATTCGATCGTTTCTATGGAACCATACACGGTGCCGGAAGCTTCTTTGATCCCAATACATTAGTGCGAGATAATACTTTTATTTCACCTTATGCTGATCCCTCTTACAAACCAGAATCGTACTACTACACAGATGCCATCGCTGATCATGCCGTACGCTTTATCCAAGAGCATGATGGCGCTAAACCGTTTTTTATGTATGTCACTTTCACTGCTGCACATTGGCCAATGCATGCCAAACAAAAAGATATGGACAAGTATAAAGGTCGCTACAAAGAGGGTTACTCCGCGATTCGAGCAACGCGATATCACAACATGTTGCAACAACACGTTGTGACCGCAGACTCCACAACACTCTGGCCTCTCGAAGCAAAATGGGGTGAACAGGGTGAATACTGGCCATGGGACGAAAGAAATATGGAGGTCTACGCCGCCATGGTTGACTCTATGGATCAGGGTATCGGCAAGATCATCCACGCCCTTGAAACAACTCGCGCACTCGATAACACACTCGTTTGCTACATGCAAGATAATGGAGGATGTGCAGAAGGAATGGGCCGAAGAAATATCGGCAAACCAAAGGCTTCGACACCTCCTCTTCCTCCCATGAAAAGCGATGCACTCCAACTCGATATGATCCCAAAACAGACCCGTGATGGGTTTCCCGTTCGGCAAGG
>JAAGZL010000324.1 GCA_024206335.1 Gammaproteobacteria bacterium
AACGATGCACCAACAATTACATCAGTTGCACAAACAGGTACAGTTACAGAAACAGCAGATGACTTAAGTGGAACTGATGCAGAACCAGCAGATGCAACAGGAACAATTACATTTGCAGATGTAGATATAACTGATGAACATACAGCAAGCATAACTGCAACTGTTGCAAAAGATATAGATGGTAATGTTACAGCAAATCCAGTAGGAACATTAACACTAGATCCTGTAAATAATACAGCTGATTCAATAGCATGGACATTCGATGTTGATAATTCTGAAATAGATTACTTAGCAGCAGGCGAGTCATTAACTCAAGTTTATACAGTAGAAGTAGATGATGGTAATAATGGAACAGTAACTCAAGATGTAACAATTACAATTGATGGTACAAACGATGCACCAACAATTACATCAGTTGCACAAACAGGTACAGTTACAGAAACAGCAGATGACTTAAGTGGAACTGATGCAGAACCAGCAGATGCAACAGGAACAATTACATTTGCAGATGTAGATATAACTGATGAACAT
>JAAGZL010000325.1 GCA_024206335.1 Gammaproteobacteria bacterium
CAACCTGTTGTTGTTTGCCGGATCGAAATCTCGACACCAGCTGTAACAGAGCGTGGTCGCCTAAAAAACACCGAAATAAAATTTCCACCTAAACAAATCGCTCACCATTGACTGCAGAAAACGCCATCAGGACAGCTGGCCTCTTGAGATGGAGCGCTTTATGCTTCCTATACCTTCGAAACTATCGGGCCATACAATCGGATCAAGCAGCCTGGGATCGAGCCATACGACCTAAACCCTATAAGCTGGCATGTAACAAAACACTCGCCAGAATAGTGACAGCAAAGCTGAAACGGCATTGGTCACCACAACAGATCGCTGGCTGGTTAAAGAAGCGAAATCCGAATCAGGAAGAAAACCAGGTGTCTCACGAAACGATCTATATAACCCTGTACATCCAAGCCAGAGGCGCTTTGACGAAGGAGCTACAAGCCTGCCTGAGTAGTGGGTGGGCTATCCGCCGTTCTAGACACGCGAGTTTGAAAAAACAGGGGCTAGGAAAGATTACCAATGCTATCTCGATCAGTGAGCGGCCTGCCAGCACAGAGGATCGCGTCGTACCTGGGCACTGGAAAGGCGATTTAATAGCAGGTATCAAGAACAGTTATGTAACCACTCTGTGGAAAGGCATTCCCGTTATGTGATACTCGCCAAGGTGGAGAAGAGGGATGCTGAAACGGTCGCAGCAGCGCTTATCAAACATGCGAGAAAACTACCAACAGAACTCTACAAATCACTGACCTGGGACCGAGGAACAGAGATGGCTAATCATGTCGACTTTACCCTAGCTACCGATATGCAAGTATACTTCTATGATCCGAAGAGTCCTTGGCAACGTGGGTCAAACGAAAATACAAACCGACTTCTCAGACAGTACTTTCCAAAAGGCACTGATCTATCAGTACATACCCAGGCCAAGTTAAATGCCATCGCAAGACGACTGAACGAACGGCCGAGAAAAACGTTAAACTATGAATCGCCTGCAGAACGTTTAAACGCATGTGTTGCAGCGACCAGTCGAACCCGCACAACAAAGCGGTCATTTGATTGTTACCAATTTACTGGTAGGATTCGACACTGATCGAGTTATCGGTTAGTTTTGATGCCCTGGCTCGAACCTAATTTGAAGTAGGCATATCGCTTATGCGGCAATTGGTAATCTGTCTCTCGTTGATATCATTGTCATCTTGCGCAGTTGTAGACGACAAATTTCATGCAACGGATTCAATATTTGATCAGCAGCTTTCTGGTGTTCTGCAAAAAATATTAGAAAAAGCAGCCAAAATTCAAAATGCTGAAAACGTTTCCGCGAGTCTATATATCAGCGATCGGTGTCATTGGGAGGGTACATCGGGCACCACTAAACAAGATTCGAGCGTTCTGGTTGAGCCAGATATGCTTTATGGTTTTGGAAGTATTACCAAAACGTTTGTTGCAGCGATTGTCTTGCAGCTTGTTGAGGAGAACAAACTGAGATTAGACGAACCGTTGGAAAATTGGCTTGAAAAGTATCCCAATATCGACTCCAACATAACCATTCGCCAACTACTCAACCATGGCAGCGGTCTTTACGATTATATAAACGATGGTGATAGTTTCTGGTTGGAGGTAGACATGAATATAAATCGGGTATGGATGCCTGAGGAATTACTTGGTCACTTGGGTTCCCCTCCAGAGATAGGTTTTGATGTCCCCAAATACTCCAATACAAATTACATACTGTTAGGTATGGTTATCGAAGCAGCCACTGGAAGGACGCTCGAACAAGAACTGCAAAATCGCATTATCGAGCCACTACAATTAAATAACACGTCTTTGGCAAAAAACATATTTGATCCAAATCAATGGGCAGACAATAGAGTTCTCACTAGTTCATTGTACAGCGGTGTGTGGGCGGCCGGGGCAGTCGCTTCTACGTCGCGCGATATTGCCAAATGGAGCCATACTTTGTACTCCGGCAAATTTTTGCATGCATCTTCGCTTGAGTCGATGCTAGTTACCGAACCAAGACGATATGGAAAGGGAGCTATTCAGATGGGCCTGGGAGTGTGGAAATCAGAAATAGCGAGTGAATCGGCATGGGGACATGGTGGCTGGATTGGGTATTTTCTCTCCCAGACATTCTACATTCCAAAATATAATCTCAGCGTCGCTTACGTTTCCACTGGAATAGATGAGTCATTGGTTCGTGTTCCAGGTAGCCTGCTGGTTTCCGCCTATATTGACAATAAACCAGATGATATTTCGATGTGCTTTGATTCTTAAGGCGCGAGGCTTAACTTTGAACTTGCCCTGTATACTGAGCAGCTGCTTCTTATTCTTAATAGAGCTTACCTTTCACGTGTAAATGGACTGCGTAATATCAGGTTGTAAATGGGAAGTGTTTGAATATAAATGATTAAGATTCGGAGATATGGATTTACGTTTCCAATTGGTTGATTGCAGAAAAAACCGCGATACGTCGTTGGGTGACTGATTTAAAGAAGCCTTATCTCGGAGTTTGCCTGGGGCATCAATTGCTTGCAGATGCTTTAGGCGGTGTTTGCAGGCCCCAGCACCCACCAGAAATCGG
>JAAGZL010000029.1 GCA_024206335.1 Gammaproteobacteria bacterium
ATAGAGTATGTGGGCTTCTACAACCGAAAAAGGCTACACTCTTCGTTGAATTACATGACGCCAGATGAATATGAGGTAAGCGTGGCTTAGTTGTCATGAGTTATAATAAACCATGTGTGCAAAATCGGGGGAGGTTCCGTCTGCGCCCTTGCCACTACCGCTAATAACACCATCTACGTTGGTGGCGGTATCACCGCTGCCATAATCCTCATCTTGGGCCACCTCCAGCGACAGGGTGGTATTCGCATTCACCTTGGTAGATGCTACCAACAAAATACGACTCTTAGGCAGCTCCAGACCCAGGGCCTGACTGGTGGCCTGAACCACCAGGGCAAAACTGGTAGGCGCTCCAAACAGATAGGTTGCATAATTCAACTCCAGGTTCCAGGCCGAAGGTTTGGCACCAGCACCATTGTAGGCAAGCGTTTCCACAGAAAACCCATCAGTGGTGGTCAGATACTCACCAATAACCGTCCAGGGACCATAGCTGGCAGTGACAAACGCACTCATACCACCGGTGTACGAACCTGGTTCAGTGGTGATCAGGACATCCTGAAGGGCATCAGAGTCGCCCAAACTGTTGATGTAGGATATGCCAAACTCGGCACTGCCTTCTGTGCCAAACCCTGTGGTATATCCCAGACTGACCCCATACTGCCCCACCTTATCCTCTGCATCACTACCCACAGCACCGTTAAACACAAAGACAGATCCGGCCCAGCCATTGGCTTCAAATCTCACCTGAGCAGCGGTCTCCCTGGTCTCACCCAGATCCAGGGTTAGGGGGTCTGATACTGCGCTGGTTTCATACATACCAAAGGGAATGTAGCTCTGGCCTGCGACAAAAGAGAACGGGCTTTTATCGGTATTGGCAATGGTTATGGTGGCCACATCCACCTCCAGATCGGTGGCATCCTCCTCGTATAACAGGGTAATTTCACCGGCAACCCATTCGTTTATCTGTGCTGTCATGCCGATCTCAACGGTTGCCACCACCAGATCACCCTCGTGATCACCAACATAGGGGTCGGTGGCCCCAGCCTCCACCTCGATCACGCCGTTCATCTCCACACCCTGCCACCACTCAGTTTTGCTCACAGCACGCGGCGCCTGGGAGGCGGCTCTATTCTGTTGCTGCAACCGACTGCGCTGCCGGACAATTGCATCTTGCTGCTCTACTATTACTTTTTCCTGCTGCTCCATCTTTTTCTGCATCTTCTCGAGGTTCTGCTCCAATATTTGGATACGCTGCTCCATGGGCAGCCCGGCAGCAAAAACAGCCGTGCTACCAGATAACACCGTCAATGCAACCAATAGAGCGGCTAC
>JAAGZL010000326.1 GCA_024206335.1 Gammaproteobacteria bacterium
GATCCCATCTGTGCCCTGCAGGCCGCCATGGAGGGTTATCGCGTTGTAGATATGAATGACGCCTGCAAAGAGGCCGACATCTTTGTCACCACCACCGGTAACTTCCACGTCATCACCCATGACCACATGGCTGGGATGAAGGACCAGGCCATCGTCTGTAACATCGGTCACTTCGACAACGAGATCGACGTCGCCAGCATGAAGAAATACCAGTGGGAGAACATCAAGCCCCAGGTCGATCACATCATCCTCCCAGACGGCAAACGCATCATCCTGCTGGCTGAGGGGCGTCTGGTAAACCTGGGTTGCGCCACCGGCCACCCCAGCTTCGTGATGTCCAACAGCTTCACCAACCAGACCCTGGCCCAGATGGAGATCTGGAACAGTGCCGATGGTGAGTACGAGAACAAGGTGTACACCCTGCCCAAGAAACTGGATGAAGAGGTAGCCCGTCTGCACCTGCAGAAGATCGGCGCCAACCTCACCACCCTACGCCAGGATCAGTCTGACTATATAGGCGTGCCGGTAGACGGCCCCTATAAGCCGGAACACTACCGTTACTAGGAGTACTCAAAGAGCTGAGTTTCTGGCAACCGGCAGCGGACTGGATAAAACACCTGCCGCAAAGATCAAGAAGTTAATGTATCAAGCAACCTGACATTTTCTTTGTGTTCTTTGCGGCCTTAGTGGTTTACATTTAACTCAGGGCCACAGACTACACCCAACAACCATGTAGACGTCTATGAAATCACAACAAGCATTTAAACCAACCTTCAGCCTGGAACTGTTCCCACCCAAGACCGACGTGGGCATGGAGAAATTGCAGACAGCGGCAGGCAAAATGGCAGCGGCAAACCCACTCTACTTCTCGGTGACCTATGGCGCTGGCGGTTCTACCCGTGACCGCACCCTGGAAACGGTGAAGTGGCTGCGCAGCGAAGGTATAGAGACAGCACCCCACCTATCCTGTATTGGGCTACACAAAGAGGAGATCCTGGAGCTACTGCACCACTACCAGCAACAGGGCATCCAGCGGCTGGTAGCCCTGCGCGGCGACATGCCATCCGGCATGGGAGACACGGGTGACTTCCCCTACGCCAACGAACTGGTTGAGTTCATCCGGGCCGAGACCGGCGACCACTTCCATCTGGAGGTGGCGGCATATCCAGAGTTTCACCCCCAGGCACCAACCGCCAGCAGCGACCTGCAGAACTTCAAACGCAAGGTGGAGGCCGGAGCCAACAGCGCCATAACCCAGTACTTCTACAATGCCGACTCCTACTTCGCCTTTGTGGACAGCTGCGAAAAAATGGGCGTGAACATCCCGGTGGTACCCGGAATCATGCCCATCAACAACTATCAGCAACTGGCACGGTTTTCTGATGCCTGCGGCGCTGAGATCCCACGCTGGCTAAGTAAACGTCTGGAGGAGTTTGGAGACGACCTGGAGAGCATCCGCGCCTTTGGCCTGGATGTGGTAACCGAGATGTGCCAACGTCTGCTGGATCAGGGCGCACCAGGCCTGCACTTCTACACCATGAACCAGGCCGAACTCACCCTGTCACTATGGAACAACCTGGGGCTCTCTGACCGGGCATAAACAACAAGGGCTTGGCAATATGTCGTTCAATCTGATACTAATCGCTTCCGCGACTATCTTTATTGCCTCAATCATTCCAGGCCCAAGCATGCTGCTGGCTTTAACCCACGGCATACACCATGGGGCCAGAAGAACCACGGTTTCGGCCATGGGAAATGCCACCGTTACACTTATTCAAGCATCAATCTCCCTTGCAGGACTTGGCACCATCCTATTTACTTCTGAAATCGTCTTTCAGCTGATTAAATGGGCAGGGGCAGGGTATTTACTCTACATGGGGATTAGCCTGTTACGCTCATCTGAAATGTTTGTGGCACCAACAGCAACAACCGGATTAATAGAACAAACTTCCTTGAGAAAATTGTATCTACAAGCGGTCTTTGTGACTGCAGGAAACCCCAAGGCAATCATCTTTTTCACTGCGGTCTTTCCTCAATTGATAACCCCGAACGCCTCCTATCTCTTACAGTTTGTCATCCTGATCAGTATTTGTGTTTCCAGCACATTTTGTTGTTTTATGATTTATGCAGTGGGTGGCCAAAAGATCGCATCCCTATTCTCCAAGGCCGCAGTTGGAAGATATATAAAGGGTGTTATCGGTGGCACCTTTATTGGAGCAGGTATAAGCCTCGCTGTAAGTAACAAATAAAAGATATAGTTTGAATTGGAGCAAGGGTAACAACTACCGTAGATTACAGGCGGTCACCGCCAGTTTAATCTGACTTTACTCAGCACAGAAATACTGCAGACCAAGGCCTGCAGTTAACGATGACATATACCAAGGAAACAACAATGAAAACCATCCTGTGTGGAATATCCTTAATACTATCGCTATCTGGCAACGCGTGGGCTCGCGACCTGAATACAGTCAAGGTTGATGTATTGGCCAAAACCAGTTCGAGTTGGGATGGCGGAACCCTTCCAGACTACTCACCCGGCCGGCCCGAGGTTACAATTCTAAAGGTGGTAGTCCCTCCACATACACAACTGCCACTGCATAAACACCCGGTGATAAACGCCGGTGTATTATTGAAGGGAAACCTTACCGTGGTGACAGAAGACAATAAAACACTGCATATGACAGCTGGCGACCCAATTGTGGAAGTGGTGAATAAGTGGCACTACGGTAAAAATGAAGGCAATGAACCGGCTGAGATCATAGTTTTCTATGCCGGAACACAGGGCAATCCCATAACCATTAAGAGATCAAGCACACCACCAGCACCCGTCAAACAACAAAAGGATTAACCTGCCAGGTCGAAGTCATATTTAGTAACAACCCAGATAATTCCAATATTAGAATCACTGCTGTCCCGTTAACTCCCTCTCCCACATGGAGACACCCACATGGACGTAGGTAGTAGAGCAACGCAGGAGCAGTTTGCCGAGGGCTGGCGTGAGGGGATCAATAGGAAATAAGTCCTCTGTTTTATATAACCCCTCATCCTGTCCTTCTCCCCGAGGGAGAAGGTACCGTAATTCGATACTTCTCATGTCCATCAAATTACTGGCGGTTGTTTCACATATTAAATTCATAGACTTAGCACCAATGCTAGAAAGTTAATGGGACAGCAGTGATATTTTTTAATAAGCATTTCCCAGGTGCTACATGCATCTTTAATGCATTTGGAGTCCGGTGGATTGTCTGGGTCAGCCGTAGTAGCGCTACCAGATGCTCTCCCCGATCCAGTATGCGTTGTAGAAGAAGCTTCAGTCAGGCTGCTACTGGCATAATCTATGATGGTAAATGACTATTCGCCGCATATACTCAACTAACTTATCCAGGTTAATCAGTCACCTTTAAAAAGTGAATTTCACCTAGAAAGGCGAAAAATGCCGGCACGAAAAGTAAAGAAGATAAAGTAGCCGTTAACAACCCGAAAGCTAGGCTAGCTACCAGTGGAATTAAGATCATCGCCTGAGTACTTGTCTCTGTTAATAGTGGTAATAGTCCTGCCAGTGTTGTTAGGGATGTGATCATAATAGGCCTAAAGCGATCTTTAGCTGCCAACCATCCTGCTGTTTTAACATCCTCGCCTTCGTGCAATCGTTCTTTGATGAAAGTCACCAAAAGAATATTGTCATTCACCACAATACCAGCCAGCGTGGCAAAACCAATCAAACTCGGCATACTCAAATCCAGCCCCATAAACAGGTGCCCCCAAACAACACCAATGAAAGCCATGGGTATGGCCAGCATCACTGACAACGGCTGAATATAACTGCGAAATTGCAATACAAGAATAAGATAGATGCCAACTATCCCAATCAAAAGATTGGTCTTCAACGAACTGCCAGTTTCCGCAGTCTCTTTATCTTGTCCTTGAGATACGATACGTACATCAGGATAACTTTTCTTTAACGTTGGAAAAAGCTTCTTTGACAGCAATCCCATCACCTCGCGTGCATTTGCTTTGGCGGTATCCAGGCTTGCTTGAATAGTGACTGTTCTCTGCCCATTTACCCGATAGATACGGGCGTAATCACGAACCTGTTCAATTTCAGCAACAGCACTTAACGGCACTAGTGTTCCATCAGGTGCGCGTAATCTTAGGGTGAGCAGATCATCCAGGCTATCACGATCATCTCCAGCCATTCTGATGGTTACATCGTAGCTTTCATAACCACGTAGAATCTCCAGATTGGTGTTGCCAAATATTGCAGCACGCAACTCATCGGCAACTGTTTTTGCGGTAATTCCGAACGCCCCTGCGCTCTCTTTAAGTTTCACCCTGAACTCGGGCTTTCCAGGACGCAGATCATCAGAAATATCATGCAGCCCATTAATGGTTGCAAGAAAGTCCTGAATTTCAACAGAGGCCACCTTGAGCCTTTTCAGATTGCTGCCCTGTATTCTCAGATCTACAGCTTTACCGGCAATTCCTCGTTCTTTATCGGTAAACTTTAACGAAACCACATCTGGCAGCTCCCCCACCAATGCACGCCAACGAATCAACATCTCATCAACACTGGCATCGCGTACACCCGCCGGAAGTAGATCGGTACTGACGGTTGCTACATGTGGCCCGCTTTCTTTAGCATCAATATTGGTATTAAACAGTACCGATATGTTTGTTATTAGTGACATCCCCTCAGGCTGTCTGGGTTGAAACTCATCATTAATGGTGTGAAGTGCCGCAACCAACCGGGAAGAGACCTCTTCGGTACGAGAAAGAGGTGTCCCCTGTGGCAAAGTGATACGCGCTTGAATCACATCACTTTCAAGTTCTGGGAAGGCCTGAAATTTTAATATGCCGGCAGGCATCGTTGCTGTAGACAAGAGCACTATCAGTAACATGAGTCCCATGGATATCTGCGGATTATGGGTAACCTTTTTAACGACAGGCAGAAATAGATTGTCACGTACCCACTCAAAACCTTGCTGAAAATTTTGTTGAAAGCGTGAACGTCCCTCTTTATGAAAATGGCTCATTGAATGATTAAGGTGCGCCGGTAGAATAAAAAATGCCTCAATTAGACTTACTACCAACGTAATCAGTAATACCGCCGGGATGTACTTAAGTACATCTCCCATCTTACCACCAAGAAATGCCAACGGACCTACAATGACCGCGGTGGTAAAAAAGGATGAAAGCACCCCCGGCATCACCTGACGCACACCATCAATGGCTGCCTCCAGTGAACTTTTCCCCCGCTTTAAATGTGCCGCAATATTTTCTGAAATGACGATGGCATCATCCATTAAAATGCCAATGGCGACGAGGAGCCCTACCAAAGTCATCATGTTGAGGGTATAGCCAAGAGCATGCATGCCATATACGGCACCCAAAAGAGACACCGGCAAACCCATGGTCACCCAGAAACTGAAGCGAAGCGAGAAAAAAAGCCACATGGTAAAAAACACCAGTACTAGCCCCTGAGCACCATTACTAGTGAGAATGCGCAGCCTGTCACGAATATTACTGGTGACATCGGTACTAATCTTCAGTTCAATTCCTTTGGGTGCAACTCCTTGTTCCCGAGTGAGATTCTGCTTTATCGCATCCATCACCTCTAGGCTATCTTGATCGTAGGTTTTGGAGATCTCCAGAATTGCAGCACGCTTTCCATTAAACACTACCTTGTCTTCCAACGAATCAAAAACCGTCTTGATGCTGGCAATCTCCCCCAGCCTTACCTTTCCACCACTGTTACCGGAAATTACAATCAGGTTGGAAAGCTCTTCTACCGTTCGGCGTTGACCGGTGAAACGAACAATAATGTCACCCGATTTTGTCTGCAGTGTTCCTGCAGGCATATCAAGGCTCTGGCGTTCAATGGTCGATCGAATGTCTGACAGGGTGATGTTGTAACGCTGTAATATTCCGGCTGTTAGCTCAATTTGCAGGCTCTGATCAGAAAAGCCCTGTATGCGAATTTGTGCAATCCTGCGATCACGCTTGAGGCGTGTTTTGACATTTTCAGCATAGGCTTTTAGCCCCTGTGGTGACACATTACCTGTGATGGCAATACTGGCCACATTGGCAGTGCGCTCCAATTTAGTAATTGATGACTTTTCTACCTTATCTGGAAATCCACTTATCGCCTCAACCTGTGACTTCACATCATTGAAGAAGATATCCAAATCGGTACCTCTCGCCATTTGAACGGTAGTGATGGCTATATTTTCACGCGCATCACAACGAACCTCCAGGAGACCGGCCACACTATCGACACTATCCTCAATACGCTGGCATACGGCATCTTCCACCTCAGCAGGTGTTGCACCAGGAAAGCTGGTACGTACCTCCACTTCAGTTGCAGGAATAATTGGAAAGGTATCGCGCTGCAATTTTGGCAGCGCGGTAAGCCCCAAAATGATGACCGCCATCATTACCACATTGGCAGCAGTGGGGTGGTTAGCAAAAAAGCGAATCATTTTTTAGGTTCCTTTCCTGTAGCCTCCGTGATCAATCTTTTTTCGCTTTTTTTATCTTCTTGAGGATTTAACAACATTCCATCGCTTGCCGATATCAAATCTGAAGTAACGATCTGCTCACCCGGCTTGAGCCCTTTGGCAACTACCGAATATCCCCGCTGGCTGAATTGGATCTTCACCTTGCGCATTTCCAGCCGAGAATCATTATCGACGATATAGACCGTATCTCCATGAACTGCACTCCACGGTATAACTGTTTGTTTAACCGGTGCAGAACTCAGTGCAACCTCAACAAATGTATCGCGTAATAATGGTGGACGCTTACCCGGACGGGCTATTGCATAGGGACGGTCTACCGCAACAATCACACCGATGGTTTGGGTTTGAGGATCAATGCTCCCTGCAACCCGATCAACCCGTGCTGGCCATTCAATTGTATGAGTTGCAGATTTTAAATTAACCACCGCATTTAGCATAGTCGCACCAACACGAATATCACCAACACTTTCAGTAATCATGCCACTAATGAGTGGCCGCAGTGAACCGATAGAAAACTGGGCTTCTATTTCTGCCACATCAAGACCATCACCGGTAAACATGAGCTGACCTTTATTGGCGTACTGAGCAATACCTATTTTTACTTTTGTGAGACGAACATCAAACGGCGCAGTCTTAACGGTACGCTTCAGATCAAGCTTTGCTGCATCACGTTGCGCCACCAGAGCCAGATGTTCTGCTGAGATAAGATTGAGCGAATTTTGTAACTCTTGAACTTGAGTTTTACCCGTCAGTAATTGTCGCTCACTGTTTTCAAGGGCCGCTTTTGAAACTGTGCCATTGGCTGCCAGTCGGTGCTGTCTTTTATACTCTGACTGAAGCAGCTCTAAATTCTTTTTAGAGATGACCAATGCATCTTTGGCTGTCTTTGTCTTCACTTCAGAAGATTGAAGTAACGCCTCCTTTTGAGCCAAAATCAATCTGTAGTTAGCATCTTCAATTCGCAACAACTCAGTACCGGCAGCAACCACATTGCCATCTTGTAACTCATCAGAAATCCAAACCACTTGCCCCGACACTTCTGCAACAGATTCCCAAGTTCTACCAGGAGACACTCGACCAAAGCCTGTAGACACAGGCACAACATCCAGGCTTGGCACCTTGATCGAGCTTACTTTTACCGGACGTTCTTGAACTGGAATCTGTTTTGGTGGTTTTTTTAACTTGGGTGCAACAATGATAATGGCCACACCGACTAGAACCGCAAGCATCATCCCAATATTACGCTTCCAACTACTTCCAGTGCCGTGTGATTCACTCATAATGTTATCTAGTCCTTATCCTTACAAGGGGGCATATCATTAATGATACTACTACCCTTACACGATATGTATAGCATTATAATCTACCTATTTATCTCAAAAACAAAAAGCCAACTATTTTACTCGAAAAACTGCCTTCCCGACCGTTTCTGCAACATATGTCCCAGCAGGGTGTAACCCACATTGGAGTAGTTGAAAATCATGTCTGGAGGGTAGGCGAGGTACTCATGCCGCAACTGGCCGGTAACCGAGGTAAATGGCCGATCGGCCCACATCCCTTTACGAATATCTGTGGGTAGTCCTGAGTGGTGCGACAACAGGTTACGAACGGTTATGGAATCAGCCGTAGTTTGAAACCAACTCTGAACAGAAAATTCGGGCAGATAGTTTTGCAGCGGTTGATGCTCTTCTGTTCTGCCAGTTGCATCACGGCCGTCGTAGTAATCGGCTTGGATATGGAGCCGATGCGGTAGACGGTATCTGCACCGGTAGATTCAAAGTCGTATATTGGAGCGTTATCACCTTTACGTTCTGGATAATGGCTGTGCAGTCACTCAGTTCCCATGGCATGGGTGTTACCTAAATAATTATGGCCGTTGTGCGGCACAACATAGCAACGCCCGTCATTACGCCGCAACACATTGTTTCAACAGCATTTTTCCACAGACACCACCTGGACGCATACACAGCCACCACCGGCAAAACACCAGCCGACACGATATGTCCCAATGGATATACGCAGGGAACGACTGTTTGGATTCAAATTATTGAAAAATAATTCCCAACAAGCTCGGGATGTAAAATAGAGCCAGCCGGCCTATGGATAAAACCATTATTTGAACAGGCAACTCTCGGTGTAATCAGATACCTGGTTGATGGTCCACTCCTGTTTGGGAGTCTCCTGCATCTTCCTGCACCAACTTTCGCTGCCGACACGGGCACATGCGGTCAGCAGAAAAACGACCGCAATCAGAACCACACATTTGCAACTCTGTACCATAGTTAAAATATAGTACAACTAGGCCCACTCCACATTCAGGGAGTGTTGCCAGAAATCCCGGAATCAAGGTCGGTCAGGCTGGTTAGGGTAATGGTCGGCTCAATACCCCAGGGGTCAAACACCGCCTGTGGTGATCGCTGCACCCAGGCCGATGACATCCCGGCGGAGACCGCTCCGATCACATCAAACGGGTTACTGGATATGAGCCAGGCCTGGGCCCCGCTGGCGCCACTGCGGCGCAGGAAGTGGGCGTAGACCGCAGGGTTGGGCTTGAAGCTTTTGATCTCATCTACGCTCACCACCCCGGCAAAATATTGATCTATACCGGCGTGTTGCAGCAGGCCGGTCACGGCATCTGCATGGCCATTTGAAAAGGCGAACATACGGTAGTCACCTTGTTGCAGTTGCTTCAGGCAGGGTTCCACATCGGAAAAGGCGGGGAGTTTGCGATACTCTTGCAACAACCGTTGCTTCTGCTCGGCGGAGAGATCCTCTCCAAGTTGCAAACAGCAGTACTCCAGCGCATCCCTTGTGCATACGGCAAAGTCCTGATAGTTCTGCATCAGGCCGCGTCGGAATGAATACTCCAGCTGCTTCTCCCGCCACAGGGTGGAGAAGAGATCGGCCTTGTCACCCATCATCTCCGCCAGCGACACCTTCACCCCATGGGTATCTATCAGCGTCCCGTAGACATCAAAAGCCAGAGTTATTGTCATACACCATCCTTAAATCAGTCTGGATAAATCAAGATCCACTAGCGTTCAGTCAACACCAGCTTCAACGCCAATCCCGCAAACAGGGTGCCACTCAGGTAGTTAAGGACCCTGCCACTGTGCTGAGAGCGTCTGAGACGTTCACCCACACCACCCGCCAACAGACTGATAGCACCAAACACCAGGATGGTGGCAAGGATAAACAGCAAACCCAACAGCATGATCTGCAATACAACCGATCCCATGGCGGGATCGACAAACTGGGGAAGAAAGGCCAGGAAGAACAGCGACACCTTGGGATTGGTAAGATTCATGATTATCCCGCGCCGATAAAGTTGACCGGCAGCTAACCGTTCTCCGCCTTCGGCCGCCCCGGCACCAGCATCAGTAAAAAAAACCTGCCAGGCCAAAAACAGAAGATAGGCCGCACCCAGGAACTTAAGCAGGGTAAAGGCGATGGCAGAGGCCATGAACAGTGCCGCCAAGCCCAGGGCCACGGCCGCCGTATGCACTATCAGCCCACTGCACAGCCCCAGAGTCACTATCACTCCTGCCCGCGGCCCTCGCTGTGCCGCCTGCGCCAGAACAAACAGATTGTCCGGCCCCGGAGCCAGCCCCAGCAGCAGGGATGAACTGAAGAACAGCAGGACGGTATCAACCTCAGGCATTATGTGGATCTGCGTAACTCATCACCCAGACAAATACCTAGCCGTCTGGCGGTATTTATCCAGGGATGATCCTGCGGTATAACCCGACGCACCCCTGCCACCTCCTCCAGCGGCACCGGTACCGGTTTATTGCCATGCAGGGCCACCATGACCCCAAACGTCCCCTCGTGGATCAGATCCACACAGGCCGAACCCAGACTACTGGCGATAAGCCGGTCGGCCGCTGACGGGGTTCCACCACGTTGCAGATGTCCGAGGATGGTTATTCTGGATTCAAGCCCGGTTGATTCCTCCAGGGTTTTGGAAAGGGAAAGGGTCCGGTCGGTGTAGTGGCGGAAGATCTGACTCAGCTCCTCCTTCGCCCGCTTACGTTCCTCCTTGTCCTCAGCCTGCTCCCTGCGCAGTTCTGCAGCACGGACCGCCTCCGACTCCTCCACCGACATGGCGCCCTCGGACATGGCCACAATGCTGAACTGCTTACCGCCACGCACCCGGGTAAGGATCGCCTGGGAGATGGACTCCACGTCGTAGGCTATCTCAGGTATCAGGATTACATCGGCCCCACCGGCGATTCCCGCCCCCATAGCCAGCCAGCCGGTACGGTGCCCCATGATCTCCACCACAATGATGCGATGGTGGCTATGGGCGGTACTGTGCAGACGGTCGATGGCATCTGTGGCGATACCCAGGGCGGTATCAAATCCAAAGGTACTATCGGTCATGGCGATATCGCGGTCGATGGTCTTGGGCAGGGTGACGATATTCAGCCCCCGTTGCATCAGGCGCAGGGCATTCTTCTGGGTGCCACCGCCACCCAGACAGATCAGGGCATCCAGATGGTTGGCGTGATAGTTCTCCACAATGACATCTGTCATATCCTGCATCTTGCCACCCACCATCATACGATGGGGCTTATCCCGGCTGGTACCCAGCATGGTCCCACCCACCGACAGCACTCCAGAGACCACATCACTGTCCATGCGGATAAAGCGGTTCTCCATCAACCCGCGAAAGCCATCACGAAAACCGATTATGTTCATACCATAACTGCCATGGGCGGTCTTACACACCCCCCTGATCGCGGCGTTCAAGCCGGGGCTATCACCTCCCGCAGTCAAGATACCAATATGTTTTGTCATTTATAATTCCTGTAATAAAATCTACTTATAACTTAGCATAAATTGGACTGACCCAGTACAGATAAAACCCAAATACAATGCAGATTACCCCTTGATCAAATACCTTTGCGTTGAGATCCTATTGCCATGCGCCTATCCCGTATCCACACTACACAACCACTGATTCCAAACCAGATGATAACCCTGGAACCCACCGCATCCAGTCACCTGATACGGGTATTACGACTGCGTCCCGGCGCTGAGTTGGTACTGTTCAATGGGGATGGCTACAACTACCGGGCTCAGTTGGAGATCGCAACAAAAAAAGGGGCCACGATACAGGTGTTAACCAGATCAGAGCTGGAGCCTGAGGCAGATCTGGAGATCCACCTCTACATCTCTATCTCCAAGGGTGAACGCATGGACTTTGCCATCCAGAAATCTGTCGAGATGGGGGTTAGTGAGATCACTCCTTTGTTCAGTCAGCGCGGGGTCGTCAATCTTAAGGGCGAACGACTGGAGAAACGCCAAAAACATTGGCAGCAGGTGATGATAGCGGCCTGTGAGCAGTCCGGCAGATGCAGACTACCCACCATGCACAATGCCATAGTAATTGAACAATTATTTGAAACCCCACCGGCAGGGATAAAACTGACCCTAAACCACCGGGCAGATATATGCTTGCCTGATTTAGATCCACAAGGTAACAGTTTTAATATTCTGATTGGCCCAGAGGGCGGATTGAGCGAGGCCGAGATTCTCGCCGCACAAAACTCCAGTTTCTGTGGAGTAAGACTGGGGCCAAGGGTATTAAGGACCGAAACAGCCCCCCTGGCCGCGATTGCCGCCATCCAGACACTGTGGGGTGATTATCGCTAGTTTGACCTTATCTGATATCTGCGAAGAAACACTGATTTAAACCGCAAAGAGTAATCCTAGATTACTCAGTTGACCGCTAGAAACAGTAACTAACGACCTAAATGTATAGGCTTTAGCAGCAACCTTAAGACTCACGACTTAAGACTCCCAAACACCCTCTAAGATAGCGCCTCCTGCACCACCCACTCCACTGCGCTCATATCCGGGATCCAGGCATCCTCCCCGTTAATGACCACCTCACGCTGTATCACAGACCCCAGTTCCTGAAGATTACTCTGGGGGGCTATAATCTCCTCAGTCACCCGTACCAGGCGCGGTATGGAGGCGAGTAGTATACCGATAAACTGGCACCTCTGATTCCCCCCCAGGGTATTGCATATTGCCACTCTGGAACGCGGCCCTGGTGCTACCGACGGAGCCTCCACCAGATCCTCAAATGAGACAACAGGTATCTCCTGAAATCGCCACGCCTGGAAGCCCAGGAACCATTCCGGCACATCAGATGCAGGAGTCAGGTCCTGATATGGCACCACCTCTGAGACTGCGGCGTTGGGCAATAACAACTGCGCCTTATTAAGAGGGAGAAGCACTCCACGTATCTCCAGGGCAGATTCTGCTTCTGTACTCATGCTCCACCCTCTTCTTCCAGGACCGATTCAATGGTCTCAAGCAGGTCTGTCTCCTGATAGGGCTTACCCAGGTAGCGTTTCACCCCAAGCTCAAGAGCCAGCTTGCGATGCTTTTCACCGGTACGTGACGTGATAATGATTATCGGGATATCGCACATCTGATCAGAGTTACGCATATGCCTGGCCACCTCAAAACCATCCATACGCGGCATCTCAATATCCAGCAACATTACATCGGGATGGTAATCCTGCAGCATGGCCAGGGCATCAACACCATCCTTTGCCGTTTCCACCTCCATACCGTTACGTTCCAGCAACCTACCAGTCACCTTGCGCACAGTAATGGAGTCATCCACCACCATAACCCTGGCTCCATGGCCCACCACTTTTTCAGGCAGTGATTGTATACTGTTACTTTCCACGGCCTGTGCTGCATCTTTACGCACCAGCGCATTCACATCCAGGATCAGCGCCACCCGGCCATCACCAAGAATAGTACCGCCAGATATCCAGCGTATGGTACTGAGCTGTGGCCCAACCGACTTTACTACTATCTGGCGATGCCCAATGACATCATCCACATGTATAGCGACATGATGTATACCTGCACGCACCAACAGTACCGGAGCGCGTTTTTTCTGCTCTGCCAGATTTGGCGTCCCGGCACCCAGAAGTGCGCCAAGATATCTAACCGTATAGGTATGGTCGCCATAGGCAAAGCCATCACTACTATCATCACCACGATAAAAGCCTATCAGCTCATCCCGGTTGATACGTACAACCGCATCAATATTGGTATAAGGAACAGCATAAACCTCATTGCTGACCCTGAGTAGAAGTGCATCTGTTATGGCCAGGGTAAGTGGCAGATAGATGGTAAACTGGGTACCCTCCCCAGGCTTTGAGTTAATATCCAGGGTACCGCCAAGCTGTTTAATTTCACTTACCACTACGTCCAGTCCAACACCGCGACCAGCAATCTGGCTCACTGAATCTGAGGTAGTGAAGCCATGCTCCAGGATAAATTGGGTAAGATCACCTTCGCTTATATTTGCTCCATCCAGTAGCAGACCACTCTTCTCTGCACGTTCCCTGATGGCTGAAAAATCAAGTCCTTTGCCATCATCCGATATGGTAAGCACCACATCATTGCCTTCTCTGGCAAGCTCCATGCCAATCATACCCACTGCATTCTTATCTTGTGCGCGCCTCTGTTCTGGCGGTTCAATTCCGTGGGATACGGCGTTTCTCAGAAGATGCTCCAGTGGTGCAGTTATCCGATCTAGAATACTACGATCCAACTCCATGTCCGCGCCATTGATCACTAGCTCCGCCTGCTTGTTCAGTGGCAAACATGTCTGGCGAACGATACGTTGCAAACGCGGCACCAGCTGGTTGAATGAGACCATGCGAGTACGCATAAGCCCATCTTGCAGATCTGTAGTAATCCTGGACTGTTGTAACAGCAGGGTCTCTGTACCCTTCTGCTCAGACTCCAATAGTTTATTGATGTTACTCAGGTCCCCTACAGTTTCCATCAGCCCTCTGGATAACTGCTGCAAGGTGGAAAACCTATCCATCTCCAAGGGATCAAACTCTTCACCCTCACCATCCAGACGACCTTCTTCCTTGTCCCTGTCGTAGCGGAACAGAATCTGGGTCTCTGTTTCCATATCCAGTTTGCGTAACTGTTCCCGCAGGCGATGCACGGTCTGCCCCAGCTCTTCAATATTATAGCCAAGGTCTCCATTCTGCTGCTCCAGGCGTGAACGGAAGATACTAACCTCACCGGCATTATTAACCAGTTTATCCATGAGGTCTGGATTAACCCTTAACTGTTCACGTCCGGAACGACGCACCGGCATGACCAGATTGGCCTCTTCAGTCGGGAGTGGTTCCTCAACAGCTGGTTCAGATGCTTCACGCTGGTCTGGAAATGAGAGTACCTGCCCAGACTCTTCGCCCCATGTAGCAGCAACTTCACCCTCTTCTGCTGATGCAGGCTCTTCCTCAAGCTCCGGTTGATCATCTGCAGCTGCAGCTCCCTCAACCAGGTCATCCTTCTCAACTGCAGGCTCGTCATCCTTCAGCTGCTCTTCTGATACAATAACTATAGAGTCAGTGCTATCACCAGACAGCATGTCATTCAGCTCTGCAATAAGGGTATCTGCAGTCTCTGCCTGGCCACTGTCACTAGCCTGTTCAATCTGAGTCATCAGGCTGTCCGCTACTCTCTGGGACAGGGCCCGAACAGCATCATCGTTGTCTACCGCCCCACTATCAACCCCTGAAAGAAGAGACTCGAAGGCATGACTCAAATCTCCTACCGGGGTAATCCCAGAGAGTCTGGCTCCACCTTTCAGGGTATGCAGAGTTCGTTGCAGTTCCACCAACGGATGTGCTTCAGCCGGATTTTCATTCCACTGTTTGAGAGCATGATCCACGTCATCCATCAGTTCGATTGATTCTTCGATAAAGATCGAGATGAGATCGTCATCTATGGATTCAAGATCCTGGCCGAACTCCGTAGTGTCGATGTGATCTTCCGATCCCATCGACTCAGCCGGATTACTCTCCGGCTTTGGGTCATGTACTGCCCCCTGCCCTCCCTGATCAGGTGACTGCTCCACATCATCAGTCATGGCTCCAGGTTGCTCTGGGAGAAAACTATCCAACTCGGATGTATTCTCATCCAGACCCGTACTCTCTTCCAATATTTCACCGAAAGCACTATCTTGGGCGTCAAGCTCTTGGGGTATCTCAACTACATCTGTAGCAACAGCGGGTTGCTCCTCCAGATCAACAACCCCTTCAACATAGATCGATTCATCTAAGTCTATATCTTCAGCTATTAGTAAATCATGGGCGCTCTCAATATCTTTAAGCAATCCTTTCCAATCAGGCAAAACCGCACCAGGCACGTTAATAGCTTCCAGGACAACTTCAAACTGTTGATCACCTCTCTCAATCAGTTTCAGCAAGCCTGTGTCAGCCACCCCCCCCTGCTCCAACAACTCATTGACATAGGTTTCAAGTGCAGCACTAACCTCAGCTATCGGATCAACTCCAGCCATGTGGGCACTGCCATGCAGTGTATGAAAAGCACGCGACACACCATGGTCCAGAGCACATATCCCACCAATCTCATTGCACTTTTGCAGGAACTCGTTAATTGTGTCTATATGGGTACGCGACTCTGATGCAAATATCTCCAACAAGGTAGGATCGATACTAATCGCGGCATCTAAAGTTTGTTTTTCCTCCTCAGGCGGCTCTAATTCCTCTTCAGAACCATCAACATCCATCTCGCCCTCAGAAGTGATTGAGTAGCCGGGCATAGCCAGGAGTGTGGCCCGCTCTATTATAGGTGCCGTATCAATCTCAGGAGGAACACCCCTGGATTGACAATCTATAAGGCCAGGCAACACATCCAGTGTTTCACTCAATAAATCGGTATGTTCTGTAGTAATTGGCAGTGTTTTCTCGATTATTCGGTTGAGGAGGTTCTCTATGGACCAGGCTAACTCACCTATGGTCTTGGCCCCCACCAGACGACCACTACCCTTTAGGGTGTGAAACGATCTGCGAAAAGTGGCCAGTGCCTCAGTGTCATCCACATCATTCAGCCACTTGGCCAGATATTCACGGATAACCTCTAGCTCTTCCTGGGCCTCTTCAATAAATATATCCAGAATTTCTGGATCTATCTCTTCCAGGCTGGGTTTTTCTGCAGAGGGTACATGTTCCTGCAGGACATCTACCTCCACCTCTTCTACAAACACGGGGGCATCCAGAAACTGCTCTGAAGGCTGCTCTGGATCTGGCAACGGTTCCATATCCGCCTGGGTTATCAGGCCAGGGATAGCCTCTTCACCCTCGGCATTGGCGTAAAACGCATCATCCTCAGCATCACTTTCTGTTCCAAGACGCACCAGGGCCTCGCGCGCCACATCCAGTATATTATTCTGGATGCCACGGCCGTCAGCTATGGTCTCCATATAGTATTCGATACTGGTTACGGCATCAGCGAAAGCATTAAGCCGAGGCATATCCGGAACAGTTTTTTTCGCGACTAACTCATTTGATACATAACCCGCTGTAGCACGCAATAGGGCAGATACGTCAAACAACTTGAGCATTTCAAATGCACCAGCAATTGCGTAGAAGCTGTCTGGCACCTGTTCCAGTGCATGTGATTTTTTCGGTGTTTTGATGTAGATAAGGATAGAGTCCTTGATCTTGGCCATATCAACACGGGACTCACGTACCACAGAATTTACTAAATGCTCAAATTCACCCTCTGGCATCTCCCGATCAGACACCTCTCCTTCACTGCTAGGCTTAGTCTCATCCGGTTGCACAAACTGCGTGTTGCCAAAGCTAGCCAGGTTTTCCAATGACGTCTCTATAAAGATGATATCACCAGCCATCTCTAACAAATCTGACTCCTTGACCACCGCCCCTAAGGTGGATATCTCCTTAATCCTGTCAGCTTGGCGCCTCATACGTTGGCGCATGGCAGCCTGGCTTATCATTCCCAGAGTATCAGCAACTTTCCGCATCGGTTGCTCTAACGCCAGAAGCTGCTCCAAATCATTGTTTTTTGTTCGAATAAACAGGTCCAGCACATCTTTGATCTCAGACAAGTCGTCACAAATAGCCTGTCTAAGAGATTCCAGAAGCTCCACATTGGGAGCAGCCAGACCCTCACGCTCCAGTTTTACCTGCTGTGGACTCATAATCAGGTTTTCAAGATCAAACTCCTGCTTAACCGACCGGACCAGTTCATCATCATCCTTTACACTAGCAACGTAATAGAGCAACCCCTTAAGCATGTCCACTGCCGGCTTCTCAGCCACCGGGCGCTCACCTTCATTAATAACCCTCTTTAACTCACGATCCACCCTGCCAAACAACATTTTGGTGGCAATATTGGGAGCCTGAATATTCTCTCTGGGGGCGGACAGGGCAGCTCTCGCCACCTGTAGCAAACGCCTCACCTGACCAGTACCTGCGGCACTCTCTAGCTGCACCAACACCGTACCAACCCCATCGATACCTGCCAACTGGTCGGGACCACGAAACCACTGTAACAAGCCACGGTGATACTTGTGCCTAAGAGCTCGAACCATATTTGGGAGTTCACTACCCCCTTCCTCTATTACCTCTCCAGCAGTAAATTTCTGGCCCAACTCAGGTGCCGACAGCGCCACTTCTGAGATTAAATTTTTCCCGCGTACCGCACGCAGATCATTGAGCAGAGGCAGAATAATTGCAGGATGATCAGGAGCTCCACCCTGCAGTTTCTCCAGATAGTCAGGCAACCTGATCAAGCCCTGCATCAGGGCCTCGGCTGCATCCTGTTCACGACCATGGGGCAACTTATTATCAGCGATAGCACTCGCAACCAGCTCCATCTCTTCGGTCAGCATGGTTGCACCATCCAGTTCCAAAACCTGCAAAGTGCCATGCACCTGATGCAGGTTACTGGTACAAGATGTCATTAGCTCGGAATCATCCGCACCAACCATGTGCTCCTCAAACGCAGCACGGGCCTGCAAGATGACTGCATCCAGTTCATCCTTAATCCAGTTTAGTTTGCTATGATCTTGAGTTTTACTCATACCTGACTTGCCATCTTTCCCATTAAGCTAGCTCCCAGAGGCCATACCCGGATTACCTGACTACTCAGGTAACCGAAAGCCTGCAACAGAGCCCTGCAGCTCGTCGGCCAGGCCAGCAAGCATCCCAATGGAAGCAGCTGTCTGGTTGGTTCCATCTAGTGTCTGGGTGGTAATCTCCTGAATTACACTCATAGTGTCATCGATCTTGGTTGCACCGCTAGACTGTTGTTCGGCCGAACCGGCAATCTTTTGTGTAACCTCAGCAATATGAGTGGAAACGCTTTCAATCTCCATCAGGGCATCGCCCGCATCCTCTGCAAGTTTGGCACCCAACACCACCTCTTTTGTGGTTGATTCCATAGAGCTAACCGCCTCACTGGTATCAGCCTGAATGGTCTTAACCAGGGCTTCAATCTGCTTGGTCGCATTACCAGAGCGCTCCGCAAGTCGCTGCACCTCATCCGCAACCACCGCAAAGCCACGACCAGCTTCACCAGCCATGGCAGCCTGCATAGCTGCATTCAGCGCCAGAATGTTGGTCTGATCAGCAATATCATCAATAATCTCAACGATGTCACCAATCTCCTGCGAACTTTCACCGAGGCGCTTGACTCGTTTTGACGTTTCCTGAATCTGTTCTCGAATGGTATCCATGCCCTGAATGGTACGGCGTACTGTATCCGCACCATTGTTAGCGATTTCCACCGAGTGCTTGGCAACCTCAGCAGACTCATTCGCGTCACTGGACATCTGGTCAATGGTCTGAGCTATGCTCTTGATGGCACCACTGGCAGATGTAATCTGATCGGCCTGATGCTCCGATGCTTCGGCCAGATGCATGGCGGTAGCACGACTCTCCTGCGCCGATGTGGAAACACTTTCTGATGTTTGGTTAATGGTGGTTACCAGACTACGCAAGGCCTCAATGGTGTAGTTAATGGAATCCGCAATGGCACCGGTGACATCTTCAGTCACCGTCGCAGTCACCGTTAGGTCACCATCTGCAAGATCACCCATCTCATCCAGCAACCGTAAGATAGCCTCCTGACTTCTTTCATTCTGTTTTTTGATCTCATCCTGGACGGCTCTTTCTCCAACCAGCACCAGATAGCTTCGCGCCAGGAACAACAGCACGGCCAGAAAACTGAAGAATGCCACCATCCCAGGGCCGGTCTTAAATCCAAGTATGGAGAAACGTCCAGGGGATTCAGTGTATGCAGCAAGCAGACTTGTGGTGGCATCATTCACCAGATCAGAGTTATCCGAAAGTTCACCCACCGCCTCCAGGGCTGGTAACATGGCTGGTATGGTATCAATCATCTGTTCGGTGAAACTATTTAAGCCTTCAAATAAAACAACCACTTCCCGCAGCTTAGCATCTGCAACCTGGGTCGGTACCGACTCAATACCAATACTCGTACTACCATTCAGCAGTGCATTTAGAACACGCCCGAAATGGTCAGTATCACGACTGAACTGATCGATAGCCATAGCAGTAAATTCGCCACCTTTAAGCACCATAGCAACGTTTTTGTCGATACGCTCCACCAGCATTAGTTGCTCCGCTGCAACTGCGATCTGTTTACCACTGGCGGTAGAAACTTTCAGATCATCCACCACTTTTTGTGAGAGGAGCTGCAAGTGTGGAACCAGTTCCTGAACAAAACTTATAATCTCCTGCGCTGCGATGATTGAATCTTTATTTACCAGGATATCGTTCGCATTTTTCCCCAACGTCAACCATTGCGCTTCAACCAGATACAACTCATCCTTCACCGCCTCCGGGGCAGGTGGCAGCCCCTGATCTGGCACACCTTTTCGCAGCTCATTGAGGTAACGATCAAATGATTCCTTAGAGTCCTCCAACTGGGCAAAGGAGCCTTTATCACCAACGATAGACGTAAGCGCATACTTTGCTATACGTTCCGAAATAACCCTCAACTCTGCAGCACGCTGTTGATATCCCTCATCATTAGCATCTGATTTTGATGACTGGAAGAACACCCAAATCGCCATAGCCAGCATTAACATGATGCCAATTGTTAAAACCATAGCAACTGGATTTCTTCCACCTGCCACACCTTTCCCAGAGCTTATCTTCATCTCTCTATATCTCCCGAAAGAGCGTAATAATTATTGAATTCCACATAGCAACACCCATAACCATTGCTACCTAACTTTAAGTTTTAACCAGTTGTTCAGGCCGCTACAACCTGGAACTCTGGATCCTCCGCCAGCATATGCATACTGAGGATGGGATACTGATCGCCATCCACGTCATAAGCGCCAGTGACATAACGATTAATCTGGTCCGTCGTTTCCTGCTTCTGGATACGTAACTCTTCATCAAAGTGACGCATGCCAAAGACATCCCCCACCATCAGGCCAGCAAACAGCCCCTCATGTTCAATTACCAGCACCCTGGTCTTACGCCCGATGCTGATAGAGCTGCCACCAAGATATTCCTGCAAATCAAATATTGGCATCAGACTACCACGTACATTGGCCACACCGCGTACCCATGGCTGCGCCCCTGGGACTGAAGTGACATTCGATGGATAGTTGAGAATTTCTTTAACCTCACCCAGGGCAGCAAGGAGCCTCATATCTAAGATAGTGAACAACACCCCTTCCCAGGTAAACTTAGACTCCTCCCTATGGGGTAGGTCAAAAGCAAACTTACGACTCTGACTCTCAATATCCTGCAACAGCAGCATGAGCTCCCTAGCTTCAGATTCGTTCGTTGACATGGTTTATTTAACCCATCTCATGCGCTTAGTACAGCCTTTATTCTGGACAGCAACTCATTTTTTTCTACCGGCTTGATAATGTACTCCTTCGCCCCCTGACGCAGCCCCCAAGTCCGATCAGTCTCCTGATCCTTGGTGGTAACCATGATAACCGGGATATCACTGGTCTCCGGGTTACGACTCAGCTGCCGAGTCGCCTGAAACCCATTCAATCCTGGCATAACCACATCCATTAGTATCAGATCTGGCTTAGCACTTTGTACCTGCTCTATCCCTAACTCCGCATTCTCTGCCAATAGTACGGCATACCCGGCCTCTTCCAGAAAACCTTTCAATATGTGCAGTTCAGTAGGTGAGTCATCTACCACAAGGACGGTACCATTGCCCCGTAGCGATTCATTGCTGGAACCAGATTTCTCTGCACTTTTTTTAGAAAATAGTCTCATAACTTCTCGCCATCGAATCAGGACACAGGATTTATCATGGTTGTAATAGACTATAAAGAAATCATTGTTTGGTTTATGCCGCCTTTGGGGCATATTTCTTGATAGCATCAAGAAGCTCATTCTTGGTGAATGGCTTGGTCAGATACTGTTCTGACCCAACAATTCTTCCTCGGGCCCGATCAAACAGGCCGTCCTTGCTTGACAGCATAATTACCGGAATCTGCTTGAACTCAGTATTATTCTTTATTAGGGCACAGGTCTGATAGCCATCGAGCCGCGGCATCATGATATCTACAAAGATCACGTCCGGTCGGCTGTCCGCGATGATGGCCAGCGCCTCAAATCCATCGATAGCCGTCAACACATCACATCCGGCCTTCTTCAACAGGCTCTCCGCTGTCCTGCGGATAGTCTTACTATCATCAATAACCATTACCTTAAGGCCTGAGATATTATCAGGTTCTTTTTGCATCACCGTTCCTCTTTAGTTCGATGCGTCACCACTGCCCCAACGATATGGAACTCACAGCTCCCAGGCCAACCAAAAGCACTCAGTCAACGACGAGTCTCCACGACAACCAGGATACTATTTAGTTTGCCTTTGCCGCAGTCTGTTATGCAGAAAACACACACCACCGATAAAAGGGTGTGATTATATCTGCATCTTAATTATCGAACACGTCAAATGTATTACTAGAGAACCATAGCAATTGATTTAAAATACTGCAACAACCTATTGATCATATTGAAACATTTTCATTAACAGACCACAAAACACCCCCTGATTTAAGATATATATCACAATGCAATAAAACCAAAATAATTGAAACTTGGCACCAAAAACAAGACTACGGTGAGAGAAAACCTCCCTTCCAAATCGATTGAATAAACAGAGTTCAAATCAGGTAACATACCGCAATGAGTATATCCCTGGGCATAGTGATGGACCCCATAGACTCCATCCATACCTATAAAGACAGCTCCTTTGCCATGATGCTAGAGGCCCAAGCCAGGAACTGGAGCGTCTGGTACATGGAGCAGAGTGACCTATGCCTGCATGACAACCGCAGCTACGCCAGGATGCGGCAGGTGGAATTAACCGACAGCACCAACTCCTGGTTCAGCTTTGGGGTTGAGCGTTACCACCCACTGGACGAGCTGGACGTGATCCTTATGCGCAAGGATCCACCATTTGATATGGAGTACGTCTACACCACCTATATCCTGGAACAGGCGGAGCGGAACGGAACTCTGGTGGTAAACCGTCCCAGCAGCCTGCGCGACGCCAACGAAAAGCTATTCACCGCATGGTTCCCAGACTGCTGCACTTCCAGCCTGGTCTCCCGGGATCATCAGCAGCTGACAGATTTTCTGCAACAGCATGGGGACATTATCCTAAAACCACTGGATGGAATGGGAGGTGCATCGGTATTCCGGGTTCAACTGGACGACCCAAACAGCAACGTCATCATCGAGACCCTCACAGCAAACGGCACAAAATACGCCATGGCCCAGCGTTTTCTGCCCGAGATCAGTGCTGGGGACAAACGCATCCTGATGGTGGACGGCGACCCCATACCCTACGCTCTCGCCCGCATACCCCAGCGCGGCGACAACCGGGGAAATCTGGCAGCCGGCGGGCGTGGCGAAGGGATCGCGCTCTCAGAGCGGGACTTCTGGATAGCAGCCCAGGTTGGACCAACCCTGCGGGAAAGAGGCATTCTGTTTGCCGGTCTGGACGTTATCGGCGACTATCTGACCGAGATAAACGTCACCAGCCCCACCTGCATCCGGGAGCTAGACAACCAGTTTGGGCTCAACATAAGCGCCCAACTGCTGGATAAGATCGAAAGCAAAATCAAGGCATGAATAGAACCCCAAGCCCCCTCACACCGATACTGCTGCTGGCCCTTATTGTTCTGACCCTTACCGGTTGCGGACAACAGGAACAGATCATCACCAGCAGATTTCTGGCCTTTGGCACCATGATCGACCTGAGTATCTCCGGCGTTTCCAGCAAACAGGCCGCCGCCGCAACCGCGGCCATCGAGAAAGACTTCGCCCAGATGCACAAATCCTGGCAC
This sequence comes from Gammaproteobacteria bacterium, assembly GCA_024206335.1. Classification (GTDB taxonomy): domain Bacteria; phylum Pseudomonadota; class Gammaproteobacteria; order Chromatiales; family Chromatiaceae; genus JAAGZL01. The sequence continues at coordinate 23,710 of JAAGZL010000326.1, forward strand.
GCCTGGGACCCAGGCCCCCTGGGGCGGGTCAATAGACTCATCACCACCGGAGCCAAATTTTCAGTCCCACCCTCGGTACTGGAGATGATCAGGCGCAGTAGCGAACTGGCTGTCAGCAGTGACCACCTGTTCAATCCCGCCATTGGCCAACTGATCGATGCCTGGGGTTTTCACAGCGATGATCCAGCCGGCCACCGGCCACCAAAACCTGAGGTCATTACCCAGCTCCTGCAACAGAACCCACGCATGAGCAATCTGGTCCTGGACGGAATAACCATGTATAGCACCAACCCTAATGTCAAACTGGACTTCGGGGCCTTTGGCAAGGGATTTGGAATTGACCTGGCGATCAATCACCTACGCCAGATGGGCATTGAAAACGCCATCATCAACGCCGGCGGCGACCTGCGCGCCATCGGCTCGCCGCAAGACCGCCCCTGGCGCATAGCCATTCGCCATCCATCCGGCAAGGGCACCCTGGCCAGCGTCGAGGTTGCGGGAGACGAGAGTGTATTTACTTCTGGTGATTATGAACGTAATTTCACCTGGAAAGGTCAGACCTACCACCACATAATAGACCCGCGTAGCGGCTACCCGGCCACCGATACCAGTTCGGTCACCGTAATCCACCCAGATGCCGCCACTGCCGACGCTGCAGCCACCGCACTATTTGTTGCAGGCCCAAATAACTGGTACAACATCGCACGCAACATGGGCCTCAGATATGTTCTTCTGGTGGATAAGGATCGGGCAATACACATGAATCCCGCCATGCAGAAACGATTAAAACTGGATAAGAAGCAGTACACCATTAACCTCAGTCCAGCACTCGCAAACGGAAACAACGAGTAACATAGTATACAAATGAGCACTACCACCAACATATCAGCCTTTGACCGTCTGGGACTAACCATATTTGTCGCCATCACCATGCATGCCGTAGTCATACTCGGGGTCGGCTTTACCCTGGATCAACCAAAAAAACTGCCGCCAGCAGATCGCACCCTGGAGATTGCGGTGGTACACAACCGAGCGGCAAAAAAAGAACCAAAAAAGGCCGACTTTCTGGCCCAGCACAGCCAGGAAGGTGGCGGCACCAAGGAGAAGGCTGAACGCCCCACAACTGACAGCCTGCAACCGGTAACCAAACAATCCAACAAACCCAACCGGGTAAATACCCCGGCAACACCACCGCCACAACAAGTGGAACCAGCCAAAAAGAGAGTGGTAAGCACCAAGACTCCAGCCAAAAAGAAGACCAAACCCACTCCCAAACGACCAAAGAAAAAAACCAAGCGACTCAATGCCGCCCAACTGATAGCCAGCACCAATCAGGAGATATCCAGACTGACTGCAGAACTGGACCGCAAAACCAAGGCCTACGCCAAGCGACCTCGACGCAAATTTGTCAGCGCCAGCACCAAGGAGTACAAATACTCCAACTATCTGGATGCGTGGCGTAGAAAAGTTGAGCGCATCGGAAATATCAACTACCCGGGTGAGGCAAAGAGAAAGAAGCTCTATGGGCATCTGGTACTACATGTTGCACTGCGGGCCAATGGAACCATCTTTGAGATAAGGGTACGTAAATCATCCGGGCACAAGCTATTGGATGACGCTGCAATCCGCATAGTAAGACTGGCCGCCCCCTACGCCCCATTCCCGGCAGAGATACGCAAGGAGATAGACGTGCTGGACATTACCCGAACCTGGCAATTTCTCAGCAGCAACCGGTTGTTGTCCAGATAATCCCAGATAAACGGTTGCGGTAATCGGAACAGCGCCCGATACTATAGGACATGAACAGCAGCACAAATCTTACCAACCAGTTCCTGATCGCCATGCCCAGCATGCAGGATATGAATTTTTCCCAGACCGTCACCTATATCTGTGAGCACACGGATGAGGGGGCCATGGGCATAGTGGTAAACCGCCCCACCAACCTGCACCTGAACGACATCCTGGATCAGCTGGACATTACAGATATCGACCTGAAATCTGGAGAAGAGCACATCTACATCGGGGGGCCGGTGCAACCAGAGCGCGGTTTTGTACTACATAGTGATGGTAACGACTGGGACTCCACCCTCAAGATCACCGATGGTATATCGGTAACAACTTCCAAGGATATCCTGGAATCCATAGCTGCGGGCAAGGGGCCGAACCTTCACCTGGTAGCGCTGGGATACGCCGGCTGGGCCAGCGGGCAACTGGAGGAGGAGATATCCGCCAACACCTGGCTGAGTGGGCCTGCAGATTCTCAGATAATCTTCTCCACCCCGGCAGAACAGCGCTGGAAGGCAGCCGCCCAACTGCTGGGGGTAGACCTGAATCTGATATCAGGTGATACCGGACACGCATAATAAAACTGACACACAGCGACTGAGCTCTCTATGCTTATGAGGACAGGTTAATAAAAGAATGACAACCTTACTTGGATTTGACTACGGACCAGCTAAAATAGGCGTTGCCGTTGGTCAGACCATGACCAGAACCGCCTCCCCCCTGGAGACGCTTCGAGCCGTTCAACAACACCCAGACTGGGATGGCATAACCCGTCTGATCAGCTCCTGGGAACCACAGGAACTGGTGGTAGGACTGCCCTTCAATATGGACGACAGCGAGGCAGAGGTGGCGCCACGCGCACGCCGCTTCGCACGCCAACTGGAAGGACGGTACCATCTCACAGTACACTTGGTGGATGAGCGCCTTACCTCCATCGAGGCCAAACGACAGCTACAGCGAAAACCAAAAAAGATAGAAGAACTGGACGCCATTGCGGCACAACTTATATTGGAAACCTGGCTAAGTGAACAACAGTGATAACTACATGCAGGCCGAGGCCATAGACGGCCTAATCAACGAGATGCATCAGGCCCTAAAGACCCGCTTGGAGATGCAACAAATATCCAGCCCGGCAATGATCGGCATCCACACCGGCGGGGTGTGGCTGGCTGAACGCCTGCATCAGATGCTAGATCTGACCGAGCCCCTTGGTATCCTGGATATCTCCTTCTACCGGGATGACTTCTCCCGGATAGGGGTCAATCCACAGGTACACCCATCCAGCATCCCGTTCGCCGTGGACGACCAGCACATCATCCTGGTGGATGATGTACTACAGACCGGCCGCACCATTCGCGCCGCCATGAACGAGATCTTTGATTACGGACGTCCAGCCTCCATCACCCTGGTCACCCTGGTGGAAAGAAGCGGAAGAGAGCTACCGATCCAACCCAACGTAGTAGGGGTGCGCCCACCCCTGAATCCGGAGCAGCATATAACCCTTACCGGCCCCGATCCTCTATGCCTGGTGATTGGAGAGTCGAAACATGAAGCCAGAGAACAGGAAGAGGCCGATAGTGATTGAGACTCCAGACAACGGCAATCTACAGCTAGACCCCAATGGCAAGCTGCGCCACTTTCTCTCCATCAACGGCCTCAACCGGGAGTTGTTGACCGAGATACTGGATACGGCAGAGTCCTTTACCGGGGTATCAGAACGCACTGTCAAAAAGGTACCACTGCTGCGCGGCAAGGTAATAACCAACCTGTTTTTTGAAACCAGCACCCGCACCCGCACCACCTTCGAACTGGCAGCCAAACGCCTATCCGCAGATGTACTCAGCCTCAACATCAGCGCCTCTTCCACCTCCAAGGGTGAGAGCCTGCTTGATACCCTGCGTAATCTGGAGGCGATGCACTGTGACATGTTCATCGTGCGACATGCAGATAGCGGCGCAGCAAACTTTATCGCCACCCATGCGGCACCACACATCAGCGTCATCAATGCCGGTGACGGACGCCATTCTCACCCCACCCAGGCCATGCTGGACATGTTCACCATCCGCCGCCACAAGCAGGAGTTCGAAGGACTCAAGGTAGCCATTGTTGGGGATATACTGCACTCACGGGTGGCCCGCTCCCAGATCCTGGCCCTTAACACCCTGGGAACAGAAGAGGTTCGGGTAATCGCACCCAAGACCCTGCTGCCAGCAGATGCAGACAGACTGGGGGTCAAGGTCTATCACAATCTGGAACAGGGCATCAGCGGGGTAGATGTGGTGATTATGCTGCGCCTGCAAAGGGAACGCATGAGCGGCGCCATGCTCCCGAGTGAGCATGAGTACTTCCAGCTCTATGGCCTGACAGACGAGCGCCTGGAGGCGGCCAAGCCAGACGCCATTGTCATGCACCCGGGACCAATCAACCGCGGGGTTGAGATGGCCACGCAGGTTGCCGATGGACCTAGATCCGTGATCTTGCAGCAAGTCAGCTTTGGTATCGCGGTACGCATGGCGGTAATGTCCATGGCCATGGGAACAATGAATCCTGGAGCCAGCAAAAAATGACCCCAGCAAACAGGATAGAAATAAAAAATGGGAGGCTCATCGATCCCGCCAACGGTGTCGATGAAAGAAAAGACCTATTCGTAGAAGATGGCAAGGTCTGCGCCATTGGCAAGCCTCCAGAAGGATTCAAGCCAGACCTCACCATCGATGCCGAGGGACAGGTCGTCTGCCCGGGCCTTGTGGACCTTAGCGCCCGGGTGCGGGAGCCGGGACAGGAGCACAAGGCCACCATCGAGAGTGAGACCAGGGCGGCTGCCAAGGGCGGCATCACCACCATCTGCTGCCCACCAGACACCAACCCGATCATCGACACCCCTGCCGTCGCCAGCATGATCTATAACAAAAGCATGGATATCGGCTACGCCAGGATCCTTCCTATAGGCGCTCTCACCCAGGGGCTTGAAGGTAGCCAACTCAGCGAGATGGTGGCACTGACCAGGGCTGAGTGCCCGGTCCTCAGCAATGCCTATGAACCCCTGGCAAACACCCTGGTGGAAAGGAGAGCCCTGGAATACGCCGCCACCTTCGGGATAACCGTTTTCATCCGCCCTGAAGACCGACACCTGAGGAACAACGGCTGCGTACATGAAGGACTTATCTGCTCCCGCCTTGGGCTGCCTGGTATACCGGAAGCCGCGGAGAGCGTTGCGGTAGCAAGGGATCTTGCGCTTGCAGACCACACGAGATGCACCATACACTTCCACGCCCTTTCTACAGCGAGAGCACTGCGCATGATTGAGGGGGCACAGAAAAGAGGCGTCCCCATTACAGCCAATGTGGCAGCACACCAGCTACATCTAACGGAAGAGTGCATCGAAGAGTTTAACAGCAACTGCCATGTCATCCCCCCTCTACGCACCAGGGAAGACCTGAAACAGCTACGGGAAGGTATAGCCAGAGGAACCATCAAGGCCATCTGCTCAGATCACCAACCCCATGATTCAGATGCCAAGCAGGCCCCCTTCCCCTCCACCGCACCTGGCATATCTTCACTGGAGACCCTTCTGGGGCTAACGCTGGAACTGGTAGACGAGGGCATCATTGAGATGGCAGACGCCATCGCCCGCCTTACCAGCGGTCCAGCCGAGGTGCTGGGGCTGCCACTAGGTCAGCTTGGCGTGGAAGCCGATGCGGATATCTGCATCTTCGATCCAAAAAAGAGTTGGCAACTGACAACAGAGACCATGCTCAGCGCAGGTAAAAACACCCCATTTTTAGACCGTGAGTTTACCGGTCAGGTGACCCACACCTTGTTCCAGGGCAGGGTTGTTTACAAGGCTTAATTAAGATTGTTGATTTTTGATGACTAATACCAAAAAACCACACCGCGATACCATCTTCGTAGAAGATGCCGAGATCCTCAGCCATAAGGCATTCGATGGAGACCAGTTCCTGCTGCGCGTTAAAGCCCCTGAGTGTGCAGCCAACGCCAGACCTGGCAGCTTCGCCCATCTACAGTGCAGTCCACAGCAACCACTGCGACGCCCTATCTCCATCATGCGAGCCTCACCGGCAGATGGCTGTGTGGATTTTCTATATAAACGGGTCGGTCGCGGCACCACTCTGCTCTCCGAAAGAACAGTAGGTGAGTCCCTTAGCATCATGGGGCCCATAGGCAACCCGTTTCAGATCCATCCAGAATACCCCCGACCACTGCTTATTGGTGGCGGCGTTGGTCTGCCACCCATGGTGTTCCTGGCAGAGACCATGTACCAGAACCAGGAGATCAAACCCTTTGTAATCCTGGGTTCCGAGGTGCCATTCCCATTCAAACCCCAGCCATCTGCCACCATAATTACCGGCATCCCCAATGATGTAATCGCCGGCATGCCGCTGCTGGAGGATTGGGGGGTAGCCAACCGCCTGACCAGTCTGCAGGGCTTTCCTGGCTGTTTTCAAGGCTATGTCACAGACCTGGCACGGCACTGGCTGGACTCACTGGATGAGTCGGCACGCAACGAGGTTGAGGTACTGGCCTGCGGCCCCCACCCCATGCTGGAGGCGGTCTCTAAACTATGCCAGGAGTATGACCTTCCCTGCCAGGTATCTCTGGAAGAATATATGGCCTGCGGTGTGGGAGGGTGTGCTGGTTGCGTAGTACCAATTGAAACGGCAGACGGTACCACCATGAAACGGGTGTGTGTAGATGGACCGGTATTCAATGCCAGGGATGTTTTTAGCCAATAGGCCTTTATCTTCAACAAATATGATGCGCAGAGCCAATGCTCACGTCCGCGTCATCAGAGTTAGCCCACTATGGCTAGGAACTACCAATCATCCTCGTGGACTAGAGATATCTCCTCCATCTGCGCTGAGTATTGGTCTACATTGCCACTTCCCAACTTGATCATGAGACGTACCTCATTGGCTGAGTCCGCATGCATGACGGCATCATCATAGGTAATCTCACCATCTGAATACAGGCTATACAATGCCTGGTCGAAAGTTGCCATTCCATGCTCATCGGAACGCTTCATCAAGTCCTTGAGTTTATGCACTTCACCCTTGCGGATCAGGTCTGCTGCCAGTGGAGTATTCACCAACACCTCCACCACCGGCCTTCTGCTCTTACCATCAGGGCGGCGTATCAACTGCTGAGCTACAATTGCACGCAGATTCAGAGAGAGGTCCATGAAAGTCTGGTTGCGTCTATCATCAGGAAAAAAGTTAATAATGCGATCCAAGGCCTGATTGGCGTTATTTGCATGCAAGGTGGAGAGACAAAGATGCCCGGTCTCAGCAAATGCTATTGCATGCTCCATTGTTTCACGCGTGCGTATCTCTCCGACCAGAATTACATCTGGAGCCTGACGCAAGGTATTTTTCAGGGCCACCTCATAGGATTCGGTATCAATACCAACCTCACGCTGGGTAACGATGCAACCAGCATGGTTATGGGTAAACTCGATAGGATCTTCCACGGTCACAATATGACCGCTGCTATTACCATTCCGATACTCCAACATACCAGCCAGCGAAGTGGACTTACCGGTTCCAGTTGCGCCCACAAACATCACCAGCCCTCGCTTTGTCATGGCCAGATCTTTCAGAATAGGCGGCAACAACAACTGCTCAATGGTTGGAATTTCGTTTTCAATACGTCTTAAAACCATACCCACAGAGTCACGTTGGATAAATGCACTCACCCGAAAACGCCCGACACCCTTTGCACTGATGGCAAAATTACACTCATTGGTATTGTTAAACTCATCTCTCTGGGCCGGGCTCATTATCCCGAACACCAGCTCCCTGGTCTGCTCCTCATTCAACCGCCCCTTAGATATCGGGGAGATACGTCCATGCACCTTAATACTGGGAGGCATGCCAACCGTTACAAACAGGTCAGATGCCTTTTTTTCACTCATTAATTTTAGAATCCCGGTAAAATCCATCAATATCTCCACAACAACCGAATAACTACCGCATACACAGCACACAAATATGCTGTCATTTTCCATAGCCATAAGCCATTGAAAATGAAGCAAAAGAAAAATACACTTCCCTTTTGCATGCTCTGATCAAGCCATGGACAGCTTTAGTCAAAGCCTCCTTAGGTAAACAGGTCTTTGTTCATAGCCTTAGCACGGGCATCCAGACGGCTAACCATACCTCTCTTCACAATATCCTGCAGATGCTGATCCAGGGTGTGCATACCCACAGCCTGACCGGTCTGGATCGCTGAATACATCTGAGCCACCTTATCCTCCCGAATCAGATTACGTATAGCAGGAGTACCAATCATTATCTCCCAGGCCGCAGTACGTCCACCACCAATCTTCTTCATCAGGGTTTGCGATATCACAGCACGTAGAGACTCTGACAGCATGGAACGGACCATACTTTTTTCACCAGCAGGAAACACATCAATAATACGATCAATAGTCTTGGCTGCCGAGCTGGTGTGCAGGGTACCGAAAACCAGATGTCCAGTTTCCGCCGCCGTCAGGGCGAGACGAATAGTTTCAAGATCACGCAACTCACCCACCAGGATAATATCAGGATCCTCACGCAGGGCGGAGCGCAAGGCCTCGGCAAAGCCTAGGGTATCCCGGTGCACCTCACGCTGATTGATCAGGCATTTTTTGCTGGTGTGTACAAATTCAATCGGATCTTCAATGGTGAGGATATGTGCATACTCACTATCGTTCTTGTAGTCCATCATCGCTGCTAAAGTAGTAGACTTACCAGAACCTGTGGGACCGGTAACCAGCACCAACCCCCGCGGCACATTTACGATCTCTTTAAAAGTGGGGGGACAACCCAGATCCTCCAGGGTCAGGACCTTTGACGGAATAGTCCTAAACACCGCACTGGCACCGCGATCCTGGTTGAATGCGTTGACACGAAAGCGAGCAAGACCGGGAATTTCGAAGGAAAAATCAGTTTCAAAGAACTCCTCAAAATCCTTTCTCTGCTTATCGTTCATGATGTCATACACCAAGGCGTGAACCACCTTGTGTTCCAGCTCTGGGATATTAATCCGACGAATATCACCATCCACCCGAATCATAGGTGGCAAACCGGCAGACAGATGCAAGTCTGACGCATTATGTTTTACGCTAAAGGCAAGTAGCTCAGCAATATCCATACATTACTCCCCAAACAATGTGGCCGTTATTCTATGTAGTATTTATTTTAGACAACCCCAAAATTCCCTGGAGTAAAATCAACCGCAGTTCCGGCTGTTCCTATGCAACCCGTGGTTTCTAATAGTAAATAATCCTAACATATGTATAGCAATATTATTGGAAACTATTATGTTTTTTAATCCAATATCCACGTAAAATGTGGGGCACATTCCATCTTTAAGGGCTAAAACAGCGCTAACAAAAAACCAAATGAAGCCAATAATTGAATCCAGACTGAAGGCCGTTCGTGCCATTATTGCTGAATCTACGGCAAAGTACGCTAGGGCAACCGACTCAGTTCAGCTGCTCGCAGTAAGCAAAACCAGATCGGCAAAAGAGATAATGGAGGCTCTAGAAGCTGGCCAACACTGCTTTGGTGAGAGCTATCTGCAGGAAGCCATAAATAAGATAGACCAGCTGAGGGATGAGGCAATTGAGTGGCATTTTATTGGACGGGTGCAAAGCAACAAAACCCGGCAGATCACAGAAAAATTTGACTGGGTACACAGCATAGACAAGCTGAAACATGCCCAGCGCCTGAATGACCAACGCCCAGATTCCATGCCACCCCTGAACATCTGCCTGCAGATCAACATCGACAATCAGGCAACCAAAGGCGGAGTGGAACCAGACCAGGCGGCAGAATTAATCGAGCAGATCAGCACCCTACCCCGACTGAAACTGAGAGGAGTGATGACCCTGCCCTCTCCCACAGCCAGCATCGATGAACAGCGCCTCCCGTTTCGCAGGCTACGTGAACTAAGGGACCAACTGGCAACCAAGGAACTACCACTGGACACCCTATCCATCGGCATGTCCGATGATATACCTGCAGCCATAGCCGAAGGTTCAACTATAGTTCGGGTGGGCACGGCGATATTTGGCCCACGCAACTATTGACCCACAGCAAATATCTCACCAATTCTTTGGCTACCTGCAACCATTAATAATGCATTGAGGGTACAGCCCCATGTCAAAACCCGCTTTCGCGTATCAATGGCGCAACTGCAAGTTTAAGTTGCTGCCAAAGCCAAATGCGGGAACGCCCCTCAATAATCGCGATGCCAGAAAGCCTTGCCTGCGGCAGATCTGATGGCGGACTACTCAAGCTCAGCGCCACCCGGTAATGGGCACTCTCAGGTATGAGTTGTTCTCCTGCAAGTGGCCGGACCGCAATTGGGCCTTCGTACTGCGAACTTAGTTCTGGATAAGGCAGGGAAAATACCGAACCGATATCCGTTGCTCCCACCTCAATCTGAAGTGGTGCAATATCACCCTGGTCAGCAACAAACACCCCATGTTGCCCCAATTCAAGCAGGGCCAGATCCTGCTCACTGACAAAACCTTCGATCAGATACTGCCGTGGGGATACCAGCTGCAGCAGTGGCTGTTCAACATTCACCCAGACCCCGGGGTGCAACTCAGACATGGCAGTAATGGTGCCACGGAACGGAGCATGGATCTGCAACTGCTCCTGACGTTTTTGAAGACCACGCCTACGCTCCAGCAAACGCTGATATTGTTGCTCGGTAATTACACGCCGCGCCCTATCTCGGGCCGAAACTGCGCTGCGATGCAACTTCGTCTGAAGCACTCCCAGCTCTTCATTCACTTGGCGCAGCTCAAATTCCAGCTCATCTGAACCAAGAAGAATTAACAGCTGTCCCTCCTCAACCTGCTCTCCACGCTTCACCCATACCTCAGCAACCTGCGCCTCTTCCATAGCAAATATTGATTGTGAACGTTCAGCAAACAACACCGCAGGCAGGTGTATACTTCCAGGCTGTGGCCATAGTGCCAGCAAAAAAA
>JAAGZL010000327.1 GCA_024206335.1 Gammaproteobacteria bacterium
TATTCTGAATGATCTGAGGCAGGAGGGGGCCGGCCACGTGGCCATGGAGGTCTCTTCTCACGCCCTGGAGCAGGGGCGGGTGGAGGCGATACATTTTGATGTGGCGGTATTCACCAATCTGAGCCGGGACCACCTGGACTATCACGGCACCATGGAGGCCTACGGTGCCTCCAAGTTGCGCCTGTTCAAGATGCCGGGCATTCGCTGTGCCGTGGTCAATCTGGATGATCCATTTGGATTGAAGGTGATGGAGCGGTTGCCGGCCGGGGTGCTGGCGCTGGGCTATGGCCTGAAACAGCCGGAGGAGATGCCGGAGCGGCTGGATGGATGGGCCTGGGCCCAGGATATTCAACTGGATGGGCGAGGCATGTCGGTAAAGGTGCAGACCAACCGGGGTGATGGTGAGTTCAACACCGGACTGCTTGGGCGGTTTAATGTCAGTAACTTGTTGGCGGTACTGAATGTAATGCTGTTTCAGGGTGTGCCACTACATGCTGCCTTGAGTCGCCTATCCCAGCTGCAGACCGTGGCTGGTCGCATGGAGCGTCATGGTGGTGTTGGGCAACCCCTGGTGGTGGTGGATTATTCACACACACCTGATGCCTTGGAGCACGCACTGGTTGCGGCCAGGGCGCACACCGCAGGCAGACTGATCTGTGTGTTTGGGTGTGGTGGAGACCGGGATAGCGGTAAGCGACCCCAGATGGGCGGTATTGCCGAGCGTTTGGCTGATCGGGTGATTCTTACTGACGATAATCCACGAACCGAGGATGGCGATCGGATCATTGCCGATATCCTGAAGGGGATGGATCGTCCCAGTGATGCCCTGGTGCTACGTGATCGTGCTGTTGCCATCAGAGCGGCGGTGGCTGAGGCGGCGGTTGGTGATCTGGTTATGGTGTGTGGCAAGGGGCATGAGGATTACCAGTTGGTGGGTGATCAGAGGCTGGACTTCAGTGATCGGGAACAGGTGCTGCTGGCGCTGGATGAGTTGGTCGCATGATCAATTTCACCCTCTCAGAGTCAGCCAGTATCCTGAACGGGCACCTTGTGGGGGATGATGCCGCCTTCTCAGCGGTGAGTACTGATAGCCGTAATCTGCAGTCGGGGCAGCTGTTTGTGGCCCTGAGTGGCCCTAATTTTGATGGACATGACTATATCTCCCAGGCAGAGCAGAGCGGTGCCGCCGGGGCCATGGTGCAGCGGGAGCTGGATACCTCGCTTCCCTGTGTGCAGGTGGCGGACACCCTGAAGGGTCTGGGGCAACTGGCCTCGGCCTGGAGGGTCAGGAGTGGCTCCAGGGTTGCGGCGGTCACCGGCAGTAACGGCAAGACAACGGTCAAAGAGATGCTGGCTGCCATCCTGGCGCGCAAGGGCAGTGTCCTGGCCACCAAGGGAAATCTGAACAACGAGATCGGCCTGCCCCTCACCCTGCTGCGGATCCAGGATCAGGAGTTTGCAGTGGTGGAGATGGGCGCCAATCACCCGGGTGAGATAGCAACCCTGAGCCGAATTGCCGCCCCTGAAGTGGCCCTTATAACCAATGCCGGCAGGGCGCATTTGGAGGGTTTTGGCAGTGTGGAGGGTGTGGCGCGGGCCAAGGGCGAGATCGTCCAGGGGCTGAGTCAGGATGGAACCCTGGTACTGAATGCCGATGATGAGTATGCCGGGTTGTGGCGGGAGCTGGCAGGTTCCAGGGCTACCCTGAGTTTTGGGTTTGATCCGGCGGCAGATATCTCTGCCTCCGAGCAGACCCTGCGTTCAGAATGGCGTCCAGACGGTTTTTATAACTGTTTCCGGGTCAAGACGCCAGATAGTGAGTTTGAGGTCGAGCTGGGTCTGGCCGGTCGGCACAACTGCACAAATGCCCTGGCCGCCATCGCCGTGGCCAGCCTGATGGGAGCTACCGATGAACAGATCTGCCAGGGTCTGGCCGAGATCAGACCGGTAGCGGGCAGGCTTTGTCCGCAAATTGGCAGAGATGGGATCTACCTCATTGATGACAGCTACAACGCCAATCCCGACTCGGTATCTGCTGCCATCGATGTGCTGGCTGCAACCGGGCAGACATCGGGGCGACGCTTCCTGGTGCTGGGTGAGCTGGCGGAGTTGGGAGAGGGGGTGGATCTGGTTTATCGGCAGTTGGGAGAGTTGGCCCGTGCGGCTGGAATTGAACACCTGTATGCCGTGGGTGCCGCAGGTGCTGCCGCGAGCTCCTTCGGGGCTGGAGGTCATGGCTTCCAGAGCAATGAACAGATAATAGATAGATTGAGTAACGAACTGGGGTCTGGGGATATGGTTTTGGTAAAGGGTTCACGCAAGGCGGCCATGGAGTGTGTGGTCCATGCTCTCAGCAGCGGGGAGGGAAGCTGATATGTTGCTGTATCTGGCTGAATATCTGGCTCAATTTAATACTGGGTTTAATGTGTTCCAATATCTGACCCTGAGGGCAATTCTGGGGGCACTTACCGCCCTGATCATCTCCTTTGTGGTCGGTCCGGTGATGATTCGCAAACTCAGCTTTCATCAGATCGGACAGACGGTGCGGGATGATGGGCCCAAGAGCCATCTCTCCAAGGCCGGTACCCCCACCATGGGTGGTGCCCTGCTGCTGGTGGCCATAAGTGTCAGTACCTTGCTCTGGTCCGACCTGGGTAACCGTTATGTCTGGGTGGTGTTGTTGGTGACACTGCTGTTCGGGGCCATTGGATTTTACGACGATTATAAAAAACTAGCCTTGAATGACCCCAAGGGATTAGCTGCCCGCTATAAATATCTATCCCAGTCTCTGGTGGGGTTGGGTGCAGCACTGTTTCTTTATTTTACCTCCGAGCTGCCGGCTGAGACCCAGCTGATCATTCCGTTTGTGAAGGATGTGGTGATTGATATGGGGCCATGGTTTGTGGTCCTGACCTATTTTGTCATCGTGGGTACCAGTAATGCAGTAAATCTAACCGATGGCCTGGATGGTCTAGCCATCATGCCTACTGTTCTGGTGGCCGGTGCACTGGGTATCTTTGTCTATGTGTCTGGTAATGCACGGATTGCGGATTATCTGTTGATTCCATATCTGCCTGGATTGGGTGAGGTGGTTATTTTCTGCGGGGCCCTGGTGGGTTCCGGTCTGGGTTTTCTCTGGTTCAATGCCTATCCGGCCCAAGTGTTTATGGGTGATGTGGGTGCGCTGGCGCTGGGTGCCGCCCTGGGTGTGGTGGCGGTGGTGGCGCGGCATGAACTGGTGTTGCTGATCATGGGTGGGGTGTTTGTTATGGAGACGGTGTCGGTGATCCTGCAGGTTGGATCATACAAGCTCACCGGTCGCCGCATCTTCCGCATGGCGCCACTGCACCATCATTTTGAGCTTAAGGGTTGGCCGGAGCCAAGGGTTATCGTGCGGTTCTGGATCATTACGGTAATCCTGGTGCTGATTGGGCTGGCCAGCCTGAAGATTCGTTAGCAATGAACTGTGTTGAATCAACCAAGGGGAGGCAAATGCAACCGGAGGGGGTAAAGGAGTACAAGACTCTGATTGTCGGTCTGGGTAAGACCGGGCTCTCCTGTGCGCGTTATCTGTCGGCCCAGGGTGTACCTGTGGCGATCACAGATACCAGGGAGCGGCCGCCTGGGCTGGATGCTCTGAAATCGGAGCTGCCGGATCTGGCGCTATTTCTGGGTGGCTTTGATGCCGCGGTGTTTGATGCGGCAGAACGGCTGGTGGTATCCCCGGGGGTCCCGGTGTCTGAGCCGCTGATCCAGATGGCCATGGAATGTGGCGTACCTGTGGTGGGAGATATTGAGCTGTTTGCCCAGGTGGTGGATGCCCCGGTAGTTGCTATCACCGGCTCCAATGGCAAGAGCACCGTTACCACCTTGGTGGGGGCCATGGCGGAACAGGCCGGTATACGCACCCAGATTGGCGGCAACCTGGGAGAGCCGGCCCTGGATCTGCTGGGCCAGGATGCAGATCTCTATGTGCTGGAGTTATCCAGCTTCCAGCTCGAGACCACAAGATCCCTGCACACCAAGGCTGCTGTGGTGCTGAATATCTCCTCCGACCATATGGACCGTTACCCCGGTGTGGATGCCTACGCCCGGGTCAAGTCAGACATCTACAGCCAGGCCGAGATTAGCGTCTTTAATCTGGATGACCCCAGAGTGGTGGCCATGCGCAATGGGCGTGAGAATGAACTGTTCTACACCCTGGGGGCGTCTGGAGAGAATTGTTTTGGAGTCTGCCTGATCGATGGCGTGGAGTGGATCTGCTACGAACAACGGACCCTTATGCCGGTGGCGGAACTGTTGATGCCGGGACGGCACAATCTAAGCAATGCCCTGGCGGCCCTGGCCCTGGGTAGCGCCATGGGTCTGCCGGATAGTGCCATGCTGGATACCTTAAAACAGTTTCGAGGTTTGCCCCATCGCACCCAGTTTGTGGTGGAGTATGCCGGCGTGCGTTGGTACAACGACTCTAAAGGCACCAATGTGGGGGCATGTATTGCGGCCCTGCAGGGGTTTGATGGTGCGGGTAAGACCGTGCTGATTGCCGGGGGTGATGCCAAGGGAGCAGACTTCTCTGCCCTGGCGCCTGTGGTGCAGCAGATGGCCCGTGCCGTGGTGCTGATTGGTAAGGATGCACCGGTTATTGAGCAGGCGTTGGCTGGAACCATAGTGGTGTTACATGCTTCATCCATGGAGGATGCGGTGGCCATTGCCGCAGCACAGGCCTCGGCCGGTGATCGGGTGTTGCTCTCACCTGCCTGTGCCAGCTTCGATATGTTTAGCGGTTATGAACAGCGTGGTCAGGTGTTTATGGATGCCGTTGCGGAGTTGCTGCAATGAGCATCGCCGTCCGCATCCAGGCAACCTCTGAAGGGGTTGGTATTCAGCTCCCGGAGTTGGACTACTATCTGATTAGCGCGGCCTGTGCCCTGCTTGGGTTTGGGTTGGTGATGGTGGCGTCGGCCTCGCTGCATCGCATTGGTGCGGCTCCCTTCTACTTTGTGCTGAGACATCTGATTGCCATGGGTATAGGTCTGGTTGCTGCTCTGGCGCTGTTTCAGGTTTCGGTAAAACAGTTGCAGAAAATGGGTGGGGTGCTCTACCTGTTTGGGCTGCTGCTACTGCTGCTGGTCCTGTTGCCAGGATTAGGAAAAGAGGTGAATGGCGCCACCAGATGGATCCCCATCGGCCCATTCAGTCTGCAAAGCTCTGAGTTTATGAAGCTGTTCCTGGTGGTATATATCGCTGGCTATCTGGTGCGTAGGCAGTTGGAGGTTACCCATACGGTGTGGGGCTTTATCAAGCCGATGATTCTATTGGTGTTGGCCAGTACCTTGATCATGATCCAGCCCGATTTTGGGACCACCACGGTGCTCCTGGTTACTGCGCTGGGGATGTTATTTCTGGGTGGGGTTCCGGTGTGGCAGTTTCTAATCCTGATCGCCCTGGCCGGGTCGGCCCTGTTTACCCTGGTGATATTTTCGCCCTATCGACTGCAGCGGGTAACCACATTTCTCGATCCATGGGCCGA
>JAAGZL010000030.1 GCA_024206335.1 Gammaproteobacteria bacterium
AGAAAAAGCCAAACTAGAATATAAAAAATACACAGCCAAAACCCTAGATAATGTTGAGAAAGATTACTTAAACACCATCGCCTCATTAGAAAAGCAGGCCAAAACAGAGGCGCGTAAAAAATGAATCATTTGGGGTTTATGAAGAAGTTGCTGGATGGGGTTGAGGTGGAATGGATGTCCTTCCGTGATTTTGCCGATAGAATTTACTCTGGTGGTACGCCAAACACGAAAAATACGGAGTACTGGGAAAATGGAACTGTGCCTTGGATGAGCTCAGGTGAAGTGAATTTAAAAATAATTAGTGAAACGGAAAAATTTATCAGTGAGGCTGGGTTGCTGAATTCAAGTGCTAAATTAGTTCCAAAAAACTCAATTGTAATGGCTCTTGCAGGTCAAGGTAAAACTCGTGGGAAAGTTGCGAGAATAAGAATAGATTTGACAACAAATCAGTCTCTTGCTGCGATTACATTTGATGAGAAAAAGATCAATACAGACTATATTTTCCACTTTTTAGAAACACAATATGAAAACCTACGTCAAATATCTTCTGGAAACAGCGGTCGAGGCGGTCTTAATCTTCAAATGATTTCAAATTATGAGGCACCCATCCCGTGCCCAGAAAACCCAAAAAGATCGCTAGAAATCCAAGCCGAAATCGTGCGCATACTCGACACCTTCACCGAGCTGACCACCGAGCTGACCACCGAGCTGACCAACCGCAAAAAACAATTCAACTACTACAGCGACCAGTTG
>JAAGZL010000328.1 GCA_024206335.1 Gammaproteobacteria bacterium
AATACTCGTGCTGGTTCTAATTATGCTGCCTGCCAGGGCGACCGTTTCAACCAGTCAACACAAGATCAATTCTGGGATAACCAAGGTGCTTTCATTTCAGGCTATGACTGTTCCGGTAGCGCTAAGTGGGAGAACAATAACTGTGCGAGACGTAGTGTCAGACTGAAAGACATCACCGACGGTCTGTCGAACACCGTAGCGGTCGGCGAAGTCCGCATGGGAGATGGCACACTCGATAGCCGGGCAGGCGGTCAGGGTATCGTTGGTGGTATCGGTGCAAATTCGAAACCGACTGATTGCCAAGATGCAATTGGTCCGGATGGGATGTATTCTGGCACAGCCGTTCGAGCAACCCATGCCATTGGCCGACGTGGCATGGACTCACAAGAAGCAAGTGCTCTTTTCCAGACTGGCATGCCACCGAACTACGCTCGCTGCGGTAGTGGTGAGTATGGCCGTATGCTGCCTGGTCTCAGCAGTTATCACCAAGGTGGTGCAAATACAGCAATGTGTGATGGCTCTGTCAAGTGGATAAGTGACACCATTGAATGTGACGTAAGTTCGAAACGAAAGAAAAAAAATCGAACAGGCCCAAGCATTGCTGGTGTTATGGGTGCGCTCGGTACGATTCATGGCGGCGAAGTGAACAAACTCTAAGATTCTCGTTTTCTTTGGCATCTTCGGCGTATTAAAAACTGCCGAAGATGCCAAAGAATTTCAGATATCTATTCCTTTCATTTCAACTTTTTCAATTCATTCTTTAGATTCAGTGAGAGTTCTTGTGCAAAATTTTTATCTTCTACGAGCTTCCAAAAACGGTTTTGTCGTTGGAATTCTTTCTTTATTCACCGTGGTTGGCTGCGGTGGAACAAAGGGCCCATCAGTGGCTGTTGTCAGTGGCACTGTGATGCTTGATGGTGAACCGCTTGACGGTGCTTCGGTTGTTTTCCATCCAACATCTCCATCTGGCCTCGCCGGATCTGGGAAAACGACTACAGACGGCACCTTTGGGCTTACAACATTCCGTGCAACTCCTGGCGCTGGTGCTGCACCGGGTGAATACGTGGTCACGATTAGTAAAGAAGAATGGCCGGAGTTTAAGGAGCCAGAAGACGATGATCCGGACTACGAACGAAAAATGGCACAAGTTGAAGCAGCGATGGATCGAGCAAAGCCGACCTACGTCACTCCTCAAGCATATGGTGATGAAGAGACTTCCGGGCTCACAGCAACTGTTGGTACCGGGGAAAACAAAATGGTCTTTGAACTGTCCTCTGACTTTTCTGGCTCATCCAAGAAATAGCGTTTTCTAGACGCAGACTTCGGCAGCAAACTGCACCGACTGATAACAGAAGGCCCCTCAGATTTTCAGCTTCTACATCAAGAATTCAAAAACTACGATAGCAACCACACGAGCCTCGGCTATCAGTATGGCAGTGATGACACCGTAGATATCAGGGGCGGCTTTTGAGTTCAGCAAGCGTATAGATCGTCAGGCCACGAAGATCTTTTTCTTGAGGTCCGGTAACCATGCTTACCAGGATACCAACTCCCACACATGTGAGCATGCCACTGATGGTGTAGAGATAGCCATTGACTGTTGTAAACTGCCAAAGAAA
>JAAGZL010000329.1 GCA_024206335.1 Gammaproteobacteria bacterium
TATATCCGAAGCCAAGAAAAAGCGGATGAACGGCAAGATCAATTGCGGTTTGGACAATATTAGCGCCTTGGGCGCTTACTTGAGCCCTTTGAGGGCGTCATCCAATAAGCCTCCGGCTATGCCGGAGGTCATTTAACTTAAAAGTTGTGCCATTAGTCATCAATGATTAACTCTGGTGTTTGTGGGGTTGTGTCGCTTACCAGTTATGCATATAGCACTAGCATGCATATTGTATGAAGCGATCAAGGATCAGGGTAAATCAAATATAATGCCGGATTTGGTCTGAACTCGACCAGGACAGATTGTGTGCTTTGATAGTAATTGTGCCTACCATAACCATATGATGTTTCAGTGATTTATCTATTGTCCGGTCTGTTTTTATGCAATATGCTGGCTAGAGGGAACGTAAAGTAGGCATCGTGATATGGTGTCTAGTCATTTATGGAGCTGGCGATGGAGAGGCAGTGAGTTTGTGATGCTACTGCGCAGTGCCAAAGAAGGCTCTGGCTGCCAATAGATTGTTTAGGTTATTGAAGGTGGAGTTGATTGTTTGGGCTTGGGCGTCCCAAAACAATTATGAAATTTAAGGCGTTTTTTAAACTATCTTTAAGTGTTGCGTGGCAACCACAATACCATAAAGATACATACAACGATCAGGATTAGAAAATAGCGAATAAATTTCTTTTTGATTTCAGCAGTTTCGAGTTCGCGCTGTTGCTGTGTTGGGGTTCTGCAGTAGGGGCAATAGTGCATATCTTTATCAAAGTTCTTGGTGCAATGCTTACATTTGATTTCACTCATGAGGTATATTTATCAGCAAATTAATGACCACCGGAACATATTACTGTATTTGTAGTTAGTGTTCTATTATCCAAACTCCAGTAATTGCCGGTAGTGTTCGTCAATCTTGTTAAATGCTGGTGGTTATTCAGGCAGCATCCTTCTTTTGTTTATATGCGATATTTTTAACTATGAATTCTCCCAAAGAGACATAGAGACATAGAGACATGCAGCAAAGCTCTCCCATACGAATCATCCTGGCATTGGCCATTGGCCTGTTGTTTCTCCTGTCGTTGGTGATATTGCTCCTTATTACCGATCTGGGTTTCAATCTCTGGGAGCATTTCCAGCAGGCCCCGCTTTGGTTCAACCTTGCCTATGCCACTGGTTTGACGGTGATCTCTCTTTTGGTGGGGTGGTTGATTTGGCGCCTGCTTTGGAAGTCTAGTAGTGAGGTGAATCTAACTCAGAAACCATCGCCAGAACCCATTGATGAAGAGATGCTGCAGCAGCGTGTGGTGCAGGCAGAATCCAAGGGGGTGGATACATCGGATGTGCATGCTGAACTGGATCGGTTGCGGCAGCAGAAGCAGGCCGGGGTGGTTCGCCTTGCCCTGTTTGGCGAGGTCAGCAGTGGCAAGAGCTCGTTGATCAAGGGCTTGATTCCGGGGTTGGAGTTAGAGACCGATATCCTGGGCGGCACAACCCAGACGATTGATGCCTACCACTGGCGGAGCTCTGCTGGTGACGTGTTGGAACTGCTGGATATGCCGGGTTTGAATGAGGCTGGTGGCAATCTGGATCAGGATGTGAGGGAGGAGGCGTTGAGGGCGCATATCATTATCTATGTATGCGATGGCGACTTGACTCGGGATCAGCATCTGGAGCTGGATGATCTCAGGCAGTTGAACAAACCGCTTATTCTGGCATTGAATAAAACAGACCGCTTCAACCAGGAGCAGATCACCCAGCTAAAGGAGCGTCTTGGCAGCTATGTAGAGCAGTTGGTGGCGATCCGGTCGGGTGGTGAGCAAGAGATGATAAGGGTGCTGCCAGACGGTAGTGAGGAGAGGGTGATCCGCCAGCGCCAGCCACAACTGGATGAGTTGCGGATGGCGATTCAACAGTTCATCGATGGTGATCAGGAACTGTTGGAGCAGCTCAGGGACAGCGCGGTATTTGTTCTAGTACAACGGAAGCTGGAGCAGGCAGTGCATGAGCACGCCAATCAACAGGCCAGCAAAACCGTTCGGGACTATTCCAGGAAGGCAGTGGTTGGTGCCTTGGCTGCTGTCACCCCAGGCTCTGATCTGATTATTCAGGGCTATCTGGGAACGCAAATGATCAAGGAGTTGTCTGCCCTGTATGAAGTGCCTGTACGCAAGATGGATAGTGAACTTTTAATGGAGTTGGCACAAAAACATCTGGGGAAAACCCATACCCTGGTTTTGGCATTGGCCGGGAACGGGTTGAAGGCGTTCCCCGGTATCGGCACCTTGGCTGGCGGTGTGGTACACGCTGTGGCCTATGGACTGATCTTTGATAGTCTGGGCCGGGCCATTGCAACTAGCCTCGCCAGCCGTGGAGAACTGCACCCGGTGCAGACCGCATCCCTGTTTAAGGAGACACTGGGTGAAGACCTGGAAAAAACTGCAAAACGCCTGGCAGAGATTGCCCTGGCAGAGACAGACACAACCACCAGAGAGTGAACCTGGAGATGGGCCAGATGACCATCTGGAGTTGGCCAGAGAGAGCCTGCAGCAGTTGGTTAAGGATGAGCGCATACCGGAGTCGGTTAGAGTCTCCCTGGCAGCGGATTACCAGCAGGTGGAGACCATGCTGGAGAAACTGGAGCAGGGGCATATCCATATTGCTGCCTTTGGACGGGTGAGTGTTGGTAAATCGGCCACCCTGAATGCCCTGCTGGGTGAAGATCGTTTTGTCACCAGCCCTCTACATGGTGAGACCAAAGAGAGCCAGATGGGCCGGTGGCCTGAGTATCAGAGTGGCGGTGTCTTTTTTATCGACACACCGGGGATAAATGAGGTTGCAGGTGAGGCCAGAGAGCGGTTGGCGCATGAAGTGGCAGCACGGTCTGATCTGGTATTGTTTGTCGTGGATGGCGACCTGACAGAGAGTGAACTTCGCACCCTGAGAATCCTGGCCGACCAGGATAGACCTATCCTGCTGTTGCTCAATAAGAGTGACCGCTATACCACTGCAGAGTTGGAAAAACTCCGGGGCTCACTGCTTGAACACGCCGAAGGTCTGGTAGCCCCGGAGAATATTCTCCAGATCAGCGCTGCACCGCCACAACAGCGGGTGATTGTTGTAGATGCCTCTGGATATGAGCGGGAGGCGATACGCCAACCAGCGGCCGATGTCGATCTGTTGAAAGAGCGCCTCTGGAGCATACTGGAGGCGGAGGGGAAGACCCTGGCTGCCCTCAATGCATCACTGTTTGCCGGTAACCTGTCGCAGCAAATAGGGCAGAAGGTGCTGGAGACCAAACGTCATATTGGTGCGCAGTTGATTCATACCTACTGCATCTCCAAGGGGGTTGCAGTCGCTTTCAATCCCATCCCGGTTGCTGATATTCTGGCCGCAGCGGTGATGGATGTCTCTCTGGTGATTCATCTCTCAAAGCTGTTTGGTCTGCCCCTTTCCAAGAGTGAGGCCAGCGGCCTAGTGAAAACCATAATGGCCCAGATGCTATTGCTGATGGGTACGGTGTGGGCAGTCCATTTTGTCTCCTCCGCCCTCAAGTTGGGTACGGGTGGGATCTCGGCCGTAGTGACCGGTGGGGCGCAGGGGGCCGTGGCCTATTTTAGTACCAGAGTGGTGGGGCAGGCCGCGGAGCATTATTTGGCACAGGGCAAATCCTGGGGTGAGGGTGGGCCGAAATATGTAGTGCGTGAAATTCTGGATAGCCTGGATCGTGATTCGATTCTGAAAGGTGCTCGGTCTGATATCAGGCAGCGCTTGAAATCGGTGTTGTGATCAAACCTATTGATGCGCTGAGGTAAGACTGAGGTCGTTCAGGGTCCTGTATGCATTGGAGGGGGGGAGAATGGCAGCCATGAATGGTCAGAACGGCTTAATACATCTCTACCAAGGCTGTTTACGGACGCTGGTCCGAAGGTGGGGGAGGATCATGCCTAGGATTATCCCCAGTATAACTACTCCTGCACCTACCATAAACCAGTATTGTGCTTGATCATTATTAAGTTCCAGGTTTTCCTGTTTCAGATTCTCTAACTCCCAGGTTTGGGATGCGAGCTGTTTCCGCAGCTCTTTGCGATCTTCTGCGATGCGGATGGCATCTGAGGAGATGGATTTTATCTCCTTTAGCTCTGTATCCAGGTTGCCGCTTGTGGATTGCAGTTTGTTGTGTTCCGTCTTTAATTCACGATATCGCTGCTGCAGCTCCAGAAATGGTTGAGTGGCGTTTTCCATGCGCTGTTTCATCTCGGTGTAGCGTTTTTCAGCTACGGCCACCCGGTTCCTGGCGCTGGGGGATTTCATCAACTGCCGGGTCAGGATAAACCCAAGCTTGCCTTTGTTGTCGCGGACTTTTGAGTAGCCGGTTTTGCGGTTGCTGGATACCAATTCTACCTTTCCTCCGGCCGGGAGCATGCGCTGGATCTTATGGCTGGTTCCCTCGCCAGCACGCATGGTGATGGGTGTCTGGTCGGTAATATAGCGTGGCTCTGCCTGCAGGTAGCCAGTAATCAATAGAAGAAGTAGTAAGGGAAGGGCTCGTTTCACGGTTCGGTAATTATTGGCCTTATAGTGGCGGTATTCTTTCAAAACTGTTTCGGTATGTCCAAGGGGATTTTATGATCCGTGGACTGGTAGAGGTTATAAACGTAAAAAAATGATGTATATCATATGAAAAACTGTGGTTTAAGGCAGTTATGCACATATGATTGCTGTTTACAATATTGTGGTGGTTTTTTTTCAACAATTTAATTCACTATTTGGTTGGGAATGCATAACTAATTGAATTATAAGCGTATATGTAAATTGTACATTTTTTTAACAATTTGTTTGTGTACCACTATTAATGCGGGTCACAGGTTTATGTGCTGGTTTTTTACACAGAGTTATCCACAGGGAATGTGGATAAGACAATAATCTCTTCTACAACATGGCTATAGCTCTGTTGGTGAACACTTTACATGATAAACGGTGTTTAACCTAAGGCTGAGATCCATGCTTTATTTCAAAGAAATATCTCTAATCTGTAGGTGGGTCTGCATTCGTGCCAATATTCCGCTATAATCCCACGCTTTTTCGCCAAGGGAACCCCTATTCGTGATTACCAAGCTGCGCAATATCGCCATTATCGCCCATGTTGACCATGGCAAGACCACCCTGGTGGATGAACTGCTTAAGCAATCTGGTACCCTTGGGGAGCGGTTTGGTGAAGTGGAGCGGGTGATGGACTCCAATGACCAGGAGAGGGAGCGTGGCATCACCATCCTCTCCAAGAATACCGCCATCACCTGGAACGACTATCGGATCAACATCGTTGATACACCGGGCCATGCCGATTTTGGTGGTGAGGTGGAGCGGGTGCTCTCCATGGTGGATTCGGTTCTGCTGCTGGTGGACGCCCAGGAGGGGCCGATGCCCCAGACCCGGTTTGTTACCCAGAAGGCGTTCAATCACGGTCTGTGTCCCATCGTGGTGGTGAACAAGATCGACAAGCCTGGCGCCCGTCCCGACTGGGTGATTGATCAGGTGTTTGAGCTGTTTGACCGCCTGGGCGCCAGTGATGAGCAGTTGGATTTCCCTATTGTCTATGCTTCTGCCATTAATGGTTATGCCGGGGCGGAGGGGGATGTGCGTGAGGGTGATATGACTCCCCTGTTTGAGGCCATTGTGGAACACTGTCCGGTACCAGATGTGGACCTCGATGGCCCATTTCAGATGCAGATATCCAACCTGGATTACAACAGTTATGTGGGGGCCATTGCCGTCGGCCGTGTTACCCGCGGTAGTGTGAAACCCAATCAGCAGGTGGTGGTTGCCAAGTATGATGGAGAGGAGCACAAGGCCAAGATTGGCCTGGTATACGGGTATATGGGGTTGCAACGCCATGAGGTGGAGCTGGCCAGCGCCGGTGACATCATCGCCATAACCGGTATTGAAGCACCCAACGTCTCAGACACCCTGTGTGATCCAAACCATATTGAGGCCATGTCTGCACTCAGTGTAGATGAGCCCACGGTCTCCATGACCTTCCAGGTCAATGCCTCTCCATTTGCCGGCAAGGAGGGTAAATACCTTACCTCACGCCAGCTCAAGGAACGCCTGGAAACCGAGCTGATCCACAATGTGGCATTGCGGGTTGAAGAGGGGACTGATCCAGAGAAATTCAAGGTCTCTGGTCGTGGTGAACTGCACCTTTCAGTGCTGTTGGAGACCATGCGTCGCGAGGGCTTTGAGCTGGCTGTGTCCCGTCCTGAGGTGATCTTCCGTGAGATCGAGGGCGAGGTATGTGAACCCTATGAACAGCTCACAGTGGATGTGGAAGAGCAGCACCAGGGGGCCTTGATGGAGGCCCTGGGTACCCGCAAGGGTGAGTTGAAGGATATGGTGCCGGATAGCAAGGGGCGGGTGCGTCTCGATTACGTGATTCCATCGCGTGGCCTGATCGGTTTTCAGACCGAGTTCATGACCACCACCTCGGGCACCGGTCTTATGTACCATGTGTTTGACCACTATGGTCCGGCCCAGCATGGCGGCATCGCGCCGCGCAAGAATGGAGTTCTGATCTCCAACGGCCAAGGTAAGGTGTTGGGATTTGCCCTGTTCAATCTGCAGGAGCGGGGGCGGATGCTCTCCTCACCTAGTGATGAGGTGTATGAGGGCCAGATTGTGGGTATTCACTCCCGTGACAATGATCTGGTGGTCAACCCGCTCAAGGGCAAACAGCTCACCAACGTCCGCGCCTCGGGTAAAGATGATGCCATCGCCCTGACGCCACCGGTGAAATTCTCCCTGGAGCAGGCCCTGGAGTTTATCGAAGAGGATGAGCTGGTGGAGATTACACCCAGCGCGATCCGAATCCGTAAGCGTTTTCTCAAGGAGCATGAGCGTAAGAGGGCGTCACGGGAGAAGCTGGGCGGGTAGAGCCCCGTAAAAAAATAAACCCCGAGGGCGGTCCGTGCCATCGGGGTTGTGTCGCCTAGCTTGGTTGGCTTTATATGTCCTGTCCGTAAGACTCTTCCCTGACGTTTTTATTCGATCCTTTGTGGCGACCGGTAGAGATTGCCATAGAAATGGCGTGGATTGTGTAAGCCTGCTCTCTTTTTTGTGTAGGAATATGCCTACAAACTCCCGGGTGACCTAAGGTTGTTACCTAGGTACACTCTTATTCTATGGGTGACTTTTATCCGGAAATCAAACCTTATGTAACTCATCAACTGCGGGTGGATAGTGTTCACACCCTGTATATTGAGGAGTCCGGCGAGCCTGAAGGCATCCCGATACTGTTTCTGCATGGTGGCCCGGGGGCGGGGTGCCAGCCATACCATCGTCGTTTTTTTGACCCAAATCGTTATCGCATAATCATGTTTGACCAGAGAGGTTGTGGTCGTTCTATGCCCCATGCCGAACTGGAGGCAAACAACACAGGTCTCCTGATCTCTGATATTGAGAATATTCGTGAACTGCTGGGTGTCAGTGAGTGGATGGTTTTTGGCGGATCCTGGGGTTCCACCCTGGCGCTGGCCTATGCCGAGGCCTATCCCAGTCGGGTCCTGGGATTGATTCTGCGCGGGGTCTTTCTCTGCCGGGAACGGGAGATTGAGTGGTTTTATCAGGAAGGGGCCAGTCGCATCTATCCAGATTACTGGCAGGATTATCTATCCATAGTGCCGGTGTCAGAGCGAGACGATATGCTACGGGCCTACCACCGGCGCCTGACTGGAAAGGATGAGTTGGCCCGTATGGCGGCGGCCAAGGCCTGGTCCCTATGGGAGGCGAGGACTGCCAGCCTGCTCCCAGCCAAAGATATTATCAATCATTTCAGTGATCCCCATGTGGCCTTGAGTCTGGCTCGTATCGAGAGTCACTACTTTGTAAACAACGCATTTCTGAAACCCAACCAGCTGCTGGACAATGCCCATAGGATCTCCGATATCCCCGGGATTATTGTCCAGGGACGCTATGATCTTATCTGTCCCATGGAGTCAGCATGGGAGCTGCACCAGGCCTGGCCCAAGGGTGAGTTGAAGATCATAGCCGATGCCGGACATGCGGCGGATGATCCGGGAATCGATAAGGCATTGGTGCAGGCCACCGACTTTTTTGCGGAAGAGTTGGAACAGTTCTGAGATGATCGGTCTGTTGCAGCGTGTCTCCCTGGCCCGGGTGGTAGTGGATGCCGAGGTGGTAGCAGAGATTGGGCCGGGCCTATTGGTGCTGGTGGGGGTGGAACGCGGAGATGATGAGGCCAGGGCAGAGCGACTGCTAGAGCGTATTCTGAACTACCGGGTGTTTCCCGACGCCGATGATCGGATGAATCTGAGTTTGAGGGATATTGCTGGCGGGCTGCTGCTGGTGCCTCAATTTACCCTGGCGGCAGACACCAGAAAGGGCAACCGACCGGGCTTTTCCTCCGCAGCAAAACCGGATGATGGCCAGTGTCTGTTTAACCATGTGTATGCCTGCGCCAGGGAGCTGCATGCCGGGGTTGAGAAGGGCATTTTTGGTGCTGATATGCAGGTTTCATTAACCAATGATGGCCCGGTGACCTTTTGGCTACAGTGCTGATAGAGGCAATTCCCATTTCCGCTGGTGCTGTGCCTTGGGATCGTTGTCATCTGGAAACAGATCGCCTCAACCGCAATTACCTAGAAATTCTTCAAGTTTTACCTGTTTTTGACGCTACAAGGATGGTGATTTAATGCTGTCTGTCGATTGGTGGCGTAATAATAAGGTCAAATGAGGTTGCATATGTTCCATAAAATACAGGACGTTATCCGGGATATGAAGCTAACGCGCAAGGTTATATCGTTTGTCATATTAATCCTGCTGGCGTTTTTGTTCATAGTTCAGCAGTACTGGCTTGGACAGTCTCTACTAGATAAAGCAGAACTGGAAGATCAGCGAATTCGTGGGATTGGGGAATTGATTCAACGTGTTGGGGTAACGGTGTTTGAGGCCAGGCAGTTGGAGAAGGACTTTCTGCTGTTGAATGATATTAAATATGCCGATCAACATGCGGATGTCGTGGGGCAGATCATGAAATCGGTTGGTCGTTTGGTATACCAGTTCGATCAACCAGCACAACAGGGGTTGATCCGAAGCCTGAAGGCATCTCTTGACGGCTATCAGGCTAATTTCAAGGAGGTTGTTTCACAGGGGGTTAAAGTTGGCCTGACTGAAGACAGTGGTTTGATATCTGAGTTGCGACTGGCAGTGGTTGCGGCGGGTAGGGTGCTGCGTGGTGGTGAGGATAAGAGTCTTTTATGGCGTATGGAACTGATGCGTGGGGCTGAGAGAGATTTTCTCAAAAATTTTGATACCAAGTACTACCGACGCTTGGAAGTAAATATGGAGCTGTTTTTGCGGGCGGTTGCCGGTTCCCAACTTCCTGAGGAGAAGAAGGAGCGTATATCTGATCGGGTTGGTGTTTATTACAAGAGCTTTCTTGGTGTCCATGATGGTGTCAGTAAGAGCCGGGAGGCTGCGGAAAAATTTCAGGAGGCAGCGCAGGCGCTTACACCAATACTGGGTAAGTTGAAGGCCCAGGGTGAGCAGATGCTGGTAGCGAATAAGGCTGCTGTAGCCGAAGCCAGGAGTGCGGTGGAACTGCGTTTTCTTTCGATTTTGATAGCCGTGGCCGTTGTAACCTGTTTTCTGGTCTGGTTTGCGGCGCTTTACATCGTGAGGGGGGTGTCAAAAGCAGCAGAGGTTGGGGAAAATGTGGCGCAAGGTGACCTCTCCAATGTAATTGAATCAACGTCTAATGATGAGATTGGATTACTGTTGAAAACCCTGGATCGGATGCAGATCCAGTTGAGAGAGCGTATCGAGAGGGATGGAAGGATCGCCAATGAGGCCCTGCGTATTCAGACCGCCCTGGATAATGTCTCTACCAGTGTTCTTGTAGTCGATAAGCATTACCGGGTTATATATCAGAACAAGAGTGCGCAGTTGTTGTTTGAAAGGACTGAGGATGGTATTCGGGAGGATCTTCCTGGGTTTTCAGCGGCAAATCTGGTTGGTAGCTCAATTGATGATTTTCATGAGAACCCGGATTATCAGAGGGAAATCCTGGATGGATTGACCGGCACCCATAAAGCGCGAATCCATCTGGGTGGATATGTATTGGATCTTGCTGTCAATGCAGTGATCAATAGTGATGGTGACAGGATTGGAACGGCCCTGGAGCTGGATGATGTGACTGAGCAGGTTGAGGTTGAGCAGGAGATTGACGGGGTGGTTTCATCGGTTTCTGAGGGTGATTTTGAAAGACAAATTGATTTAATAGGCAAGGAGGGCTTTTTTAATTCCCTCGGTTCCGGGGTCAACGAGCTTATCTACGCAGTATCCGAGAGTATTGATGAGGTGGAGAATGTTCTGAGTGGTTTGGCTGATGGCAATTTGTCACGTCGGGTTAGTGGAGGTATGCAGGGGGCATTCGGACGTTTGGCAGGTAACACCAATCAGACGATTGTGCGCCTGTTTGAGATAGTGACGAATATTCGTGAAGCAGCCACCCTGATTGCCTCATCATCCAGTGAGATATCAAGTGGCAATGAGAATATGTCGCAACGTACAGAAGCGCAGGCAGCAAATCTTGAGGAGACTGCAGCTACCATGGAGGAGTTCACTGCGTCTATCAAGCAGAATGCAGATAGTGCGCAGCAGGCCAATCAACTGGCTGTAAATGCCCAGGAGTCGGCGCAAAAAGGTGGGTCTGTTGTGGGTGAGGCGATAGTTGCCATGGAGGAGATTACGGCGGCCAGCGATCAGATTGCCAGTATTATTGGTGTGATTGATGATATCGCCTTCCAGACTAATCTGTTGGCGCTGAATGCCTCGGTGGAAGCTGCGCGTGCCGGCGAGCAGGGACGTGGCTTTGCAGTAGTGGCAACCGAGGTCAGGAACCTTGCGGGACGTAGTGCGCAGGCAGCCAAGGAGATAAAGGGTCTGATAGCTAGCAGCAGTGATAAGGTGAAATCAGGAACCCAGTTGGTTAATCAATCTGGAAACAATCTGAAAAAGACTATGCTTGCAGTGCAGAAGGTGAACGATATTATCTATGAGATTGCAACAGCGAGCAGGGAGCAGGCCATGGGGGTTGAGCAGGTAAATAGGGCTATTACTGACATGGATGCAGCAACTCAGCAGAATGCGGCGCTGGCGGAGCAGACTTCGGCTGTAAGTTGTTCGCTGTCAGCGCAGGCAAAACATCTGGAAGAGATGGTTGGTTTTTTTAATGTGGAAGGTGATAGTAAGGTTGGGCCGGGTTAACAGCCTGGTTGGGTTGGAATATCGTCATTTGATTGATGTGATTTTTTGGGGCATACCTCGCCCCACGTATACTCAGCTATTGTTGAATTTATCTGTTGTGTAGCCTACGGGCTGTCTATAGACACATTTTGTGTGGGTCCTGGGGTTTTTATAGGGGCTGTGCTGCCTGCATTTTCCCCCAGTTTCGCATAGAATGCCCCTTTCGGCCGTCATCGATGGCCTTTGTTAGCCTGGGGTTACCAAAAAACCCTCAGGTCTGGTGGAGCATAGAGATGCAGCGAAGCGCGCAGATAGAGCGCAATACCCTGGAGACCCGGATCAGCGTCAGTGTTGATCTGGACGGCAAAGGTGAGTCCTTACTTACAACCGGCATGCCGTTTCTGGAGCACATGCTGGATCAGGTGGCCCGTCACGGCATGATGGATATCAGCATCCAGGCTGAGGGTGACCTGCACATTGATGGGCACCACACTGCAGAGGATATCGGTATCACCCTGGGGCAGGCCGTGGCGCAGGCCGTGGGTGACAAGAAGGGTATCCGGCGTTATGGACACGCCTATGTGCCGCTGGATGAGGCCCTGGCGCGGGTGGTGGTAGACTTCTCCGGCCGGGCTGGGTTGGAGTTTGCGGTCGAGTTTCCGCGCGCCAAGGTAGGCGACTTTGATACCGAGCTGTTTTATGAGTTCTTCCAGGGCTTCGTGAACCACGCCGGGGTAACCCTGCATGTGGACAGCCTGCGTGGGCGCAATGTGCACCACATAGCCGAGACCCTGTTCAAGGCATTTGGCCGCGCCCTGCGTATGGCGCTGGAGCCGGATCCACGCATGGCCGGGATAACCCCGTCCACCAAGGGCTCCCTCTGATCTTTCTATTTCGTTGGATTGTGAATTAATGTCGAAATCAATTGCAGTCATTGACTATGGCATGGGCAACCTGCGTTCCGTGTCCAAGGCCATCGAGCATGTGGCGGAGGCAGATGACCGGGTGCTGGTGACCGATGACCCTGAACTGATCCTTTCTGCAGATCGGGTGGTATTCCCCGGTCAAGGGGCGGCCAGGGACTGTATGGCCGCCATCTCTGATCACCATCTGAACCGGGCGGTGCTGGATGCCGCCCACAGCAAGCCATTCCTGGGGATCTGCATGGGGCTGCAGGTGCTGATGGAGTTCAGTGACGAGAACGGTGGGACCGATCTGCTGGGGCTGTTCCCCGGCAAGGTGCGTCACTTCCCGGATGGGGTGGATGCGCATGGACAACGCATGAAGATCCCGCATATGGGCTGGAACCGGGTGAGTCAGCTACATCCGCATCCACTGTGGGACGGTATAGAACAGGGTAGTCGTTTTTACTTTGTACACAGCTACTATGTGGACCCGGCAGAGAACGACCTGACCGCTGGTACCACCGACTACAGCGCCAACTTTGCCAGCGTGATTGCCCGGGACAACCTGTTTGCCACCCAGTTTCACCCGGAGAAGAGCGCCGACGCCGGTCTGCGCCTGCTACGTAATTTTATCAACTGGAATATCTGAGGATATAAGACGTGTTACTGATACCTGCCATTGATTTGAAGGATGGGCGCTGTGTTCGACTGCGCCAGGGCCGCATGGATGATGAAACCATCTTCTCCGATGACCCGGTGGATGTGGCCAAACGCTGGGTGGACGCCGGAGGGCGTCGCCTGCACTTGGTGGATCTGAACGGCGCCTTTGCCGGCGAGCCGGTGAATGGTGGTGTAATCCAGGCCATAGGTGCGGCCTATCCCGATCTGCCGATCCAGGTGGGCGGTGGCATCCGGGATGAGAAGACTATAGAGGCCTACCTGCAGGCCGGAGTGGATTTTGCCATCATCGGCACCCAGGCGGTGAAGGATCCGGCCTTTGTGGGCCGCGCCTGCAAGGAGTTTCCAGGGCATGTGATCGTGGGTCTGGACGCCAAAGATGGCATGGTGGCCATCGATGGTTGGGCCACCATCACGGAACATAACGTGACCGATCTTGCCAAAAGATTTGAGGATGACGGGGTGTCAGCCATCGTCTACACCGATATCGGCCGTGACGGCATGTTGACCGGCCCCAATGTGGAGGCCACCGCGGCCCTGGCTAACGCCATAAGCATTCCGGTGGTGGCATCGGGCGGCATCACCGATATTACCGATATCAGCGCCTTGTGTGCGGCGGATACCGATAACATCATGGGTGCTATTACCGGACGTGCCATCTACGAAGGGACCCTGGATTTTGCTGCTGGTCAGAAGCTGGCGGATGAACTGACTGGATAATATTTAACCGCGAAGGACGCAAAGAACTCATATTTCTATCCTTGGCGGTTTACTAAGAGATTAAAAATGTTAGCAAAACGTATCATACCCTGTCTCGATGTGGACGCCGGCCGAGTGGTCAAGGGGGTCAAGTTTGTCGAGATTCGCGATGCCGGTGACCCGGTAGAGGTGGCGCGGCGTTATAATGAAGAGGGTGCCGACGAGATCACCTTTCTGGATATAACCGCCAGCTCCGATGATCGGGATACCATCGTGCATGTGGTGGAGCAGGTGGCCAGTGAGGTGTTCATCCCCCTGACCGTGGGTGGCGGCATTCGCAGCTGTGATGATGTGCGACGCATGCTGAATGCCGGTGCAGATAAGGTCGGTATCAACACCGCTGCGGTGTTTAATCCTGAGTTTGTAAAAGAGGCCACCACCCGCTTTGGTTCCCAATGTATCGTGGTGGCCATAGATGCAAAGAGGGTGAGTGGTGAGGGCGAGCCGCTAAAATGGGAGA
The DNA here is from genome assembly GCA_024206335.1 of Gammaproteobacteria bacterium. Lineage (GTDB taxonomy): Bacteria > Pseudomonadota > Gammaproteobacteria > Chromatiales > Chromatiaceae > JAAGZL01. Next base: position 14,056 of record JAAGZL010000329.1, read on the forward strand.
TCTTTACCCACGGCGGACGCAAGCCGACTGGCCTGGATGCCATCGAGTGGGCGCGGCAGATGGTGGAGTACGGTGCCGGTGAGATCCTGCTCACCAGTATGGATCGTGATGGCACCAAGATCGGGTTTGATCTGGATCTGACCCGGGCCATCAGTGATGCGGTTTCGATCCCGGTCATCGCCTCTGGTGGTGTGGGAGAGCTGCAGCATCTGGTGGATGGAGTGGACCAGGGTGGGGCCGATGCGGTGCTGGCGGCGAGTATTTTTCATTTTGCCGAGTACAGTATTGGTGAGGCCAAGCGGTATATGGCAGAGCGCGGGGTTGAGGTGCGGCTCTGATCTGCGGCTACCGATATCAAGATGAAGTCGGAGATATACTCATACTCGCACAGTCTGGGCTGTTTGCCGATATCACTCTGGACTGGGCAAGGCTGAAGATAGAGCATAAGGATAATGCCAGCTATTATTGTAACAGATCACTGCGCCCGACTCAGGTGGTAAGCGGAGAGGGGATCACACCCCCGCGTCCTCCCATAGGTTGCGTTATATATGACATAAATATACCAGGTAGCAGATTATGAGCGAGATACTATCCCAACTGACTGAGGTCTTGGAGCAGCGTAGGGCGGGAGACCCCGACTCTTCCTATGTCTCTAGCCTGTATCACAAAGGGTTGGATGCCATCCTGAAAAAGATTGGTGAAGAGGCCACCGAGACGGTGATGGCGGCCAAGGATGGGGACAGGGAGAAGATAGTTTATGAGGTGGCCGATCTGTGGTTTCATACCATGGTGTTGCTGGCTCATGAGGGGTTGGCTGCCAGGGATGTGCTGGCGGAGTTGGATAGGCGCTTTGGGCTTTCTGGCCTGGAGGAGAAGAGTCAGCGTAAATCAGGTTAGGAGGGTCTTGCGCGGGTGGTGGTGATATGTTCATTCCCCCTCCAATCCCGGCAAAATCGACTCCCACACCTGATGGTGAACAACTAAATCCTGCGCTGAGGCCGAATTTCGGTTATTATCGGCCACATTATGAAAATTCGGTGGCCTGAAAGGGTCTGTAGCTTGTAGGTCGGGCTGCTTCGATGGCATCCAGATCAAGTTCTAAAGAGTGGAGAATACAATGGGTTTTGGTGGAATAGGTGTCTGGCAGTTATTGATCGTTCTGGTAATCGTATTATTGCTATTCGGCACCAAACGTTTGAAAAATATCGGTTCTGATCTGGGTAATGCAGTCAAGGGTTTTAAGGGGGCAGTAACCGACAGTGAAAAAGAGGCCGAGAAGGAGAAGCTGGAAAAGGATGTCGAAGAGAGCGTTATCGAGGGTGAGGTAACCGAAAAGGAAGTCTCTGAAGAGAAGAATAATTCCTGATTCCAGCACTAGCTGGTAGTTTTTCACAATCGAGTTCTTGCCTGCGTTATGTTTGATATTGGTTTCTGGGAGTTGATGATTATTGGCCTGGTGGCACTACTGGTAGTAGGGCCGGAGCGGCTGCCAAAGCTGGCCTATACGGCAGGCAAGTGGCTGGGTAAAGGCCGTGCCATGATCGGCTCGATAAAAACTGAGATTGACCGCGAAATGAAGGCGGATGAACTGAATCGGATCGTGGAAGAACAGAAAAAACTCTTAGACCCGCTGGAATCAGTCATTGAAGAGACTGAGGGTGCCATGAACCAGTTCCAGGAAAATGCCACTGCGGAAGATGACACTGAAAAACAGGAAGATCCTGAGTTAGATGATGCGTCTGACCCAAGCCTAAGCGAATCAGCCAAATAGTCCCTCCACGAAAGCGATGACCAACAATAGCGATCAGGATTACCGTAGTCTCAAGGAACAGCCGTTTGTTGCCCACCTGATCGAGTTGCGTGATCGGGTGATGCGAGCGTTTATTGTTGTTATGGTGATTTTTGTCTGTCTGTTTCCATGGGCAAATGATCTCTATCAACTGGTTTCCAAACCACTGTTAGCTGTGCTGCCAGACGGGCAGAATATGATTGCCACGGGGGTAATATCCCCATTTCTGGCGCCATTTAAGTTGACGCTGGTAACCGCGATATTTCTGGCCATGCCGGTCATTCTTTACCAGTTATGGGCATTCATAGCGCCCGGCCTCTACAAGCATGAAAAGCGCGTGTTGATGCCGATGGTGGGTTCCAGCGCACTACTGTTTTATCTGGGCGCTTTCTTCGCCTATAAAGTGGTATTTCCACTTATCTTTGAATTTATGAAGATGACGACACCTGAAGGTGTCGACATGATCCCTGATATTACCCAGTACCTGGAGCTGGTGCTGACGCTGTTTTTTGCCTTTGGTTTGGCCTTTGAAGTACCCATTGCTACCATCATTGTTGTCTGGATGGGTTTGACTACGCCAGACAAACTGACCCAAAAAAGGCCCTATGTGGTGGTTGGCGCATTCTGCATAGGTATGTTCCTGACGCCTCCAGATGTAATCTCACAGACGCTGTTGGCAATCCCCATGCTGCTGTTGTTTGAGGTGGGTATTATCTTCTCTCGCATCATAGTGCGTAACAGGGAAGAGCGGGAGAGTTGTGACAGTGAGGAGCCGAAAACTGATCCAGGTGATTCTGACGCAGACGCAGACGCAGAGACTGAGGATGCGGACCAGAATGATGAAGCTGAAGAACAACCGGTGAAAAAACCTAAACGGTCATCAAAAACTGCCGGTATAGCTGCAGCAGAGATGGTTGAGCTCCAACCACAAGAGAATCCAGCAGGTACAGAGGGTGAGGAGGAGACCATTACTGGGCCTTCTGATGATATGCTGTCACTGGATGGAGACCGGATGTTTGAGAAGGACCGGTTTACCCCCCTGACAGAGGAAGAGCTGGATATTGAACTTGGTAATGTAGATGCAGAGCCAGAAGAAACCGATGAGGTAGATAAAGATGCATAAAGAAGATGAAAATAGCTGTTGCCTTGATAATGATAATGATGATTATGACGAGGATGGCTGTTGTCTCGGTGAGGACGATGACGAGGGGGATTTTGAGGATCTGTTGAATGAAAGATTGCAGCAGGCTCGGGTTCTGATAGATAAAGAAGAGACCGTGGAGTCACGTGAGCTGCTGAGAAACGTACTGGATCATGGAGATTATCAGCAGGGAGAGACAGCGGCAGCCATGATATTGGAAGTCGATGCAATTATTGCCGCTGCGGAAGAGGCTGCAGCAGAAGAGGAGCTGGCTGCTAGTGCAGATCAGGGTGATGACGAGGGTGAGACCGCCTAGCTGGTGAGTTCAGGTGTTGTCAGGGCCTGATTAGGCCTATTTCTCTTAGTAGTAAATAAATAACTTTTCTCAACGATAGCGCATGCGTGTTCCGTGGAGTAGAGACAGAGTTATCTCTTCGGCGCTCAGTTCAATCGGGAACAGGGTGCCGGAGATCCTGGCGCTGTTGATGCTAACCCCTTTGAGTACCGTTTCTGAAAAATCCACCCCGCGCAGGTCAGATTGACGCAGGAAGCCGTCGGTAAAATCCAATCCCCTTGCGTCCATTTCTCGTAGATCCAGGCTACGCAGGTCGGCATTGCGCAGGTTACACTCTTTACCCTGCTTCCGCAGTTCATTGAATTTTGTGATATCTCCGTGCCGAAGCAGTAGATACATTTCGTCTTCTTGGATTTCTGGGGTATTCATTATGGCCTTTTCCGGATTCGGTTCTGTGGTATATGATGCCTGAGTTTGTATGGTTGTATCTTTACATACAGCCAGTGAACATCTAAGTTTATCCAGTGCTCATCCTGAGTATAGCTAAAGACCTGTGAGCTGGTAACTCCAGGTGGCATTATGTGCTGGATGCATCCTGTATGTTGTCGGTCCTACTTAATCGCCATTTCCACAACATGCCGCCAAGTATTACCATGCCTGTGCCCAAGGTTACAAATGCCAGGCCTATGCTGGTGGCATGCTCTGACCCTGGAGAAGTGGCCAGAGAGGCAATGGTAGCCAAGAGCCCAACAATGGCGCAGTGGGTAATCACCTTAGTTTTACTGATGTAGGCCGTGATATATCCGCTTGGAATTGTGGTAATAATGGCGAATAGAAAACCAGCAGTGTATATCAGGATTTGAATATTCTGTGGTTCAATCGCTTGCCGGTTCTTCATCACTGTCAACCAAGTGGCAGTTAGAAGAAATGCAAGCTGTGAAACCAGACCTATTATAGTAATGGTCAGGATGCCTGCCACAAGAGCCTTCCAATTAATCATCTTTGCCTCTCAAAATGAGTACGGTAAAATCTGCCCAGTATGTTGGGGCGTATGGGGTGATTATGTATGTTTCATAGCTACATACAGCACTGAAACATACATGTTTATATGGATTGAATCCAGTTTCTAGTAGTGCTGGTGTAGTTTAGTAACTGATTGATAAGGTCATTTGTAATTATTTGCAGTACTGGTGGGTTATGATTATGTGGTACGTGTGCCGTGACCTGTCACATTAAAATGATTTAATCGGGTAATAAATGAAGCTTCGCACTCATTTCTTTCTGTTTTTGTTTCTGTTTGGGATGGTCCCACTGTTGACAGCGGTGGCGATCAATCAGCCATTCGTGATGAACAAGCTGGAAATGTTTTACCAGAAGGCCCATGTGCAGAATTTGCGTGCGGATTTTCAGGAGATTGATCAACATCTTGCCAGTCGTAAGGAGGTGGTCCGCATCCTTGCAAAATTGATGGCGTCTGGAAGGCAGTTTGATGTTGGCCGGGAGCAAACGGCAATGTTTAATGGGCGTAAGGATGATTTTGCCGAATTGCTGGATCAAATTTTACGTGATAAGCCGGATATATTTCAGGTCTTATATCTTGATGCGAATGGCGCAGCTGAGTTCTGGCTGAATCGGTATGCTGAAAGTCGTGAATGGGGTTCGCTGGTAAAAAACCCTGCAGTGCCCCCTCTTGAGATGAGCCGAAAAGCGGCACATATGGGGCCAGGATCCGTGCTGATGAGTTCGGTGATGTTGCATGAGCGCACCTCTGCGGATGATTCAAGACGCCTGATGACCATGCATCTGTTCTGCCCGGTCATGGGTGGGCAGGGAATTCCCAGTGGTGTGATGGTGTTGAATATAGATGTAGGGGCTATGGCTACCGGTTACAAAGACACTCTCTGGGTAAGCAGTAACGGTAGCTACATCTCTCAGGCCCTGTCTGGGAATAGCACTAGATCTGCATTTGAGGATTTTCCGGGGCTGGAGAGTGTTTTTGCAGAATCAAAGCTGGCGTTGTGGAAGGAGGGAGGTACGCATATGATCTGGGTCCCTCTGTTTGAAATTGATAAATCAGGTCAGTTATGGGTTGGAAGAAAGGTAGATCCTTCGCCCATGGTTAAATTTCGCAATGTGGTGTCGCTACGGGTTTTGATCATTATTTTCGCATTGGTTATTTTCGTACTACTGGTGGCGAATTGGTATGCCCGGCGAATTGATGGATTTGGATATGAGTTGACCGATGGAATCGGGCGGCTGCTGAAGAATGAGGAGGGTGTTGTATTTGAGTGGCGCGGCCCTCAGGAACTGCACCAGCTTGGACGTAACCTTAGTTATCTGGCCCAGGCGTATGCCAGTAATGTGCAGGAGGCGCGAGAGCATGCCTCGAAACTGGAGGAGTCCAATCGTTACAAATCTGAGTTTCTGGCCAATGTCAGCCATGAGCTTAGGACGCCGTTAAACTCGATCCTGCTGTTATCAAAACTGCTGAACGACCCCGATTCTGAGCTGACACCGGAGCAGGCGGATAAGGCCCGGGTTATCCATGAGGCAGGAATTGACCTGCGATCACTCATTGACAATATCCTCGATCTGTCACGCATTGAGGCGCAGGAGATCAATTTTCATCTGCGCCAGTTTGAGATAAAAAAACTAATCAAGGAACTGTTTGGTTTGATGCTGCCACAGTTCGATGCGAAGGGTATTGGGCTGCGGTTCGAACAGGAGAGCGATGCCCCGGAGATAATGATTTCAGACCGGGAAAAGATCGGCCAGGTAGTGAAAAACTTTCTCTCAAATGCCCTAAAATTTACGGCGGAGGGCGACGTGGTTATCCGACTGCACCGAAACGACCGGAATGATGCCAAGGTCCGTCCGGTGGCCATCTCGGTGATCGATACCGGTATCGGTATCCCGGTTCACAAGCTAAGCGTGGTGTTTGGTGCCTTCAAGCAAGCGGATGGTTCGACCAGTAGAAGATTTGGTGGAACTGGCCTGGGGTTAAGCATCAGCCGCAATCTGGCTGAACTGTTAGGTGGGCGCATTGTACTATGGAGTAAGGAGGGGGAGGGTTCGGTATTTACCGTGCTGCTGCCACAAGAACTTGATCAGGCCGGCACTGCAGTTAAGTATATAGAGGGGCCGTGCCAGGAAGATACACCGGTTAACCAGGAGGTCATGGACGGTGCTGATACTCCCATCTTTGAGCCATGCTGTGTCCTTATAATGGATAGTGAGATCTCTTGCCTGCTGTCCCTTACACCACTACTAGAGAGCTGGGGGCTGCAGGTAATGGCCGCAGTGGATGCAGAGGAGGCCATTGATACACTGAATGATATTGGTTCTTGTGCCCTGGTACTAATGGACCCCATGATGCTGGGGGTGCACGGCTATGGTACGATAAATCGTATGCGCGGAATAAAAGAGTTTCGAGAAGTTCCGGTAGTAGCGATGATGTCAGAGTTGCCTGCGGAGAAACGCGAGCAAGCCAGAGAGTCCGGTGTCAATGATTTTATAGCAAAGCCAATCCAGGTGGCAGAACTGCAGCAGATGCTTATGCGTTATCTGAAAACCATATGACAAAGAAATACGCCAGCTTTAAACTGCTCATTGTTGATGATAATGAGCATAATCTTTTCAGCCTGCGAACTCTGATAGAGAAGCATGTGGCGGCTGAGGTTTTTGAGGCATCATCCGGGCAGGTCGCCCTGGATATTGCTCTGAGTGAGCCCAGGATAGATCTGATTATACTGGATGTGCAGATGCCTGAGATGGATGGGTTTCAGACTGCATCCATGCTGAAGATACGCAAAAAGACCCAGGACATTCCCATCATATTTTTAACCGCAGCCTTCAAGACCGAAGAGTTCCAGAAAAAAGGCTACGACGTGGGAGCGGTGGATTATCTGCTGAAACCGATTGACGACAACCAGCTGATTAATAAGATCTGCTCAAGTTTCAGATTGATAGAAAAAGAACGTGAGTTGAATCAAATTCTGGAAACCAAGGTGGCGGAGCGTACCGCGGAGCTCGCCAGAGAGAAACGACATATCGAAAATATCTATCAGCATATGGGAGAGGCCTTGTTGATGCTGGATATGGAGGGGTTGATTACTTTAGTTAACCCCGCGGCATGCCATATGCTCAACTACACCAGCGATGCGTTGATTGGCATGAGTGTAGGAGACGTGTTTGAAGAGGAGGAGCCAGAGCAGGCTCAGGCCTTCTTTGGTACCTGGCTGGAGGCGCTGATCATGGCTGGCGCCCTGAAACGGATTGACGCCTGCTTTATCGCCAGAGACGGGCGCCGGGTTCCAATACTGTTTTCCCGTACTGCGCTGCGTGATGATGCTGGAGATGTCTGTGGCATCATATGTATTGCCAAAGATATGACTGGGTATGTAAAAGAGGGGCAGGGAGAAGCCATTGACTCAGAACTGTCTGATTAGCTTATTGGTGAAGGCGAGCCATATTTTTTATTAAGGTGGCAAGGCGGCGTTTCTGTTATAGGGGATTATCAGAGGCTTGCGAGATTGATAGAATTAGATTGGAGATTGTTAACTATGCAGAATGATGATGATTCAGAAATTCCAGGGGAAGATGTAACGCTTACAGCCAATGTGCTTAAAGCTATGGCGCATCCGCTGCGTTGGAAGATACTGTGTTCCCTGGGTGATAACGAGCTTTCAGTGGGTGAGATCGTGGAGAAGGCCGGAACTTCTCAGAGTAATATATCGCAACATCTTGAGCAGTTGCGGAACAAGAATATTGTGGTATCCAGGCGTGATGCCAACAGAATTTTCTATAGCGTGCGTAATGAAGAGTTGTTAAAGCTGATTGGAACCATGCGCACAGTTCTCTGTCGTGCGAATCTTGACGATTTCTACACCTAATCACGGCAACAGATGGCCATCGGCTATGCCGGTTGTCATCGCCGCTGATGGCAGCTATACATCAGCTTGGTAGAGAACGCGCGTCGTCGTTTGTATCCATCAGGCTCGCCGGCAATAGGGTTACTTCGCAATGCCTGAACCTTCGATAATGCTGCTGCTGTTTCTGGCTGGGGTCCTGGCTGGGGTTAGTAATGCGGTGGCCGGTGGCGGAACATTTTTTACCTTCCCGGTATTTCTCAGTGCTGGTATTCCACCCGTTGTGGCCAATGCCTCAAATGCTGTCGCTGTCTGGCCGGGACACGCCTTGGCTGCGTTTGGTTATAGGCGTGAACTGCGTGATTTTTCCCATACGGTAAAAGGATCGATTGCCATAGCCATGCTAGGTGGCGTGACAGGGGCGCTGTTGCTTGCCTACATGGGAAACAGGGCATTCTCCATGCTGATTCCTTTTCTGATCCTGTTTGCCACTCTTCTGTTTGTGTTGGGTAAGGGTATTAATTGATGGGTTGATCGTCATACTGCTGTTGACTCAACAGAACATCCCGGTCTGGTAACCAGGGTGGTTGAGTTTTTTATTGCACTCTATGGTGGGTTCTTTGGAGCGGGGCTTGGTATTATGCTGATGGGTGGTCTGTTTATGTTGTGGGTGCATGATATTCAGACCAACAATGCCTTGAAAAATCTTCTTGGCGCTATTGTGACAGCAGTCTCAGTTCTGGTGCTGAGCCTGTCAGGTCTGGTGTCATAGCCCCACACCATGTTTGCATTTGCCGGGGCGGTGCTTGGTGGCATTCTGGGAGTGCCAGTTGCGCGACTCATACCGGATGTTTGGTTAAAATGTCTGGTGATAACAGTTGGCACGGTTTTGAGTGTCTACTATTTTGTAGAGTATTATGCAGGATAAGATATCAGAAGATGCTGGTTAGGTTTGCGAGTGTCGTGCATGAATATACCAGATTTTTCAGTAGGTAATAGGCTCGGATTATTATGGCAAAATCAGTATTTACCATTTCAGATGGAAGCAAGGTAACCTCCGAATCTACGGAAGAGAAGGAGCGGCGGGAGACCGGCGGATTTGCGGTCAAGGATTTTATTAATCAGATAGAAGATGATCTGCGCAATGATCGGCTGAAGCTTCCTACCATGCCAACTGTGGCCATTGAAGCGCTGATGGTGATAAACGACTGTAACAGCTCCGCCAATAATCTGGTAAAGGTGGTGTCAAAAGATACCTCTCTTACGGCGCGACTCATCAGGTATGCCAATAGTCCGCTGTATTATGGCCGTACCTACAAGGTCACAACCATTAAGCAGGCCGTAACCGGCATTGGCTTCCAAAAGGTCAAGAATGCGATCTACTCTGTTTCCATGCGTGAGGTATTTAAGACCTCGAAGGTGAGTATTCAGCGGCGTATGGATGATCTGTGGGAGCACTCGGTAAAGGTTGGGGCCTATGCTGTAGCACAGGCCAGATCACAGCCTGATCTTGACCCAGACGTGGCCCTGGTAGCCGGCTTGATCCATGATATTGGCAAGATACCGCTATTGATCAAGGCTTGTGATCATGAGGTGCTGGTCAAGAACGAGGAGTATCTGGATCGTCTGCTGGAAAAACTGCATACGGGCCTGGGGAAGGCCATCCTGAAATCATGGGAGTTTGATCCCTCCCTGGTGGAGGTGGCGGCAGAACATGAAGATCTGGGGCGTCAGCCGCAGGATGACCGACCGGACTATGTGGATCTAATTCAGGTGGCAAACATCATGGCGTACGAGGGGACGCAACACCCTCTGGCGCAGGTGGATCGAAGCCAGGTTAGAGCATTTCAACGCTTGGGGATTGTTACTGGAGCAGATGAGAATGCGGAGGTTGCTGCTGATGCAGGTGGGGTTGAGGAGATGCTGTTTTAATCTGTACAAATCTGTACAAGAACTGTCAGTTTGCAAATCAAGTTTTGATATTATCTGACAATTGCTACACCAAAAATACAGACACAAATAAAACTCAAGCAAGTTTCTTTTCTGTGACCATTTCTGCCCTTTTGGGCTTGAGATCAATGGCCAAACATACACAGTAATCATTTACGTAATGAAAGTTAATGCCCATGCAAACAGTCAATATGTTTGACATGACGGGGCAGCTCATGGAGCCTGGTAAAGATCCAGGTCCGATGATTTTAGCTTCAAATAGCGTTTTCTCGAGTGTGCCACTAGCGCCGCACCATCCGTTGACTCAGGTGGCACTGTACAAACTTAAAGGCATCGCCCTATACTGCGGGGGCTTCTACCTTGTGCCTCCAGATGTGCTGGCCCCGTGACACCGACTCACCAGAACAAGGTCTCAGGTCTAACTTCCCAATTGCGACGATCCAACCAGTCACCAGCCTGTGCCGTGACCGACGCAGGTGCCCCCGTTCTCATCCGCGGTTGTACTGTCCGCGCAGGTGGTAGCCATAAACGTGGCTGTTGCCGCTGAATTGTTCCCGGGCCCGGTCGAACCCGTCAGGTCCGCCCCTATAAAGGAAGCGTCGTCGAAGTTAACGCCGCTCAAGTTGGCGTTTCTCAGGTTCGCCATAATGTTCATGCCGCTGAAGTCTTCGCCGGAGTAGTCGCAACCGCTGAAGTCGCCGTCCAGACTCAAGCTGGCGGCGTCGTCTCCATTTCGCAAGCAGCCATCCTGTGCAAGGCCAGTGATCGGGACAATCATTAGAACAGCCGTGAGTATCGCCAGATTAATCGAGTATTTCATCAACTCTTCTCCTTGGGTCACTTCGGGATAGAAAGAATGGGTGTCTCCCCCATTACTTAGGGATAGGAATTTGCTTTTAGCAGATGCAGCGCTCGGCAACATCAACAGCCCCAAACTACCAGCTATCATCCGTTTTACATAATCCCAGTTATCCATAACCGCCATTTCTGCTGCTCCTTTCTTCTACTTTGATTCCTTACCGAAAAATATCACTTATTCTGCGCTTGTTTTCAAGCACCAACACGGCATAGCAGCTACTGGCAACCCTACCCAGGAGATAATGGCTCAGGCAATATCGGGAACAGGATGATAGGTTTAGGTTAAGGTGCTGGATTTCTTTTGGTCCGTTTTATGCCGTTTTATGCCGTTTTTTACCGGTACAACAAGCCTTGCATACTGTCTGCTTTTGAGAAGAAGGTCCAGGACTGCGTTGTCAGACGAACGTTAAACCAATTTTGGTGAATGCCAGATCATGTTTGAGCTACTACACTTAATCATCCCCATCTATTGTTGTGGTTGGCTCTCTACCCTGTAGGCAGCAAACGGGCTAATGATCCTTGCGGATGGCCACCGCCACCACCTTGTACTCTGGGGTCATGCTGAACTCATCCATTACGCCGCTGGTTATATGATTGATGGCGATCTCCGGGTAGTGGAAGGTGGTAAATAGTACCCCCGGCTTCACCTCGTCCGAGAGTTGTGCCCTGACATGTGTGGTCCCCTGACGTGAGCTAATCTCCACCAGGTCACCATCCGCAATGTTGTGTGCTGAGGCGTCGGCAGGATTGATTAGCAGCCAGTCTTGCGCCACCAGTTCGCGGTTGGGCGTGCGCCGGGTCATGCTGCCGCAGTTGTAGTGTTCCAGAATGCGCCCAGTGGTTAGAATGTAGGGATAGGGTTCCGGTTTGGGCTCCAGTTCCGGGCTCTCTTCAAAGGTGAAAAATCTGAAGCGTCCCAGGCCCAGGTTGAAACTTTCCCGGTGCAGGATCTGGGTATCACTGCCGTCGGCCAGTACCGGCCACTGCTTGCCATTGTCCCCAAGGTTATCCCAGGTCACGCCGGCAAAGAACGGCACCACCTGTGATATCTCCTGCAGGTGCAGGGCCGGATCATATCCAGGCTGTTTGAACCCCATATGGTTCATGACATCCACAATGATCTGTCCATCGGGCCTGGTCCCCTCCAGGGGTTTCACCACCTGGTTTACCCGCTGGATGCGGCGCTCGCCGTTGGTGAAGGTGCCACTCTTCTCAAAGTGGGAGGAGGCAGGGAGTACCACATCGGCCATGGCCGCGGTTTCGGTCATGAACAGCTCCTGTACTACCAGGAGGTCCAACTGTTTGAGGGAGCGCTTTACCTCGCATGAGTTGGGGTCGGTCTGGAGCATATCCTCGCCTACTACCCACATCGCCTTGAGTCTGCCTGCACGGGCGGCCTGGAACATTTCGGGGATCTTGTAACCGACTCTCTCCGGTACCGCCTGGCCGTATGTTTCCAGATAGTGTGCCTTGATGTCATCCCGGGTGTAGTCCAGATAGCCTGCACCCAGATTGGGTTGTACCCCCATGTCGGCAGCACCCTGTACATTGTTCTGTCCGCGCAGGGGGTTGATTCCGACGCCGGGGCGACCGATGTTTCCGGTCAGCATGGCCAGGGCGGCAATCAGCATCACCGCCTTGCTGCCCTGGAAGTGTTCGGTCACACCCAGGCCGTGGAACTCCATGGCCTGCTCTGCCTCTGCATAGATCCGGGCCGCCTGATGCACCTGTGCCCGCTCCACGCCGGTTATCGATTCCAGGTGGTCCAGGTCGGCCTCTAATATTTGTTGGCGAAATTCCGCAAAACCCTCGGTGCGTTCGGCGATAAATGTATCATCCTGCAGCCCCTCCTGGAGGATGTAGTAGAGCAGCATATTGAGCATGGCCACGTTGGAGCCGGGGCGCAGTTGCAGATGGATGGTGGCGATGCGGGCCAGGTCGGTCACCCTGGGGTCGATGACAATCATCGGTACACCCTTCAGGGCGCGCTGACGCAGCTTGCTGCCGGTTACCGGATGGGCGGCACCTGGGTTGGCCCCGATCACCAGCAGGCAGTCGGCCAGTTCGATCTCGTCGATGGAATTGGTGGCCGCGCCGGTGCCGTAGGTCTGCTGCATGCCGTAGGCGGTGGGGGCGTGACACACCCGGGCGCAGCCGTCTATGTTATTAGTCCCTACTACCAGGCGCATGAACTTCTGCATCAGGTAGTTCTCTTCATTGGTGCAACGGGCGGAGGAGATGCCGGCAATGGCGTCCGGGCCGTGGTTTGCGCCAATCTGTTGCAGATGCGCTGTGATGTAATCCAGTGCCTCATCCCAGCTTGCCGGTTGCAGTTTGCCGTTGCGACGAATCAGCGGCTGGCGTAGGCGTTCGGGGTGGTTGTAGTAGGAGAAGGCGTAGCGCCCTTTTACGCAGGTGTGACCGGCGTTGACCGCTGCATCCTCCGGGGCCTGGATTGCCTGCACCTCTCCATTGGTTACCAATACCTCCAGATTACAACCTACTCCACAGTAGGTGCAGACGGTACGTACTGTTTTATCGGCCTCTATGGTCTTGGCCCGGTAGTGGTCGCTCAGGGCGTTAGTGGGGCAGGTCTGGACACAGCGGCCGCAAGAGACACACTCTGAGTCCTTAAAACTCTGGTCCAGGGAGCGGATGATACGGCTGGCATAGCCACGTCCATACATGGAAAGTACGAACTCACCCTGTACCTCGTCACAGGACCGGATGCAGCGATAGCAGTTGATGCACTCGGTGGCATCGAAGCGGATATAGGGGTGGTCCTGATCCACAGATTTACTGGAGCTGCCTTTCGGAAAGCGCACCTTGTTCAAACCATAGTGCTGCAACAGCCTTTGAAAGGGTGTTGGCTTTTCCCCTGGCAGTGGTTGTAGTTTTTCATCTGGGTAGTCACTGAGGAGTAGCTCCACAATATTGCCGCGCAGACGTTCTATCCGTTCGCTAGCATGCCAGATGTGCTGGCCTGCTGTAACCGGGGTATGGCAAGCTGCTACCACCCGACGTGCGCCATCCTCGCTGGAGGAAATTTCCACGCTGCACAGACGGCAGGATCCAAAGGGCTCCAGCGCTGGGTCGTGGCACAGTACCGGGATGGTTTCGCTACCTAGATGCCGGGACACAAAAGTGTAGATGGTTTCGCCGGTATTGAAATGGTAAGGATGGCCGTCGATAAGGGCGTTGTTCTCTAGCATCAGTAGCCACCACCATCAACAAACGCTGTCAGCTCATCTGCGAAGTACTCCAGGATATTGCGGGCGGGGAGTGGCAGTCCACCCCCCAGGGCACAGAGTGAGCCCAGTTCTAGGGTCTCCAGCAGATCGTTGAAGCAGTCACTATCCAGCTGTTGTTCTGGTGTGGCCTGTTGCAACATCTCTGCACCCTTGCGGGTCCCAATGCGACAGGGCACACACTTGCCACAGGACTCGCTGGCCATGTACTCAAATAGATGGCGCAGAAAATCCAGCATGGGAAATGTATCTGGGATGGCAATGATCCCGGCGTGACCCAGGAGAAATCCGGCGTCAGCAAACGATTCAAAATCCAGGGATAGCTCGGTGTTCTTGGTTATGGGCAGTACCCCACCCAGTGGTCCGCCCACCTGCAGGGCCTTTACCTTGTGACGGAAACCACCGGCAAGCTTATGGATTAGATCATCCAATGGTAGTCCCATATCCACCTCATAGACCCCTGGATGGACGAAACTGTGGTCCAGGGAGACCAGCTTGGTGCCGGTGCTGCGTTGAGTGCCGACAGCGGCAAAGGCGGCTCCGCCATGCTTGATGATCCAGGGAATGGCGGCGAAGGTCTCCACGTTGCTCAGTAGGGTGGGTTGGCCGAACAGACCTTCTTGGGCCGGGTAGGGCGGGCGTACCCGTACCTCCGGGCGCAGCCCTTCAATGGAGTTGAGTAAAGCCGTCTCCTCACCGCACACATAGGAGCCCGCCCCTTTCACCATGTGGAACTCAAATCCGTACTCTGCATAGGTGGTGGTGCGGCGATACTGCTCGATTGCCTGCTCAATAAGCTCCAAGGCCTCGGGGTACTCCGCGCGGATGTAAAGAAAGCCGTGGCTGGAGCCACAGGCAAGTCCGGCGGCCAGCATCCCCCCAAGTACGCGCTGTGGCTGTTGCTCCAGCAGGTAGCGGTCACTGAAGGCTCCTGGATCCCCTTCATCAGCGTTGCACACAATATACTTTTTCTCTGCAGGGGTGGTGGTGCAGGCCTTGAGTTTGGTTATAAAGGGGAAGCCGGCGCCACCGCGTCCCCTTAGCCCAGAGGTCTCCAATTGCGGAATTACCTGAGTGCTATATTTGACAATTAGTTGGTAGAAGGCCCCAATATTGCCTATATCCTGTCCAAATACATTGATGGATGCTGCGGTGAAGAATGGAATCTGTTCCCTGGGTATGTTCTCTCCGTCCAAGACCCTGGGAAGCTCTTTCCTTGTGTGCTGATCCAAGGTCAGGCCTTGGGCCTGCATCCCTCCACCATGGTAGCAGCGTCCAACGCAGGCCATCTCCCCAACCTCGTCATGGCTGTATTGAGATGCAAGTAGATCGTGGGTGGCTGAGGTCTGTTCTGACAACATGCAGGCGGTACCGGTGCAGCGATAGGCCTGTTTGCCTGAATTTGAGGTCTGGAGAAAATCATAAAAGGAGCTGGAACCGAGGATGATGCCTGGAGCCAGCAGTCGTTCCTGTGCGATGTTGCGTATCTGTTGCTGGGTTAAGGTACCGTCAGTTGTAGCCTCAGCGGTAATGGAACTGAATAGAGTATGGTGTTCTGGATATCTGGCGCTCAGGGCGCGTAGATTCTTGGACATGCAGGATTATCCTTGGGCTTGCTTCGTCATTATGATGCCAGATTATGTGGAATAGGGATAACCAAAAAACAGTGGATTGGATCTGTGTGCATGGAAATAACTTGGTGATATAAGGTTTTTAGTCACTTTTGACTTTTGACTTTTGACTTGAAACATTACCCGATACATCTACGATCCTTAGTGAGTATGTATGAAAGTATTTGAGGATTTAGGTCTGCCAGTTCCCCGCATGCATCACCTTAATAGTTGCTGCTATAAGGGGTTATCTGGGTCGAAAAAACGATTCGTCACTGGGGCATCAATTATTATGGTTGGGGGTTTGGCTGCGTTTCAATATATGAGTACTGGATACTCATTGATGGATGATGGGTAATGTTATTTTGCTGGTATTTATGGGTAAAAGGCAGGGTTAGCAATGATTTTCTTGTGGCGACTCTTCCTGCTGGCATTTAACGACGTTAATTCCAGGCGATTGAGTACAATCCTTAGCTAGCGCCTTGCCCTCATCCTGCACTCGCACCCGATCGTTACCTGTGAGATCCTCCTTGTCGCTGAGCAACGCCAAAAGCTCATCCTGGCGTAGTGCATCATGATTATTCAGCTCGGTTGCCCCTTCAATGTGACTGGCTGTGATTTATTGAGAATGATCGATCTCTGGGACAGAACAACCGTTGGCGGAGTCTAATGATGAATGTTTTGACGAATATCCGCAAAAATAGCCTTTATCGGCATCGATATCTGTCGCTACTTGTGATTGCAGTTACGGTATTGTCTCTATGGCAGATAGGTAAATGGAGCCGGGAAGCGGCGCTTGGTGATCTGCAGGAAGCCAATAGGCAGGAGTTGCATCGTTACGTACAGCATTTGCAGGGGAAGTTGGAAAAGTATGAGTTCCTTCCAGGTGTGCTGGCGACCAACAAACGCCTGGTGCATCTGCTACAGAATCCGAGTGACCGTGAGCGTATAGAGGCGTTAAACCGCTATCTTGAAACCCTAAATCAGCTTACCGGAACATCTGATATCTATCTGATGGATGCGGAAGGCTTGACTGTCGCCGCCAGCAATTGGGCATCAGAGCGGCCATTTGTTGGCGCTAACTTTAGCTACCGGCCATATTTCCAGGAAGCGATGAAGGGCCATTTGGGACGATATTTTGCGCTTGGGACGACCTCCAACAAACGCGGTTACTACTTCGCTTATCCGGTCAGGTGGGAGAAGAAGATTCTCGGAGCGGTGGTTATCAAGATCAATATGGCCCCTATCGAAAACAGTTGGGGAGTTTCGGACGACGAGCTGCTGGTAACAGATCCCGATGGGGTGGTCTTTATCACGACCCGTAAAGAGTGGCGCTACAGAACATTAAGTCCGCTGAAGCCAAAAGTGCTCAACCGCATCCGGGGGAGCCGCCGTTATGCAGACGAACCCATTACAAACCTGCCTATTAGGACCGAAACAAGATGGGAAGGTAACCGTATCGTGAGAATAGGAGAAGCAGACCGCCAAGAGTACTTGGTCCAGGAAGCAGCCATGCCTCATGCGGGATGGCAGGTGCATATTCTCAGCCGGTTAGAGCCGGTCAACCAACAGGTGCTACGGGTTGTGTTATTTGCGGCCATTCTGTTTCTGGCCGTTCTGCTGTTAGTGCTGTTCTTGACCCAACGTCGCCATCGGTCAAGGGAGATAGCCAGATTAGAACGCCAGTCTAAGGAGACGCTGGTGTCTCGGGTCAAGGAGCAGACTCGTGATATCACTGAAGCCAATATTAGCCTGACTCGCGAGATCGAGCAGCATCGACAGACCGAGTCAGAGCTGCAGCAAACCCAGAATGAACTCATACAGTCAGCCAAGCTTGCGGTCATCGGGCAGATGTCAACGGGAATCAGTCATGAACTCAACCAGCCGTTGGCAGCTATGCGTTCGTACGCGGACAATGCTCTTACTCTCTTCCAGCGTGACCGACGCGAAGAGGTTGAGTGGAATTTGTTGCAGATTTCCAAGTTGACTGAACGCATGGCCCAGATCAGCTCGCAATTGAAAGTATTCTCCCGGAAAACTGCCGGCAGAAAGTCAGAGGTATCGGTAATCGCTGTTATCGAGGATTCATTGCGTCTGCTATCCTCACGCATAAAACAGACCAGAATCGAATGGGAGCCTCCTTCGGAGCAGTTGTACGTTCTGGCCAATATGGTACAGCTGGAGCAGGTGCTGGTAAATCTGATTGGCAATGCACTACACGCAGTGGATGGTGCGACTGAGCCGTTTGTAAGTATCAAGGCGAGCCGCAGCCGGGACGGCAGATGTGTATCTATTCGAATTCGGGATAATGGTGAGGGTATTCCGGTGAATCTGTTGGAACGCATATTCGATCCGTTTTTCACAACTAAGGAGGAGGGGCAGGGCCTGGGTCTTGGGCTTTCCATCTCGCTGCGCATTGTTGAAGCCATGGACGGTAAGCTGGAGGCGAGCAACCAATCTCGGATAGGCGCGTTGTTTTCCATTGAACTACCTGCGGTAGCACTGCCCGAAAGTGCGTGACCCACTTTCGGGCCAATTCTGGCGGTTGCAGACCATCGTTAAGTGCTGCAAGCTGGAGTTGTCGGTAATCCGTTGGAAGGGGTGTTTTTTATTACGATGAGTGACAAAGAGAAAGTCCTGTTCATAGACGATGAGAAGCATATTCGCATCGCTAACCGGCAGACCCTTGAACTGGGAGGTTTCGACGTTCAGTGTTTCAGCAACGCCGAGCAGATCCTTCCTATCCTCTCTCTGGATTGGCCTGGCGTGGTGGTCTGTGACATCAGAATGCCAGGGATGGATGGGCTGACGCTGCTGCAAAAAGCCCGGACCATCGACCGTGACCTGCCGGTGATTCTGATTACCGGGCATGGTGATATCTCCATGGCTGTCAATGCCATCCGTGACGGTGCTTATGATTTTATCGAAAAACCCTTTGCTCCCGATAGTCTGCTGAAAACGGTTCGGCGAGCCATGGACAAACGCAATCTTACCCTGGAAAATCGTTCTCTGCGGACAGAGCTGGAGGCCCATAGTGTACCCGGGCCACGCATCATAGGGCGTACCTCGGCGATGCAGCGTTTGCGTGCCACCATAGCCCAGATTGGTGATACCAATGTCGATGTATTGCTGCTGGGGGAGACTGGTACCGGCAAGGAGCTGGTTGCCCGTTCCATGCACGAGCACTCTATTCGCCGTGACCATAACTTCGTTGCAGTCAACTGCGGCGCGGTGCCGGAAAATCTGATTGAGAGTGAGCTGTTCGGCCACGAGGCAGGGGCGTTCACAGGCGCCAGTGAACGCCGCATCGGCAAATTTGAACACGCGAGCCGAGGGACCCTGTTTCTTGACGAAATCGAGAGCATGCCCCTTGCGGTTCAGATCAAGCTGCTACGAGTGCTACAGGAGAGGGAGCTCGAGCGTATTGGCTCCAACAAGTTGATCGACTTGGATATCCGGGTGATCGCCGCCACCAAGCTGGACCTCAAGGAACTGGCCGGCCAAGGTAAATTCAGAGAAGATCTCTACTACCGGCTCAATGTGGTGGCAATCGAGATCCCGCCATTGCGGGACCGCCGCGAGGATATTCCCCTGCTGTTTCATCACTTTCTGCTGGTGGCTATTGCGAGATACCAGCGTGAAGCACCTGTGCCGGGCCATGACACGGTACAGGCCTTGCTCGGCTATGATTGGCCCGGGAATGTGCGCGAACTGCGCAATATGGCAGAGCGTTACGTACTGCTCGGCGATAGTTGCGGTTATAACCTAGAGCATCTGATGCATGGCAGTGACGGTGATGCGGCCATTACTTTGCCGGAACAGGTGGAGTGTTTCGAAAAGAGCCTGATCCAACAGGCGCTGGCCGCCTACAATGGCAACATCAAGGAGACCATGGATTCACTGGGCCTGCCTCGCAAGACACTCTATGACAAAATGCGTAAGTTTGGCTTGGATAAAGCCGATTACAAATAGTGGCGACATGCTCGAATCGGCGGAAATACCGTCATCTGAAGCTTTCAAATCGGCGGTTTACCGCCAGTTTACGCTGACTCATCTCTCCACTCCTGTCCGGTTTTTGAAGTGAATCTGCATAGCTGTCCTGGTATTTTGCGAATGACAGGATTCTGGCCTCATTTTTGCAATACGTTGCTGTACCCTGGAGGTCAGCCGAGCTGAAGATTCAACACTTAAGTACCTGCGTATGAAATTGACATCCGCTGATGCCAGGAGTAGCTTGGAATTTGTGTATTTGCAGGTTTTTTTCGAATAATGGTTTGGAGGAGTTAAATAATGAAGAAAGTACGTTTATTACTATCATCCTTAGCCTTGCTCACGGCGATGAACTTCGTTGTGGCAGATCAGGCGTACGCCAAGAAGCGCATGGTTTTCGCTGGCGGACCGGCAGGTGGCACCTTCCAGGTGGTCGCTAATGCCATTCAGGTCTATAAGCCGGTCAAGGCGATGAAGGATTTCTCGGTCAGGGCGCAGTCATCAGCCGGTTCTGTGGAGAATCTGCGCAAAGTAGATGCGGGGCGTGCTCAATTTGGTACGGTCTATTCCGGCCATGTCTATCTCGGCCGCAACGGACGGATGAAGAACGATACTAAAAAGTACGAGAATGTGATGGCAGTCAGTTTTCTATACGGTGCTCCGGCCCAGCTGGTGACACGTAAAGGTTCTGGCATCAAGTCGGTCAAAGATCTGGTCGGCAAGAAAGTAGGTGTAGGTAATGCGGGTTCAGGCGCCTTTGCCAACTGTGAACTGTTCTTCAGCCACATGGGCGTGTGGGACAAAATCGAACGCAACGCCATGGGCTACAATGATGCCGCTGCTGCTTTTGGTAACAACCAGCTCGATGCTTTTTGGCTGTTCACAGCTTTTCCATCCGGTGCGGTGATTATGGCTGCTCAAACCAACGAAATCGAAATGGTCGACTTGGGTGCAGACGCCGATGCTTCGGGTTTTTATGACAAATATCCCTACTTCTCCAAGCTGAGTGTTCCCGCTGGCACCTATAAGGGTGTTGATGCTGAAGTCGGCTCGTTCCAGGATTCGGCCCTGTGGGTTGCCAACAAGGACGTCCCGGACCAGGTGGTCTATGATCTTCTTTCCGCTGTTTACACCAAAGAGGGTTTGGCTCACATGGTGTCTCAGAAAAAGACCTTCAAAGCGATGAGTGTTGCCGCTGGTGCTGATGGTATCGTGACGCCGATGCACCCTGGTGCGATCAAGTTCTGGAAAGA
>JAAGZL010000330.1 GCA_024206335.1 Gammaproteobacteria bacterium
ACCATCATTCCCGGCAATCACGTCTAGATCACCATCACCATCTATATCGCCTAAGGTGATAGAATAGGTAGTATCGGTATCAGAGCCAATGTCTACGCCTGTTACTGCATCGCCTGAAGGTACGTCGTGAAACGGGGTGTCAGTGCCATTATTAAGATAAAGTTTATTGGCTCCATAATTCCCGGCAATCACGTCAAGATCACCATCAGCATCTATATCGCCTAAGGTGATAGACATGGTTGTATCATCATCATCAGTGCTGCCTATGTTTGTGCCTGCTGAAAACCCGCCACTGCCATCATTAAGATAAAGTTTATTGAATTCACCACTACCATTACCATAATTCCCGGCAATCACGTCAAGGTCACCATCACCATTTATATCGCCTAATGTGATAGAGATGGTGTCATTTTCATCAGTGTCTATTGCTGCGCCTTCATCAGGAAACCCTCCACTGCCATCATTAAGATAAAATTTATTGGCTGCACTTTTATTCCCGGCAATCACGTCAAGGTCACCATCAGCATCTATATCGCCTAAGGTGATAGAATAGGTGATATCGGCATCAGTGCCTATTGCTGTGCCTGTTACGTTTAAAAATGGGGCGGTAGTGCCATTGTTAAGATAAAGTTTATTGGTCTTACTATTATTCCCTGCAATCACGTCAAGGTCACCATCAGCATCTATATCACCTAAGGTGATAGAATAGGTGCCATCGTTATCAGTGCCAATGTTTGTTGCGTCTAAAAACCCACCACTGCGATCATTAAGATAAAGTTTATTGATTCCATTATTCCCGGTAATCAAGTCAAGGTAACCATCAGCATCTATATCGCCTAAGGTGACATAGAGGTTATTGGTATCAATGCCAATGTCTGTTGCGTCTAAAAACCCACTACTGCCATCATTAAGATAAAGTTTATTCTTTTCACTATAATTCCCGGCAATCACGTCAAGGTAACCATCAGCATTTATATCGCCTAAGGTGATACCCCTGGTGTTATCGAGATCAGCACCAATGCCTGTGCCAATAACTGTGCCTGCAGTAAGCCTGTCACCGGCAGTGTTAAGGTTAATTTTATTGGCACCA
>JAAGZL010000331.1 GCA_024206335.1 Gammaproteobacteria bacterium
AGAAAATTCCTTGTGAATTTTTGCTTAGCTGGAGATCTTCGACTCTGATCCATTGGGACTATCGGTTGGCCACTTCCGCAGCCTGGCCAGCCTCAAAGGCTCTCTCATTGATCTCTACCAGTTTTGGCTTGTGAGTGCGGAAACGATCCAGAATCTCATTTTTTAATATCTCTGCCGAGAAGGGCAGGTATTTTGATATCGCACCCAGCATAACGGTATTCACCAGCTTCGGGTTGCCCAGTTCCCGGGAGATGGCACCTGCATCAAAGGCGTGGACATTGATACCCGCCTTGAGAATATCCCCTACCGGATCCTCCGGATAGTCAAAAAGACCGAGGCTCACCACCGGGGGTTCCTGGCGCATGGTGTTGACCATAGCAACCCCGGAGGGCCGCAGTTGCTCACACCAACGCAGGGCTTCGGCAGGTTCAAAGCCTACCAGAATGTCTGTCTCACCCGGAGGGATAGCGGGAGAGAGGATGCGGTTGCCAAAGCGCACATGGGAGGTGACTACGCCACCCCGTTGAGACATACCCGCCACTTCGGTTTTCTTAACATCATAACCCTGGGCCAGGGCCGTCTGGGAGAGGATTTCAGCTGCGGTCATGACACCTTGTCCACCGATACCGGCGACCATGATGTTTGTGATGTTGTTATCGCTCACTTTCTACTCACTTCTGTAAATGGTTTTGGATGCTTATGATCTTATTGCCGTACGAACCCTTCCATTGGGATGATGGCATCCGGGCCACAGGTTTTTGGGCAGAGATCACAACCGGTGCAGGCTGCGCTGTCGATGCGTACAAAGGCTAAATCTCTCTCCTTGCCATTAGGCTTGATCACGGTTTCGCGGCGGGTGACGTAGATGGCGGGACAGCCAATGCTCAGGCAGTTCTTACATCCCGTACACTTGTCATCATCCACGCTCAATGCGGGCTGTGCACCATAGAAGTCCACCAGCACACATGGCTGATTGGTTATGATGACCGAGGTATCATTGATGTTTATCTCTTGCCTGATAGCCTTGAACAGGGTGGGGAGCTCATAAGGATTGACCTTATGAATACGCTCAGATTTAACCCCAAGGGCTTCACACAGTTTCGCGAAACTCACCCGCATAGACTCTTCGCCATGGATGTCACGTCCGCTGCCGGGATTGTACTGACCACCTGTCATGCCTACCGCACGATTATCCAGTAACAGTACCGTCACATTACCCTTGTTATAGGTGATGTCGAGCAGCCCCTGCATGCCCGTGTGCATGAAGGTGGAGTCACCGATCACCGCGATGATTCTCTTGTCTTTGTCTGCCTCTACACGTCCCTTGTCCAGACCATGGGCAACGCCCATAGAGGCTCCCATGCAGATCGTGGTGTCCAGGGCATTCCAGGGGTGGCCGGCGCCCAGGGTGTAGCAACCAATATCCCCGGAGATGCTGGTATTGCGGATCTTGGAGAGGCAGTAGTATATGCCAAGATGCGGGCAGGCCACGCACATCGTGGGCGGCCTGGGGAAGATATCAGCGTTATGCATGGAGACTGGAACCTTGACCTGCGGCTGAGGTGTTGGAACCGGGATGGAGGAAGACTCTTGAATGACCTCTTCACCCAGCAGTTTCGCTATGGCCGGGCGCAACACATCCGGTGCAAGTTCACCAATTCGGGGCAGAATCTCTTTCCCAAGAACCTCGATCCCGGCCGCCTTGATCTCGGTTTCGGCAATGGGTTCCACCTCTTCTACGATTACCAACTGTTCTACCTGGGAGGCCAGCTCCCTTATCTTCTCCATGGGGAGCGGATAACTCAGGCCGATCTTGAGGGTCGGTGCGTCCGGAAAAGACTCCTGTACATGCATGAAGGTGGGGCCGGAAGTGATGTAACCGACACGTTTGTCATTGCCCTTCTTAATATAATTGAGTTCGCACTCATCACTGAACATGCGCAATTTATCTTCCCGCTCATACATCCTGGGGATGGCGTGCCTGGCGTTCGAAGGTGTCATGACCATACGGCTGGCATCTTTCTGGAACCCCGCCTCCTGGCAGTGCTCTTTACGTCCGCCAGGAATAACGACTGCTTTGACATGACATATTCGAGTGGTCATGCGTAGGATGACTGGTGCATTAAACCTTTCAGACAGCTCAAAGGCGTATTTGACCATCTCGTAGGCTTCCTGGGCATCCGCCGGTTCCAGCATTGGAACGTGCGCAAAGCGGCCCCAGAAGCGGGAATCCTGTTCATTCTGGGATGACGAAAGACCAACGTCATCGGCAACAGCGATAACCAGGCCCCCATTTACTCCCACCAGAGTTTGGGTCATAAGTGCATCCGCGGCAATATTCAACCCGACATGTTTCATGGCACACAGGGCGCGGCTTCCCGCCAGAGAGGCCCCGATGGCAACTTCCAGGGAGATCTTTTCATTGACGGACCACTCGGAGTACATGTCAGGCATCTGTGACGCATACTCCAGGATTTCGGTCGCCGGGGTGCCGGGATAGGCGGCGGCTACTCTGCAGCCTGCTTCCCATGCGCCACGGCTTACCGCTTCGTTACCAGACATAAGACATCGGTCAGTAGCCGGTGATGGATTTACAGCGTTCAAAATTTTTACCTCAAAATTCGGCTGTAGTTATTGTCCAGCCATGGATTAATGCTCAATGCGATATGAGCGCAATTCTTTGCGGCGATCGATCCCCCTTACCGCCATGTCGCCCTATGGGGGTTCGGATATAGCCGCGGATACAGGCTTGATTCATGATTTTATCATCGACTATAAGGCGCTCAACGCAACGGCAGCGCGAGGGAGTTCTTGGGTTGCCGAAGCGAAAAAAGAGTATTGACCGAGCGAATACCGAACGCCGGCAAAAGTCTCCTGCTCAAAAAATAATCGTAACTTTCCATGTCTTCGGCCAGGATTTTCAGCAGGTAGTCGCACTGGCCCGTAACGGCGTGGCACTCCAGTATATTGTCATTCTCCTGCAACACCTGATTAAACGCCGCCAGCGTATCGCTGTGATGGTTATCCAGGCATATCTCGGCGAAAGCCGTAATGTGCATACCCATTTTCCTGGGATTGACCAGGGCTACATATTTTTCGATATAACCTTCTTCTTCCAGCCGTTTGACCCGGCGCCAGCAGGGAGCCGTCGACAAGCCCACCTGCTCCGCTAAATCCCGGTTTGAAATTCTGCCGTCGCGCTGTAAGACCTGCAGAATTTCGGTATCAAAACGATCAAGTGACATGGCGCAATATTATTTCTCGATTATTGGGAGTTACGTGGTTTTCGTTTCAATTATCGGTTCTATCACACAACAATGCAAAACAATCATCCGGCAAAGCGCAGGAACGCTCATGCACGAGAACCATCGGTTTAACCGTCGCCGTCGGGAATCACGGCGGTGGCTTCAATCTCGAGCTTTGCTCCATCTTCGATGAATCCCTTCACTTCGATCACCGACATGACCGGGAAATGACGCCCGATCACTTCGCGGTAGGCTGCGCCTAACTCCTCGAGGCTGGCCAGGTACTCCTGCCTGTCGGCAATGAACCAGGTCAGGCGCACGATGTGCTCGGCGCTGCCGCCCGCTTCGGCCAACAGGGTGGTGATATTGCTCAGCGCCTGTTTGGCCTGGCCGGGAAAATCATCGGTTTCGAATTCTTCGTTCGCGTTCCAGCCTACCTGGCCGCCCAGAAAAACCAGCCGGCCGCGGGCTACGATACCGTTACTGTAGCCCCTGGGACGCGCCCAGCCGGGGGGTTGCAAAATTTCCATGATCCTAAAATCCTCAGTTGAATCTACTGCGGTCGTCT
>JAAGZL010000332.1 GCA_024206335.1 Gammaproteobacteria bacterium
CTCCTGTTCCCGTTCCCGGGGCAATCTTTCTTTTTCCGCTTGGATTAGTGGTCCTGTCCGCGTTGCAGGGTCGGAAAGCCAACCGATCCAGATAAACGGTTAACCATATAACCGCCCTTACACCGGTTTAGCTGCGGGTATTGGTTATTGAGGGAAATAGGCGGAGATCACGGTTTTCCATGCAATTAATTGTGGTCTGTCCCCTATTTCGCTAGGTCTTCAGTATCGACGTAGAAGTCTGCAAACACTGAGGTGGGCGAGTAAAAGTACTGGCCTGTATCGAAGATCAGCCCGCAATCGAGCGCATACTAAATCACCTGGACAAGAAGGCCGACTGGTTAACTCCGATGAGCCTGTTGCCTGAGGGGCGGGGCCCACCGGGAGCTGGCGCAGGACAGCAGTGGGGTCAAGGACAGCAGTGCGGTCAGGTCTATCATTTAGCCTGATCCTCTGCTAGGCCAGCATAATGTCACAACCATTACGCCTGGAATTTCCTGATGCGCTGTATCACATCACTTCGCGAGGTGATCCGAAATCAAGGAGTCTGACCCGAGTGGTACTTACTTAAGTCTAGAATTACCGTCATCCCGGCCTCCGAGCCGGGATCCAGGGTCGCTGAAAGCAACTAATTTACTGGATCCCGGGTCAAGCCCGGGATGACAATGCTGTTGGTTTATAGTGATCTTACCCTTAAGTAA
>JAAGZL010000333.1 GCA_024206335.1 Gammaproteobacteria bacterium
TCCTTTTGGTTTTCCAAGGTGGTGCGAATAGCCTTAATTCGATGCTCCTCGATCAGCTCCAGTTTTTTAAATTCAGTAACGACGAAATCATATAGTTCATGGCGTTCCTCTGGAGTAGGACCCGATTTGTTCAGTATGTCGTGCTCAAGCCAACTAATGAGCGTGTCAAGTGTAGTTGAAATATAATGACGCTCTTCCACTTTCTCATTAGCCACGATAATCGCAGCAGACAGCTTTTCATCCGCTGACGATTTCCTTTCTTTCTCTGTGAGAGTATTTAACGCTGTAATAGCAGATTTAAACTGATTTCTAAAAAAACGCCGTAGATCCATCAGCCCCTGTGCTAAATGGAAATTGTCATAATCGTAGGGTGTTTTCGGAAATACGAATTTGTGACCAGCAACTAAACCGCTGCCATCGTCGCCGATGGTGCGCTCTGGATTCAGCCCTTTGTCTTTGGAATCCAAAAAATGGATCGCCCATGTTTCTTCATCACGATGGCTTTCTGCTGAGAGGATATAGCAGTACAATGATCGAGTATCAATACCAGTCAATATTGGTTTTCTACCACGGAATAGCTCATCATTAGCAGACTCTTTTATGGCTGACAGATCTTCTTTGGCATTAATTCCTCTCGCTTTTTCTACTGCCGATTTAAAAATAGAATTAATTTTACAATACCTTCGCCAAAACATTGTTCACTAATCATACTATACTGATAGAGTCACATAAATATCCATTCAGAATGCTGAGAAATATTTATGGACCAAGTTGCTTTAGTTTTAGGAGGTTTGAGTTTACTACTTGAACCCA
>JAAGZL010000334.1 GCA_024206335.1 Gammaproteobacteria bacterium
CCACCACGTGCAGCCCATGCTGGATTCAACCCATCTGGATCAGTGTACATTACTGGATTTTGGAAGGCATATCCGTAAGTGTTCAGCCCACCTTGAAGCCCGATGGGGTCACTTTGGATATACCGTCCAAGACTGGGATCAGTATGTTGACCCCGCTACGGTGTTCCCGTGAGTTTCACCGTTCGAACAGTTTCCCACATTCGCCGTAAGCGTGATTCCAAACTGGGTACACGGTGAAACCACCGTCACATCAAGCTTGAACACAATGCTACACCGTTAAACCAAGGTGCAATCTTTGTGGATACACCGTTTTCGACTAGAAGCGTCCGCTACGCTTTTTTCTCACGCTTAGGTTTTTTGTAATAGTCAAACAATTTGGATGGGTGAACATCCAGTGCGTCCGCGAATCGGCAGATATTGACCAAGCTGACGTTGCGTTCACCACGTTCTACGCCACTGACGTAAGGGCAAAATCAAGGGGTCAGACTCCTTGATACTTGTGATGCGGAGACCGGGTTGTATTATGTAAAGGTCCGGAATTAAGGTGACAGTTAACTTAACCCGACAGTTGCATAAATATCGCGTCGGATGCCCTGTAAACCCTTATTTCTAAAGGCTTAAAGGCCTAAATTCCAGTTGGTTCTGGACCTCACCTCAGGTGAGTTCCAGCAGGCACTAAAATAAACCCGTTTTAAA
>JAAGZL010000335.1 GCA_024206335.1 Gammaproteobacteria bacterium
GATCTCGTACTCTTCCTGCTCGGCCAGCTCATCGCGTCCGGCCTGTGTGTACTGGGTGATGGAGTCGCGACGCTGTTTGACCATCTTATCCAGTACCACCAGGATCTGTTCATCGTTCAGCTCTATCCGCTCATCCACCTCGCGCTGCTTTATTGCAGCCAGCAGCAAACGGATGACGCCAAGCTTGCGCTTGTCACCGCCCTTCATGGCGGTCTTCATGTCATCAGGGATGCTTGTTCTTAGCATGGCGAGATGTGTGGGTGGGAGCTGGGTTTGACGAAGGATCTAGTACTGACGTTCGAACCTGCGGGTTTCACGCTGAACCTTCTTCAGGTTGCGCTTTACAGCTGCTGCGGCCTTGCGCTTACGCTCGGCGGTTGGCTTTTCGTAGAATTCACGGCGACGAACTTCGGCCAGGACACCGGCCTTCTCGCAGGAGCGCTTAAAGCGGCGCATGGCGATCTCAAATGGTTCGTTATCTTTTACACGTACGTTGGGCATTTGCTACCTCAAAAATGGTCAAAGTCAGTCTGTTTAAAAGCTAAAGAGCGGGGATTCTACTGCCTGTGGCCCTTGAATGCAAAACTCTTTAGGTCTTGGTGGCGAGTAAAAATAGTCTAAAAATCTCGCCAGGGAAAGGAAACCGGTGACGTAACCGGCATGAGTTGGGATAATAATCTTCAGCAATGCCTGTGGATGAGTGGTTGCTCATTCGGCTTCAATCGAGGCTTGCCGGGAAAATTATACGCCAAATCAAAGTGTTACTGGGCTGGCGTCTACTGTGTTTGAGGAGATGATGTTGCGGGTCCTGGGAATTGAAACTTCGTGTGATGAGACCGGCGTAGCCGTGTATGACAGTGAGCAGGGTCTGATGGGGCACAGCCTCTACAGTCAGATAAAACTGCATGCGGATTATGGCGGCGTGGTGCCGGAGCTGGCCTCCCGCGACCATGTGCGCAAGACCCTGCCCCTGATCCATGACACCTTGGAGCAGACGGGGATGGGTCTGGATCAGTTGAATGGGATCGCCTATACCGCAGGGCCGGGACTGGTGGGAGCGCTGTTGGTGGGCGCGGCCATCGGTCGTAGTCTGGCCTGGACTCTGGACCTTCCATCGATCGGGGTACACCACATGGAGGGCCACATGCTGGCCCCGATGCTGGACGAGCGAAAGCCGGAGTTCCCTTTTGTGGCGCTGCTGGTCTCCGGTGGTCACACCCAGTTGGTGGAGGTGGCGGCGGTGGGCCGCTATCGTCTGCTGGGAGAGTCCATCGATGATGCCGCTGGTGAGGCCTTTGATAAGACGGCGAAACTGTTGGGGCTGCCCTATCCGGGTGGGCCGGAGCTGGCGCGGCTGGCGGAGCGGGGCAGTCCGGGTCGGTTTCGATTTCCCCGACCCATGACCGACCGGCCTGGACTTGATTTCAGCTTCAGTGGTCTCAAGACCTTCGCCCTGAATACCATGCAGCGGGAGCTGGCACCGGGGCTGAAGTTAGAGCCGGAGCTGGCCGAGCAGACCCGGGCGGATATTGCCCGCGCGTTTGAGGATGCGGTGGTGGATACCATGGTGATCAAGTGTCGGCGTGCAATGCGCGCCAGCAGCAGCAAGACCCTGGTTCTGGCGGGCGGGGTGAGCGCCAACCGCCACCTGCGTGAACGGATCAAAGAGTCTATGGATAAGGAGGGGGTAGAGGTGTTCTACCCACGGCCACAGTTTTGCACCGATAACGGGGCCATGATCGCCTACGCCGGCTGGCAGCGGCTACGGGCCGGTCAGTGTGAAGGTCTGGGGTTTGGCGCCAGACCGCGCTGGCCGTTGGAGGAGCTCTCCCCCCTGGATTGAAGCGGATCTACACTTGATCGTTTGGATCAGAGTTGTCCTTGATGGTCTCTTCTGCACCAGACAACAGATTCTGGATATTGGAGCGGTGACGCCAGAACAGGATTGCGCTCATTATTATCTGCATCCCCACCAGTTCTGGTTCTGGCCAGAACAGCCACACCACCAGCGGGGCCAGGGCCATGGAGACCAGGGCCGAGAGGGAGGAGATCTTTACCACCTTGGCCATGAATAGCCAGATCAGGGCAATAGTGCCGCCGATCTGCCACCCCAGTCCAAGCTGACACCCCAGGGCGGTCGCTACCCCCTTGCCACCCTTGAAGCGAAAAAATATGGGGTAGAGGTGTCCCAGAAAGGCCGCCATGGCAACCGCCGCCAGGACCAGTGGGGTAACGCCCAGCAGGTTGGCCGTCAGTACCGGCAGTACACCCTTCAGCATATCTCCCAGCAGGGTGATGGCCGC
>JAAGZL010000336.1 GCA_024206335.1 Gammaproteobacteria bacterium
ACACAAAACTGCAGGCTTTGCTCAGCGGGCGATAGTTTCCACCGGACCAGATCGCGCCTGGAAAAGCGTCCATCCCCGGCCCACCGTGCCCTAAAAACGCACCACCTGTCATACCCCCACCAAAACCCGTCATACCGCGGCTTGACCGCGGTACCCAGGAGAGGAAAGCCCCAGGGACACCCACTTCACTGTCATCCCGCAACCCCACCCGTCATACCCTCACCAAAACCTGTCATACCGCGGTCCCACCCGTCATACCCCCCCCCACCAAAACCCGCCATACCGCGGCTTGACCGCGGTACCCAGGAGATATGAGCAAAGCCCCAAGAAGCCCCTGGGACACCAACCCAAGCCCCTGGGACACCCACTTCACGGTCATCCCGCAACCCCACTCGTCATACCCCCACTAAAACCTGTCATACCGCGGTCAAGCCGCGGGATGACAATCGTCAGGTCTGGCGCGAGATGACAAAGAAAAGTGTTACTTGAAGACGCCATCTTTCGCCGTCTTAAGAAAATTTGAAAATTAGGTTGCAATTAAAAACACGAGGCGTATGATCTTGTCCTACAGACCTACGGTCTGTAAGGGAGGTCTGAATGATTCAGGCCAAGGAAATGTTCAATCGGAACTGAATAGTTA
>JAAGZL010000337.1 GCA_024206335.1 Gammaproteobacteria bacterium
TAGTAAAAGCACGATTAGACAAAAAGACCTATATCAAAGGAAAGAAAGTAACAAATTACGAAATGGAAAATCTAAGGATAAGTAAAAATAAATTCCATGGTGAATGGAATTATACGATTAAACCGGAAAACGTTAAATCACGAGAAGCTCAAGTTATTTTGTGACAGCCACTAAGTTGGGTTTTGTTGCCGCTGGTTATCTCAGCGCCCCCAAGGCACGAATTCTATTGATGCTGGCGCTTAGCCAACGTAAAGATAGTGGTGAGATCCAGCAGTTGTTTGAGCAGTATTAATGCTTGTTCGCTAGGGCAGGTGAATATCTCCAGCTATTTCAGCTACGCAGTACGGTTTTTTCAGTTAATTTTTAGCTTTGGCGCTTAAGCATTCCTGATTAGTTACCAACCTCAGAAAGCCGCAATATATGGGAGGGCTGAGGTAGCGTAAGTACTGACGCACGTAAAATACGTGGCATCATAGCCTTCAAATCAAAACGCCGATTGAAACGATATTGGAACTCGGCCA
>JAAGZL010000338.1 GCA_024206335.1 Gammaproteobacteria bacterium
CGGCAATGAGACGACCGCATTTGACTATGTGGATGACTATATCGAGACCAGGGCGACGGTAACCGTAACGGACGAGAAAGGCGCCAACCCCGTGAATGCTGTTGATCACTTCTGTTTTGATGATATCGGTTATGTTAGCGAACATGAGGACGCCGAGGGTTATCTCACGATCAATACCCGCAATAGTGATTACCGGGTGACACGCAAGGAACGCTGGGGCCGGGCCAGTGACGGTTCCAATATCGTATGCAATACCACTACCGACACGGCTAATCGCACACTGGTCAATGCCACCGACAATCGCTATGACAGTGCCGGGCGCTTGTTGAGCAAAAGCGTCAGGCGGGGTGATGGCCGCACCCTCACCACCACCCAGACCTACGATGGGGCCTGGGTCGCGAGCGAAGAGATCGTAAGCAGTGATGAACCAGCCAGGATATTTCGGACTGAATACACCTTTTTCTACGATGGTAATGGTAAACCCAGCAATATAAAAACAGTTACACAAAAACGTGATGCTGGCCAGGGCGGCGACCAGACCACCACTTATGCCTACAACAGTCGTGGCCAGGCCATCAGTATCACACCTGCTGACAATACCAGCATCAACCTGGACTATGGCAACGGCAGCCTCTATCCCACCCGCCTTTATTTTAAAGGCGCCACCGGTAAAACACTCAGTGATCTGGCCCCAATCAACACCTATGACACCCGTGGCAACCTCGCAACAGTGACCGATGCAGCCGCTAAGAAAACCATCCTCGCATACGATGCGCGTAACCGACTGATCAAGGTTACCAACCCACTAGGTGAGCAGACCATCCTCACCTATA
>JAAGZL010000339.1 GCA_024206335.1 Gammaproteobacteria bacterium
ATAGCTATAAAAAAACATGTCAAAAGCGAGCAGACTTGGTTTTATTTGCATAAAAATTATAGTTTTACTCTTTAAAATATCAGTTCTAACTTAAAATGCTAACGCCGATCAATAAATTGCAGCTTCATGCTTCAGAGCTGCTCTCCACCAGGTCCACCGAAGAAACCATAGGCGGTGTCATCGACATAATAGCCTCATCGTCAACACCAAGCGCCGATGTCAGCGCTTGCGTGATGTTATCACTCACCGGCTTAAAGGTTTCCATCCGAACCGCCGTCATCGGATCGGCCGGGTCACCCGCCACTTCGCTGAATATCTGGCATTGCCCATTCGGCAAACCGTGCAACAGAATCCTCCCCAGCTCCCCCAGGGTGTCATGCCGAAAAATATACGCATGATAACGATCATCCTGTTCATGGGTGTAACTCATATTTGCTGGCAATGAAAAATTCATAGTGGCCTTCACTAGCAAGTCAACAATTTATTGTCGGGCGCGCAATATAAACAGCTGTGTTATTTACAGACCCAGTGTCCCCTTCAGGTCATAATACTCTGATCGCAGCGCATCCAGAAACGCCTGCGGCGTCGGCCACTTCGCGGTATTGATATACTCCAGATAAAACATTTCCTCCAGGTATAAACGCTGAAAGACCTGATCACCAAACTGCTTCCCCTCCGGCGGAAAACCCACCGCATCGAGAATATATTGATACAGTGCATCCGTTAAGCCCAGCTTGTCCTCAAACCCGGCATCTTCCAGCTGCGCTGAACGCTCAGCATCCACTTCGATCAGACTCAATAAATCAATGATCGTTTCATCATCCAGTGTACGCGGCACACTCCGCGCAAACGCATATTCGGCCAAGTGGCTGTTAAACCCCATCAATCAATTCCTTAAGAGTAAAAGTTATAGGTCATCGTGACAGACGCCATGATCAACGCTCCGGCTCGGCCGGAGGCCCACGCTCAGTTGGTCGATCATGGGTTTTCCGCTCAGGGTCAGGGACACCAATAATGCCATACACCAGTCGCCGTTTCATCGTTTCCAGAAACTGGGTATGCGACGCACTCCCCGGCCCATAACGTTCGCTAGCGTGCACCTTGGCTTTGTCCCAAATCGCGTAATGTTTACTGAGCCCCGGAAATTGACCCACCGCCTTGTCTGGTGGCAATCGCAAAAACGCATGGGCAGCCTGACGGCGCTGTCCCTCGGCCTGCTCTACCTGCTCCTGCAACGCCAGTTGTTGCGCCACCGCAATCAGCTCGGGGTACAGCGTTTTCAGCTGCGCGGCCGTATAAGCTTTGCGCCCCAGTTTATTGACCAGACTGTCGGGCGCTTGCGCCTGTTCCAAGGTAACGACCACCTCGGTCATTAACGTCTGCATGGGTTCGCTGTTGCCATAAGAGTGCGCCACGCTCGCTTCGTTCCAGCGGTCTTTGTCCACCGCCGCCCAGTCGATTTCATACC
Organism: Gammaproteobacteria bacterium; assembly: GCA_024206335.1. Lineage (GTDB taxonomy): Bacteria > Pseudomonadota > Gammaproteobacteria > Chromatiales > Chromatiaceae > JAAGZL01. The sequence continues at coordinate 1,469 of JAAGZL010000339.1, forward strand.
CGGCATCATTCGCCACCAGGTTGGCAAACTCCCGCATCGACCGGCCATTGCCTTCCCGGAAAGGATGCGCTGCATTGATGTCGAGTAACAGAGTAGCGACCTTCTCGGCAAACTGCGGTTGCGTGAGCCCTTTCAGGTCATTGTCAGCCTTGAGTTGCGCGAAGGTCTGATCCAGTGCCGGGGCGATCTTACCCGGAGCCGGAAACGCTGACTGATTCGCCCGCTTGGCCGTGACGATAGTGCGCTCATCACCGGCCCAATCATAAAGATCCTGGAACCGGTGACGATGAATCGATTTCAGGTGAGCATAATCAAAGTTACCGGCAGGCATCCCCTCCCCTGCCCGCACGGCACTCAAGGTGCCTTCCAGTAACTCCAGTTCACCCCGGTCCCGAATACCAAAGGCATTCTTCAATACCCAGGAGCCACGATAACTGTAAGGATCAACCACCCCACCCGTAGGGGTATAATCGGCTTTTGGGCTATCAGGATTGGAGGCTGCCACCATCGGTATACAGTTCCTTAATAAAGCGTATACATTGGTCCGTGTCCCAGCCCTCTTCATCCATCAGGTCAAACATCGCCAGTACCTGGTCGGGAGGTTCGATCCCCTCCAACCGAGCACTGGCCAGATAGCGCTCCCGCAACTGGCGGCGCATCGCCACCGCCGCAGGGCTCAGTGTGTCAGCCATTTTTTCTTCCTTCTATATGAGAAACAAAATACCACGAATGATGATGGGGATTCACCGCAAACTTAGCGTTCATGATCATCACGTGTCTGATCCGTTGTCGGTGAAACAGCCGTGCTCACTGCGGCCTGTTGCGCCCGGTACTGCTGAACAAACTGCTGTCGCCGCGTTTGCGGCGGTGTCAGCGCTTTGGCATAGCCTTCAATGGTCTCGGCCATCGTATGGTGCTCGGTGTTCTTACTGGTCCGCAGGGTCTCAACCATCAGGCCGTATTCGCTCAGCACCTGGGCGTGCCGGGTCAGCATCGCTTTTTCCCAGGGGTCATGGACTGACTCTTCGGCCGTTTCAATCGCTTCCTTTGCCGCCGACTCAATCGTCCACAAGCGCTCATGCATCTCCCCCTTGGCTATGGCTTTTTTCATCTTGGTAATGGCCAGGTTATCACCCTTCGTCCCTACCGCCCGGCTGGCACGGCTCGTCGCCACCGCCTGGATACCCCGTTCCCGCAAGCTTTCGGCAAAGCGGGACCGCAGGTCAAACAACTCCTGCTTACCTAACCGCAGCTTTTGGCCATCATAACCCCGTAGCTTCACCGACAAATGCGCATGCGGGTGATCGGTATCGTTGTGCATCGCAAACAGATAATCATGATTCTCACTGAACTGGCTGCGGGCAAAATCACGAACTGCCGCCTGTACCGCTTCGCGGTCTGACCCAGCCGGAGCCGACAGAATAATATTCACCGTCATTCGGGCATTCTTGCGTCGATCCGCATCGGCAAACCAATGGTCCAGCACATCCTCGATTTCACCCCGGTCCGACAGCACATTGCCCTGCGGGTCTTCCAGCGGCAATTCATTCTCACGGGCAATGTATTGCAAATGGTCCCGCACCCCTTTCAGGCTTTTGGCATAGCTGGAGACTTTTAGAATCGCCTGCCCATAGCCTTTGGCATTGTGGTACGCCTCGCTAACACGCAGTGGCCGCAGCTTACCTGTCCTGTTAATCTGACCGCACAAGCGGTCTTCAAAGAGCTCATTGGCCATTACAACAGATCCCTTTTCAGGTTACGGGCAATCAATCGATCAACGTGACTGCCCACTGATTTAACCGACTCGCGAAGCGCATCAATAAAAGTCCCGTCCAGAGGGTCACGGACCAGCCCGGCATGAATCGCTTTCACCACCTGGTTCAAGTTACGCCCCACTGCCTGCAATTGGCGGGTCGCTTCCCTCAAGGCCGCCAGTTCGTCTTTACTGAAATGCGGCGCTTTATTTAACCGGGCACGAATCAGTGCCAGCAACAACACAGACGCGGTTTTCTGCTCCGCCGCCAGTATCTTTCCCAGCCGCTCCGCCTCCCCTTGAGTAATGCGGGTACTCACGGTCTTCGCCTTCGCTTCAAAACCAATCGATGGCGAGTCAATCACCCCGGTCTCTTTCAAGACCAATTCTTCAGCCATCGAGCGTAACAAAGCACTCGGCGTCTGACCCCGGTGTTTGGCCAAAGCAGCAAATGACGCAACCAGCTCGTCGCTACAGCGACTCCGTAACATACCCATCAACGCACCCTGAACCCAAAACCCATAACACGCGCCCTATTCGTTTTAGTTGAAATTTTGCACGTGCAAAAAAACAGTGGCTTTTTAACCCAAAAACTAACGAAAACCTCACGCGACAACAACGAACACCCGGAGAAACGCCAATCGCCTCCAGAAAACGGAGGTTATTTGCACAACAATTTTGCACGTGCAAAATTTCACGCCTTTTTAACCCCAAATCGACCCCAAATACACATCGCACCACCGAAATGAGGTAAAAATTTTGCACGTGCAAAAAAGCTGTTCATTTTTCAAACAAAACAGAGCGTTCAGAACCCATAAATCGTGCCAGCGTGGGAGTGTTGAGGTTACATCGTAACCGATTGCAGCACAAGTGTCTACACTTTGCGTATCCTGCC
>JAAGZL010000340.1 GCA_024206335.1 Gammaproteobacteria bacterium
GCGGAAATGACGGTATCTGCAAACGTAGATAATCTGTTCTACGGCCAAGCTACTATTGGCTTACATCAGGATGATGGCGAAGTTGAAATTGATATCGAAGAGGCCTTTTTAGACACACTTAGTCTGCCAGTCGGATTGGGACTACGATTTGGCCGTTTCTATTCTGATATCGGCTATCTCAACACACATCACACGCATGCATGGGACTTTGCAGATGCCCCATTGGCCTATCAGGCATTTTTAGGTGGCCAGTACCGTGATGATGGTTTGCGTATAACCTGGATAGCACCGACAGAGGAACTGCTTGTTGAGGCAGGTGTGGAGGTGTTTAGAGGCGACACCTATCCCGGTGGTGGCAATTCTGGTGATTTTGGTGACGTAAAGCACGCCTTCATGCATATAGGTGGCGATGTCGGCGACTACAGTAGTTGGCAGCTGGGCATTTCACATATGGATAGTGATGTCGTAGAACGTACGTCAGGCGGTCATGCCCACGGCCACGATGCCGAAGGGCCAACCTTTGGCGGTGATTCATATCTTTCCGCAATAGACTTCGTATGGAAAAGTGAATTTTCCTCAGGACGTAAACTCATCCTGCAGGGTGAATATTTCCTACGGGATGAAGATGGTCAGGTCACTCTTTCAGAAGATGCAGGAGACGCCTTGTTTAACTACGATGGAGAGCAGACTGGATGGTATGCACAAGGCATATTCAAGTTCGCCCCACAATGGCGTGCTGGTATCCGTTATGACCGCTTGAATGCCGACAACAAACTGACAATGATCTCCAATGCCACCGGTGAATCAGACGAAGAAATCTTTGAAGAATCCGGCTTTGAAAGCAGCAGCCACGACCCCGACCGCTGGACTGTAATGTTTGACTGGTCACCCAGTGAGTTCAGCCGCGTCCGTATGCAATATGCGCGAGACAATAGTCACGAAGAGAGTGATAACCAGTTCATGTTGCAGTACATCATGTCATTGGGCGCTCATGGCTCTCACCAGTACTAAGCAGAGGGATTTCAGATGAAACACTACGTACGTTTATTAATACTGAGTAGCTTACTGATTCCATTTGCCTGTGCCACAGCGCAGGTAAAGGTCTTTGCCTGTGAACCGGAATGGGCGGAACTTAGCAAAATTCTTGGTGGCAAGCATGTAAAGATTTACCGCGCTACCCACGCCAGACAGGATCCACATCGGATTCAGGCACGTCCTTCTCTTATAGCGCGTTTGCGTAATGCCGACCTGGCTGTATGCACTGGCGCTGAACTTGAAGCTGCTTGGATGCCGATGCTGCAACGCCGTGCCCGTAATCCAAAAGTCTTGCCTGGTAAACCAGGGTATTTCGAAGCAACCGACCAGGTACGTTTGCTGGAGAAACCACGAAGACTTGATCGTACAGGTGGCGATGTACACGCTGAAGGCAACCCGCACATCCAACTTGACCCCAGGCGAATCCGTAGAGTAGCTGCCGTACTGGCAAAACGTCTACAAACCATCGACCCAAAACATTCCAACGCCTATCAAAAACGTTGGAAAGCGTTCGATAAACGTTGGCTTGATTCCATGGCTCGTTGGAAACAACAAGCCAAACCACTCCAAGGCAAGACGGCAGTGGTGTACCACCGTGAATGGGTATACCTGTTGGATTGGCTAGCGATCAAACGCATAGGTTCACTGGAGCCAAATCCTGGGGTGCCTCCTACACCCAGCCACATTTCCAAGCTGAGTTCTCTGCAGAAACCAGACATGATTATTATGTCACCACTGAACGATAAAAAACCGGCCACCTGGCTGCGCGATAAGAGTGGTGGACGTCTGGTTACACTACCGCATACTGTTGGGGCCGTTGGTGCTGCAAAAGATTATTTTAAGCTTTTCGATACCATTATCAGTCGCTTATTAAAATCTGGGACATAACAAAGATGGACTATGCACTGATCCTGCCACCTCTCCTTGCTGGCCTTTTGGTACTGGCCACACACGTACCATTGGGTATGCAAGTACTAGCACGGGGAATTATCTTTATCGATCTTGCGGTCGCGCAATTGGCAGGGTTAGGTGTCATCGTAGTACATGTTATTGACGATAAGCCATCAGCTTATACAGTCCAGATTGCCGCATTGGTAATGGCCTTGCTCGGCAGCCTATTGTTTCGTTGGTTAGAAACTCGATGGGCGTCCCGATTGGAAGCGTTCATCGGTGCAACTTTTGTTCTATCGGCAACAGCAGCATTGCTGTTGCTGGCAGGTAATCCGCATGGAGGTGAACAACTAAATGATTTATTGGCTGGGCAGCTGCTATGGGTAAGTTACGAAGATCTACCAGTGCCTGCTATAGTGACGGCATGCATCTTGGTATCTTGGCGTTATCTTAATCCGCGAAATAATTCTCTATTGTTCTACGCACTGTTCGCCCTGGCAGTAACAACATCTGTACAGCTCGTTGGCGTGTACCTGGTGTTTTCAAGTCTGATTCTTCCAGCACTAGGTACATACCAATATCCCAATTTAAAAGCCAGTTACGCTATTGGTGGTATTGGTTATGTCACCGGTCTGATTGTTTCACTGGCAACGGACCTACCAACCGGCCCAGTCATTGTTTGGAGTCTAGCAATTACAGCAATATTGGGCGGATTGATGCTGCACTATCGCCAGAAGAACTCTTAGCTTTAGCTGGTTTGTGATTGCGGCAAATATTGGATAAGCAACAGAATCTACTAAACACATTGTATTACGCAATAAGAAACATGCAGCTATGATATTAATCTGGTTTTGCTACCAGATATTGCCCATGCAGCAAAACAGGACCGCGATTTTTTCTGCTTACTCATTCATTCACTATAGATGACTGTGTCTCAATATGATCCGGGACATACAAGATGCCCCATCTACAACTACTCAAACTGCTTTCTGACCCGCACCAGATCATCTGCGGTATCTATGCCGTGGCCCGGCTCCCTCTCTGCCTGACTCACATGAATACAGCCGCCATGCCACAACACACGCAACTGTTCCAGTGATTCAGCCTGCTCCAGTGGCGCCGGCGGCCAATTTACGTATTTTTCTAAATAACCTGCCCGGTAGGCGTAGAGACCAATATGTCTGGCAAACCCGACGTCTGTAGGCAGAGGATGGTCCGCATGTAAAAATTCATCCCGATGCCATGGAATGGGTGCCCGACTAAAATAGAGCGCATAGCCCTCGGCATCTGTCACCACCTTCACTATATGCGAATCAAACAGCTCATCTCGCTCCACTATCTTGGTTGAGAGTGTGGTGATATCAGCCCGATTATGGATCTGCATATCCAACGCGACCTGGTAGGCCAGTGACGGTGGCATTGCCGGTTCATCACCCTGCAGATTAACCACTATGGTGTCCTCATGCCAACGCATTCTGCGTACCACTTCAGCAATCCGGTCTGTCCCACTGCGATGGGACTCAGCAGTCATGCACACCTCGGCGCCGAACTCTTCTGCTCGCTCCAGAATACGATGATCATCGGTGGCAATTATTACTTCAGAAGCCATAGATTCACAGGCGCTCTCGTAGACCCGCTGGATCATTGGTTTACCACTGATATCCAACAAGGGTTTTCCAGGGAGTCTGCTAGATGCGTAACGCGCTGGTATAACCACCTTAAAGTCCATACATCATCCCCTTAGTTATTAACCTTGCTCCCCAATATGGCGAGTTCAAACATCTGGAATCTCTTCATCCGGTTCCAGGCTTCGCGCCTCATCAACCAGCATAACCGGGATATCATCACGTATGGGGTAGGCCAACCGGTCTGCCTTACACACCAGTTCTTTCGCATTTTTAAGGTACACCAGCCCCCCCTTACACATCGGGCATGCCAATATATCCAAGAGTTTTTTATCCATCACTCACACCTCTTACAAGCTTATCCAGACGATACTCAAAGGTATCATGTAACTCTGCTTCAACCCGCACAAACCAGTGATGCGGCTGAGCAAAACGTTGGCATTTAACTGCATCTTTTTCTGTCATCAACAACGGGGCATCATTGAACGTCTCAAGATCCTCCGGTTGAAATTGATAGTGATCGGGGAACTCATATCCATTTACATTCAGGCCTGCCATCTCAATCTGTTTAAAAAAACGTTCAGGGTTTCCGATGCCAGCAATAGCATATACCCTGGCCTCTTCTGCAAAATAATCCAAGCCCTTTATCTGCGTTGGATCTGCAAGATTAATTACCTCTGTCTGCTTCAGCAACATTACATAACGGCCACGACCTGCAGTGCCGTTAGACACCACCATATCCACCTTATCCAGGCGACTGACCCGTTCACGTAGCGGTCCTGCTGGCAAACAGAATCCATTCCCTACTCCCCGATCGCCGTCCATTACCGCTATCTCAATATCCCTCCCCAGCGCGTAGTGCTGCATACCGTCATCAGAGATTATCACATCACATTCTGTAAATTTCTGCATGGCCAGAGCGGCAATCACACGATCGGGACCAGCACTAACCGGGCAATTTGTTATCTTGGCAATTAGTACCGGCTCGTCACCAACAGCAGTGGGATCACTATCAGGCAGTACTTGTTGTGGCCAGTGCTGCGCATTTCCTCCATATCCTCTGGAGACAATCCCAGGTTTATAGCCCAGCCTCTGAAGATGTTTTGCCAGCCAGACAACCAGAGGGGTCTTACCGGTACCACCCACAGATATATTACCAACCACTATAACCGGCATAGACAACTTGGTAGTTGGAAGGAGTCTGATGCGATAGGCGATGCGCCTGAGCCAAACCAGGGCACAGAACAACCAGGAAAGCGGTAACAGCGCAATAGCGATTCCGTTACGATCCCACCAGTAGGCATCCAGACGCTTCACTTTTTCTCTACAGGCTGCCTTGCCGCAAAGGTCATATTGACAAATCCAAGCTGGCTGGCCGCATCCATAACCTTGATTACAGAGTGGTGAGGAGTATTGGCATCGGCCGAGATAATTACCGGCAGATCACGCTTATCACTGGCCGCCTTTTCAATTGCACCCATGAGGGTGGATATCTCAGTATTAATTACCTCATTCTGATTCACATAGAAGCGCCCTTTGGCATCTATGGTAATATCCAGAATAGTATCATTTTTGTCTCGTTCATCCTGGGTTGCCGCCTGAGGAAGTTCCACTTTAATACGTGACTCTTTATCAAAGGTTGTAGACACCATAAAAAATATCAACAACAGAAACACCACATCAATTAGTGGCGTCAAGTTGAGTTCTGGAGATTCCTTACGCTGGGGACGGAGATTCATTTATGTTACCCCGTTTCCCTTTCACCCTGCATAACCTCAACCATCTTTAACGCCTCTTCTTCCATAGCAACAACCAAACGTTCCACCCTGCCGACGAAGTAACGATGAAACATGAGAGATGGGATTGCCACCGACAGTCCAGTTGCAGTAGTTATTAGCGCTTCGGATATACCACCGGCCAACACCGTGGGGTCTCCCACACCCACCAAGGTGATAGCCGAAAACACCTTGATCATTCCAATCACTGTGCCCAGCAATCCAAGCAGCGGAGTTATGGAAGCAATGGTACCCAGGGTATTCAGGTAGTGCTCCAGCTCATGCACCACCTGGCGACCGATCTCTTCGATGGCCTCTTTCATGATCTCACGGCTATGTTGCCGGTTGATAATGCCAGCAGACAAAATTCGTCCCAGGGGCGAGCCATCTCTGATGGAACTGACCTGGCCAGCGGTAATTTCCCCATCCCGATGCAACTGCCACACCTGAGCCACCAGGTTTTCCGGCACCACATGCGAACGCCGTAGCGACCATAGACGCTCGATAATTATCGCCATAGCCACCACCGAACACAGAATAATCGGCAGCATAAGCCAGCCGCCTGCAATTACCAGTTCATACATCCTAGATTTCCTTTACTCGCAAACAGGAAGCCCTTAACTCCAGGGCAGTAATTTTCTGCTTATCATACTGTATTCAACCTAGAATCCAAAAGCGCTGTTGCAGGATTTGGGTCACATCCAGCCAGTTCAGGCTATTTAAACTGAATAAACTGCCGCTGCCAGTAACGTTGCCGCTGCTGTCGATAGTAAACCGGTGGTGTAATCACCCCATCAGCACCAATACTTACCTCTACGGCCCCAAATTCCACAGTGTTCAACACCTCAGCACCAGTACCATGCCAACGCCTGAGCACCTCCGGGTTTGGAAAGCCGTAACGGTTACGGTATCCCGTCGATACCACAGCATAACTGGGAGATACTGCACGGATAAAACCCGGGCTAGAGGATGATTTACTGCCATGATGCGGAATCACCACCAGATCCGATTTCAGCAATTCACTGCTTTCCACTACCAGATACTGCTCCACCTCGGCATGAATATCCCCCGGAACCAGAACCCTCTTGCCAGCGACCTCAATTTGCAGCACACATGAGGAGTTGTTCCCGGACCATTTCTCGTGCTGTTTAGGGTGCAACATCCTAAACTCTACCCCATTCCAATTCCAATTTTGACCCGTACGACATAACTCTACTTCTACTTCAATCCGCTGCGGCTCTCCACTCAAAATCAAGCCAATCTCCACCTGATCTAGCACCCCTGACAACCCACCCTGATGATCCATATCCCCATTACTGAGGATCAGCAGATCTACCCGACCCACCCCTGCCTGACGTAAAAAAGGCAGGACAACGGCCGAGCCTGCATCGAAACCGTCGGAAAATTTTGGCCCAAGATCATACACCAGGGCGTGGTGCCGGGTGCGGACCACCACCGCCAGCCCCTGGCCCACATCCAGTACGGTAATCTGAGCGGCACCAGGTGCCGGGAGATTTGGGCGCAAAGATACCAATGGAGCCAGAAATACCACCCCCAGCCAACGCGCAGGAACAGCTGATGGCGACAACAGAAGCATAACTCCCAGGAATGCCGGTATCCATACCCATACCGGCAGCTCTGATCCACTCCAGGTAGTAAACGGTATTTCACTTATGTATCCCAATCCACTCATGCCAGTAATTAGTAACCAGCCAACCAGCTCCAGCACTGGAACCGCCATAGGTTCAAACAGATAGAGCAGCACAACCGACAACAGGGCCATGGGCACAACCAGGAAGCTGAACAGAGGCACCGCAATAAGATTGACCAGGGGCGCCAGCAGGGATATCTGCAGGCTCAGGGCCAGCAGTACAGGCGCCAACGCTAGGGCAACCAGCCACTGCACCCTCCCCCACTGCCTGATCCATCCAATCTTGCCGATGCGACCCATAAACCCATACAGGATCGCCGCCACAGCGCCAAAGGAGAGCCAAAAACCTGCCGATAACACCACCAGCGGATCCCAAATCACCACCAACAGCAAGGCCGTGGCCAGCACCCTCTCCGGTCTGGCTGGACGTCGCAGCAGAAATCCCAGGCTGAACACTATGAGCATGATCAAGGCGCGCTGGGTGGGAATTGCAAAACCGGCCATAGCCGCGTATATGGCTGCAGCAATCAAAGCTGCAATGGTGGCGGCGTGCTGGGCAGGCAATCTGAGTGTAACTGTTTCGGAATATATCCAGAGCCTGCGCATCAGAAAAAATGCCAGACCGGCAACAATACCGATATGCAGGCCAGATATCGCTATCAGGTGACTGGTCCCGGTATTGGTGAACAACTGCCAATGCTGACGTTTTATTCCCGCCCTGTCACCTATCACAAGGGCGTTTAGTAAAGCAGCCCCGGCCGCATCCGGGGACAAGGCATTAATTTTATCGCGAATATGCTGACGCCAGCGCTGAATGTTTACCAGCCCACCGGCCTGCCCCAGGACACGATTGCGTGTACTGGTACGCACATACCCGGTAGCCCGGATACCATGTTGAAATAGCCAGCCTTCATAATCAAATCCACCCGGATTCATAAAGCCGTGGGGCTGTTTCAGTCGCACTACAAGACCCCATCGCTCTCCAGCACGTATATCTGGCGCATTCCGATACCATCCCAACCTGATCCTACCAGGAGATGGGTATTCCATTGTATTCAGGTTGAGCCTTTCAACTTGAAACTCAAATCTGGTCCGTTCTGACGTCTGGTCCGGGATCGAGATAACCACACCCTCAAGGTAAAGGTCTTTCCCTTCCAATTCAGATACCAAGCCATGGTCAAGTATCAGGTGCGCATGCAGCAGCGCCCATACAAAACCCAAAAACAGGGCCAGCACCAGGCGAAATCCAGGAAATTGATAACCGAGATAGAGCAAAACTGGCAGCGATGTAACCCACCAGATGGATGGCAGCACCGCCTGCCACTGCAGAGCCAATACACCAGCTACAAATACTAACGTCCCTGTAATCATCCCACACCTTTTTTATTCCATAATAAGGTTAGACATGCTTGAATAGACACTGACAACAGCAATTACAATCAAGGAACCACTAATTTGCTCAGCGGCTCCAGTTACACCTTGAAGTACTGCTCTGATAAAACGGTTGATGGCGTTAATCTGAGCTTCCTTAAGTTTGCTGGACCCTGTCCTGGAACCTGAATGCCCAAACATATTATCAAGCGTTTTACGCCCGACCATGAAACCATTCGCACGCATAAACACCTGCGTATGTTTGGCGCCCTGCTCCACGACTCCAACCTATGGCATATGAACCGTCGTTCTGTTTCCGGCGCATTTGCCGTCGGTCTATTCTGGGCCTTCGTACCCATACCATTTCAGATGGTAGCGGCAGCATTTACGGCAATCATCTGTCGGGTGAACCTACCAATTTCAGTAGCCCTAGTCTGGATCAGCAACCCCATAACCATACCACCTATGTTCTACGCCACCTACCTATTCGGCACCTGGATATTAGGTGAACCACCAGAGAGTTCTGAATTTGAGGTATCGATTGAGTGGATGACCAACAGCCTGGCTGAGATCTGGCAGCCACTCTATCTTGGAAGTATAATATGTGGGGTCATTGCATCTCTCCTTGGTTATATCCTTATGCGTGGATTCTGGCGCTGGCATGTAGTATCAAGTCTACGCAAACGCAAAGAACGCAGAAATAAAAATACCTAAGCAGGAAACACCCCATCCTCCAGATGCAGCACCCGATCCATCCTTTTTGCCAGATCAGGGTCATGGGTCACAACCACGAAACTGGTCCCCTGCTCCCGGTTTAACTCCAGCATCAACCCATACACCTGCTCTGCAGTATGCCGATCCAGATTTCCTGTAGGCTCATCGGCAAACACGCACTTAGGATTATTGATCAGCGCCCTGGCCACGGCAGCCCGTTGTCTTTCACCACCAGAAAGCTCACCCGGTTTATGGGTAATCCGCTCCTTCAGGCCGACCCGTTCCAATATTGTCACGGCACGCGCACTAGCCTCCGCAACATCCACACCTCCAATCAGCAGTGGCAGAGCCACATTTTCCAGGGCGGTAAACTCAGGCAGAAGATGATGGAACTGATAGATGAATCCCATGGAGCTATTACGTAGACACCCACGCTCGGCCTCACCCATCCGGGCTAGGTTGCATCCCGACAGCATGATCTCTCCACTGCTGGGGAGGTCAAGCCCACCCAGGCAGTGCAGCAGGGTACTCTTACCAGAGCCTGAGCTGCCAACAATGGCGATCCGCTCCCCCACACCAATATCCAGATCAATCCCTTTCAGCACCTCAACCCTGGAGGCACCATCGTCAAAGGTGCGAACCAAGCCGCGACACTGCAACACCCCGGCGTCACTCATAGCGCAACGCCTCCGCTGGTTGTACTCTTGACGCCTTCCAGGCCGGATAGATGGTAGCAAGCAGTGTTATCAAGAAGGCGGTCAAGCTCACCGCGATTACATCACCAAACTGCATATCGGATGGAAGATCACTTATGTAGTAGATATTAGGGTCCAGAAAATCAACGCTGAATAACTGTTCAATCCCTTTGACAATAACTTCGAGATTAAGGGAAAGCAGTATGCCACCAATAATACCCAGCATGGTTCCCACAAACCCGATGGTTGCACCCTGGACGATAAACACCGCCATGATACTTTTGGGTGAGGCCCCCAGGGTACGCAGGATTGCAATATCGCTCTGTTTATCTGTAACCACCATAACCAGAGTGGAAACAATATTGAAAGCAGCGACTGCAACGATCAGAAACAGGATCAGACCCATCATGCGCTTTTCCGTGCTCAGGGCACGAAAGAAGTTACGGTGTTGCAAGGTCCAGTCGGTAACCCGATAACTCCCTGGTAGCTGACTGGCAAGTTCATGTGACACCTGCGGGGCTAGATAGAGATCGTCCAGCTTAAGTCTTACACCAGTAACACTTTCTCCCATGCGCAATAGCTTGGCAGCATCCTGAAGATGCACCAATCCCACCCCACGGTCATACTCACCCATTCCCACTTCAAATATACCGGCAACGGTAAAATTCTTGAGTCGTGGCATGATACCAGCAACAGTTACGCTCACCTGAGGCGTCACCACAGTCACCTTGTCTCCCACCACCACATTCAGGATATTGGCCAACTCACGTCCCAGGACGATCCTGAATTTCCCTGCCTCCAGTTGTGACAGCTCACCCACGCGCATATGCATACCCACATCAGAGACCTTGCTCTCATGCTCTTCAAGGATACCCCGAAGCATGGCACCGTTGACCTTTTCTCCACTGGTCAACATGGCCTGGACCTCAACAAATGGGGCCTGCCCAACCACTCGCTGATGCCCCTTGGAAAGTTGCATTACCTGCTGCCACTCTTCCAGGGCGCCATCTCTGGCTATGATGGATGCATGTGAGGTCATGCCTAGAATGCGCTCTCGCACTTCTTTGTGAAATCCATTCATCACCGACATAACGGTAATCAAGGCGACCACCCCAAGCATGATACCCAGCATGGAGCTGACAGATATGAAAGAGATAAAATGGTTGCGGCGCTTGGCCCGGGTGTAACGCAACCCAATAAACAACTCGAGTGGTTTAAACATAGAGCGCATTAAAACATATTCCGCCGCACTATTTCCCAGGAGTAGAGCAAAAATATACTTATACCACCCACTTTCTGCATAACTTGTGGATAAAGCAATGACTACCATTAGTTCGCAGATCTGCACCCAGATGGTATATTGAGCTTACGGTATAAATAATAGGAGCCGTAGATATCATGAAGCAACTTTTAAACCTGTTACTGGCCACAAGCCTCACACTTACACTTTTCTCGACCAGCGCAGACACCCTGTTGATTGATGCTATATCCAAAGCACCAGCCAACTCCCCCTCAGAACTGCCACGCCCAATCAATGGTGAAACCATGGATATGGTACATACACAGTTTGGCAATCCGGTCAAGAAATTGAACGCCATCGGCACCCCCCCCATAACCCGCTGGGTATATGATAGATTTACTGTCTATTTTGAATACAATCGAGTAGTAAATAGTGCAGTACATCTGGCGCCGGCTGAATAATACAGCATGAATGACTTAGCACTTGTAGATGCACACGGCAATGAGACCGGCTGCATGGAAAAATTGGCCGCACATAAACAGGGCTTGCTGCATCGGGCCTTCTCTATCTTTATATTCAACAATCAAGATGAGCTACTGTTACAGCGCCGTGCCAACTCTAAATATCACTCACCTGGGCTCTGGTCCAATGCCTGTTGCAGCCACCCTAACCCAGGTGAAGATGTAAAGGTAGCAGCCCACAGACGTCTCCAGGAAGAGATGGGGTTTGATTGCAGCCTAAATGAGGCCTTTAGCCTTACCTATAAGGCCGCAGTGGGCAACGGATTGACAGAGTACGAATACGACCATGTCCTGGTGGGACGCTGTCAGGCAAACCCACAGGCCAATCCGGATGAAGTGCAGGAGTGGAAGTGGTCATCACTTGCTTCACTGTCTGAAGAGATTTTACAGTTCCCAGACAACTATACCCACTGGCTTAAACTTATCATCAGATTCAAGGCCCCGGAGCTGCTCAACGGCACCGTGTAACTCCTGGTCTCTTAGGAATTTCTGATATCCATGGGCATGCTGCCATTTTCTATGGCCATAAACCCCATTCACGTGCTCTAAAAAAGCCAAAGATGACTATAATCAGAGCCCTCCTGAAAGATTAGCCCTAACTCTTAACGTCGACTCAATTGCTGACTTAGAAACAGCGACAGGGTAAACAGGGCCAAAGCACCAGCTTGATGTGAGGCTGCCAGATCAGTTGGAACGTAGAGCAGCAAAGTAGAGATACCCAGGGTGGCCTGGATAAACAGAGCCAACAGAAACAGATGGACGCCAACCCTGACTCGGGGCAGTAGCTCCACCTTGCGCGCCATAAACCAAAACAGCGTGATCAGTGTGAATATCAGTGTAGCCAATACCCGGTGATCAAACTGCACGGTGGCGATATCTTCAAAGAAATTCCTCCAAACAGGCTCCAGATTCAGAAAGCCCTCCGGTATCCATCTTCCACCCATCAGCGGAAAGGTGTTATAGGCCAGACCAGCCTTAAGACCAGCAACAAACCCTCCTGACAGAACCGTAATAAACAGTAACCCGCTAATTAAATAGGAAAAACGGCGCAGACCAGCGCCTGATTGCCTGTTATTGTCGCCATCCCCTGGAAACAGCAGACCCATAGCCACCCAGAATACATAAGCGTAGATAACAAAGGCCAGCCCCAGATGGGCGGTAAGACGATACTGGCTGACATGGGGCGCATTCACCAGCCCACTCTTAACCATGTACCAGCCAAGCACCCCCTGCAGACCACCCAATACAAACATGGCTATAAGTTTTGGCACCAGTGGTCGATCTAGTTTTTTCCTGATCCAGAAATAGATCATGGGGAGCAGAAATATCATTCCAATACTGCGTCCCAGCAGACGATGGGCATACTCAAACCAGAAAATCCCCTTAAACCCCTCAAGGTCCATACCGGAATTTTTCAACTTGAACTCTGGGAATTGTTGATAGAGCTGAAACACCTGTTCCCACTCCAACTGACTCATCGGCGGCAGGGACCCGATAATTGGCTCCCATTTGACCATGGACAGGCCAGACCCAGTAAGTCTGGTTACACCACCCAAGACAACCATACCAAAGATTGCAGCACAACAAATCAAAAGCCATATTGCCACAGATCTCTGTGAGTTCACTTCAGACATTTCTAACTCCAGCAGCACCTAGTACGCGCCTACATTTAAAAAATCGTGATTTCACCGGGCCTGAATGGTATTCAGATGACTCATACTCTGCAAGCATCAAGATGACAACCAGCCACGATATTGATTATTGTCATTCATAGCCCACATAAAACCTCCCATCAACAAATAATTTCATGCCGAATACCCACACTATTTAACCCAAATAATAACCCGCCACTATAAGCAACGAGTCTCCCAATTATTTTCTTGATTAAACATATAGTTAGTCATTCATTGAGAACATCTATTGAGATCAAACAGTAATTCAGTGTATGCTTTAAAGAAGCACATCGCACCATAATGGTGCGGTTTCAGTTTTTGTGCTGTGTTATTTCACACATATTTGTAATGCGGAATTGACATAGATCAATGCTGCTCAACCAGCTGGGCCTAATATAAGGCCCCAGTTACAGCACTAAGTATTTATTCCACATATAGTTAAGGGGCTTTCCACATGACTGAACCAACTAATAATTCCGAGAGCGAAGAGAGGGAACGCATGCCAGCCATGCAGTCTCTATTGGATAATCCATTCCTGCTGCTCTTCATCGGCGTTGCCATGCCCACAGTGTTCTACCTCATCTGGGGAATCATGGAAATCGTTACATTACCTGTCGCACCTTAAATAAACCCCGGGGAGGGAGACAAAGCTATGACATCATATTTACCACCTTCAGATCGCATCTGGTGGAAGGTACCTGTCGGCCGTGAAGAGGTCGTATGGATTGCCCTCGCACTGACATGGTGCCTGATCATGTTTCTGATGATGCCTTACTGGCACATCTACGGGAAACAGAACCTCTCAAATGAGGCATACCAGACTACACCTGCAAAATTCGGCTCCAGAGTCGAAGACATGATTAAAGCCCATAAAGTTAGTGAAGAAAAAGGTATACCAGTTGTTCATCCACCTGCAGGTAGCGATGTCTACATGCTAGGACGTTTGTGGCAGTGGTGGCCAATCCTTGAACTGGAGAAAGATAAGAGCTACCGCTTGCACCTCTCCTCAATGGACTGGCAGCACGGTTTTTCAATTCAGCCTATCAATGTCAACTTACAGGTCATACCTGGCTACGAGATGGTCATCACCGTCACCCCTGACAAGGCGGGTGAGTATGGTGTGGTCTGTAACGAATATTGCGGCATCGGTCACCATACGATGCTGGGCAAGATCTACGTGAAGGAGTAGAAAACCATGTCACTGTTTAGAACCTGCCCGGATTCGGGCTTCTATTTTCACAAATCCGCAGAGAGCCTTATGAAGGCGAATGCAGTTGCAGCCGCTGTTTCGCTGCTGGTTGCAGGCGTTTTGGCTTTAGGCGTTGTCCTGACTCGGTGGCAAGAAGTGCATCTACTGGATGCATCTACTTTCTACATGGTCCTAACTGCCCACGGCATCAACGCCCTGATCTTCTGGATTATCTTCTTTGAAATAGCCATTCTATATTTCGCCTCATCCACTCTGTTGCGATGCAGACTAGCTGCCCCCCGCTGGGCCTGGACTGCCTTTATACTGATGCTTGTTGGCGCAATAATGAACAACGTTGCGGTGTTCCAGGGTAACTCAAGCGTTATGATGACCTCATACGTACCCATGCAGGCAGAGCCCCATTTCTATCTGGGCCTGATCCTGTTTGCTGTAGGCGCACTGATTGGTATATTTGTATTCTTTGGTACTTTGGTTATCGCCAAAGACGAGAATACCTATGAAGGCTCCGTTCCTCTGGTAACCTTTGGTGGCGTAACAGCGGCTATTATTGCTGTATTTACTATTGCCGGTGGTGCCATCATCCTGGTACCAACCTTCCTCTGGTCTGTTGGATACATCAGCCATATCGACGCGCAGATGTATCGTGTTGTTTGGTGGGTTCTCGGTCACTCCTCACAACAGGTAAACGTCGCTACGCACGTGGCTGTGTGGTACCTGATCGCTGGTGTAGTATTTGGCGCCCGCCCGATGTCTGAGAAGGTCAGCCGTGCAGCATACCTGCTCTACATCTTCTTCCTGCAGTTGGCTTGTGCTCACCACATCCTGGTAGATCCAGGCATCAGCTCCGAATGGAAGGTATTCAACACCAGTTACGCCATGTACTTGGCTGTACTGGCCAGTATGATTCATGGCCTGACCGTTCCTGGCGCTATTGAAGTTGCTCAGCGTGAGAAGGGTTACACCAAGGGTCTGTTCGAGTGGCTGCGTAAGGCACCATGGGGCAATCCGGTGTTCTCCGGCATGTTCATATCACTGGTAACCTTTGGTTTTATCGGTGGTATCACTGGTGTAGTGATGGGTACGGAGCAGATCAACCTGATCATCCACAACACCATCTATGTACCAGCGCATTTCCACGCAACGGTTGTTACCGGTACTACCATGGCATTCATGTCGCTGACCTACCTGCTGATCCCAGCACTGTTCCGGCGTAAGGTGTTCATGCCGACCATGGCCAAGCTACAGCCATTCGTCTTTGGCGGCGGTATGGTCATCATGATCCTGTTCCTTCTGGGTGCAGGCACCATGGGTGTATCACGTCGTCACTGGGATATGGACTTCACCGGCGCCCTGCTCAACTTTGAGTATGCCGGTATTGCCTACACCATGGTTGCCATCGGCTCCATTGGTGGTGTGCTGGCTATAGTTGGCGGTGCTATGTACCTTCTGGTTACCGTAGGTTCATTGCTGTTCGGTGAGAAACTCGAACCTTCCGCAGGCTTCCTGCAGAGCTTTGGTAAGCCTCTGGATGCATCCTGCTATAGGTCTGGTGATGCTGGTCGCGCTCTGGCCGCTCCCAAGCCGGTTGAGGAACATGGGTCTGCCGGTTTCGAGGCACCTGGAACCTTTGCCTTAGCACTGCTACTTCTGGTCACGTTTATCGTGTACTACTTCATTAACTGGAAGTATCTGGCATCGGTCTGGCAGCTCGGCTAACGGCCAGATGGTTATTTGAGGCGGACGGGGTTAAACCCGTCCGTCTCTTATTCCAACGACATGACACACACAAACAAGTAAGATCGCAGTACAATGATTACTGCAGGTCTAACGCATAACTACCTAAGACTTATGTAAATATGGTTAAGCAGCTTATCAATCTGTTCAAACTTCGTATCGGAATCATCATGGTGGTCACCTCTCTCGTGGCCATGTTCGTGACTCCGGGGCAGCCTGTACATGCATGGGAAGCGATTATTCTGGCCCTTGCCGTACTAATGGCAGCTGGAGCTGCAGGCGCATTTAACCAATACTATGAACAAGATCTTGACGTACATATGACTCGTACCCAGAATCGCCCTTTTGTCACCGGCGAACTACAGCACAGCAAAAAGTGGCTGTTTGTTATGGGTGCCTTACTTATTCTGGGAGTTGCGGGAGCCGGCTTTGCCCTAAATGGTGTTGCCGCCATGCATATCTTCCTTGGGGCATTTTTCTATGCCATCGTATACACCGTCTGGCTGAAACGCCGCACCTGGATGAATATCGTCATCGGTGGCGCATCAGGCAGTTTTGCGGTTCTCGCCGGTGCCACTGTAGTTGACCCGGGCTTAAGCCCTATTCCAGTAATTCTGGCCATGGTGCTATTCCTATGGACACCATCCCACTTCTGGAGTCTGGCCATAGCACGCCACAATGACTACGCCTCTGCCGGTGTACCAATGTTGCCGATTGTAGTTGGCGATAAAATGGCCGCACGTGCAGTTTTGTTCAACACCCTACTCCTGGTTGGAACCTCCATCCTGCCCTTCTTTTTCGGCATGGGATGGATCTATCTCCTGGGTGCGGTGTCTGGCGGTGGTTATTTTATCTATCGAAATATTCAACTTATCTCGGATCAATCGCCAAAGGTTGCCATGCGCAGCTTCTTTGCTTCACTGGTACAACTTATGGCACTCCTGACCTTCGCTGTTATTGACGTACAGTTGTTGGGATAACGATCCTTTTCTTTATGCACAATCTGGAGCAGCAGTACCCATGCGCAGATTATCTTTATCCTTATTCATTCTTGCATCCCTGTTATTCCCTCTAATCTCTATGGCCGGGGCTCCCACCCTGGAACCACGGGAAGCAATCCAAAAATTCCAGTACAAGGAAGCCATCAAGGCAAGTCAGGATGCCATAGGCAAGACACTGGCAGACTATCCTTTTACCGACGAGACAGGTAAGGCTATTAACTTATCCGATCTAAGGGGAAAACCGTTGGTATTAAGCATGGTGTATACCAGCTGTTTTCACATCTGCCCTATGACCATCAAGCATCTGGCAAAAGTGGTGGCCAAGGCCAAGGAGGCCGTAGATGGAGACAGCTTCCAGGTTGCCATACTTGGGTTCGACTCACAGAATGACTCTCCCATGGCGATGAAACATTTTGCCAAACAACAGGGGGTCGATAAGCTTGGGTGGAAGCTATTGAGCGCAGACCAGGATACGATCAACGCCATCTCAAAAGAGCTTGGATTTCTCTTCTTCACATCCCCTAACGGCTATGATCACGTAGTCCAGGCCAGTGTTATCGATGCCAGGGGTGCGGTTTACAGGCAGGTGTATGGCGAGGTATTTGAGACCCCACTTCTTGTTGAGCCCCTGATGGAACTTGTATTTGACCAACCTAAACCAAATCAGGATTTTGTTTCCAGCCTGGTAGATAAGGTGCGCTTCTTCTGCACCACCTATGACCCGGCAACAGATTCCTACATATTTGACTACTCACTTTATTTGGGGCTGCTGATAGGCGCATCCATATTACTGATAACACTCTGGCTAACCATGCGTGAGTCACGCCAAAGAAAATCTCTTCAACGTGGTAATTGATTTTTCTCAATCAACAATTTGTAAATACTACTTTATAAATGGCTTAAATACGTGACTTAATAGGCCTTTATTGATAATTGTCTACAAACCACATGGTAGTTGCTGTTAGAATCGCTAATAGCAGAAATTGGAAAAACAAGCACCGTTTTTTATCCGAAGAATTTTATATTTTTTTCCTACTATCACGGTCGCACTAAAAACTCGCAAGGAACCCACAATTGAAAACATTTAACCCCATCAAGCGCGGATATCTGGCCCTTGAGGAGTGGCTCAACATCTCTTTCGGCGGAGAGTTAAACCCACTCTACCATCTAGGGACACTAACCTTTTTCTTTTTCTGGATCGTGCTGATAAGCGGAATATATCTATTCATATTTTTTGATACTAGTCTGAGCGGAGCCTACAATTCGGTCGAATATCTGACCAATGAACAATGGTATCTAGGAGGCGTAATGCGCAGTCTGCACCGCTACGCTTCAGACGCCGCCATTCTAACCATTTTGTTACACATGTTTCGGGAATTTGCCCTGGACCGTTATCGCGGCTTCCGCTGGTTCTCCTGGTTGACCGGAGTCCCTACCCTGTGGTTTGTCGTTACGCTTGGTATAACCGGTTATTGGCTAGTATGGGATGAGCTTGGACTCTATGTTGCCGTACTCTCCGCGCAACTGATGGATGCCCTGCCAATTGTTTCCGGTTCCATGGCGCGCAATTTCCTGGAGGGACAGCTTACAGATAGATTCTTTACCCTTATGGGTTTCCTGCACCTTCTGGGCCAACCGGTTCTTCTGATATTTGCCCTTTGGATCCATGTAAAGCGTCTGTCACATGTTGAGATTAGCGCACCACGTGGCCTTGCACTTGGCAGTTTTATTGCCCTGATGGCCCTGTCCCTCTACATGCCAGCAGAGAGTCATGCTCCAGCTGATCTGGGCAAGGTACCGGCAACCTTGAACATTGACTGGTTCTACCTGAACATCTACCCACTGCTGGACCATTGGTCCGCTGGAAACGTTTGGATACTCTCCATTGGGGTAACAATGTTTCTGATGATTATGCCGTGGCTGCCACCCAAAAAGACCGGCCATGCCGCTGTAGTTCATCTGGATGAGTGTAACGGTTGTGGCCAATGCGCCGATGACTGTCCGTTCGATGCCATTACCATGCGCCAACGCACCGATGAGGCACGTTGGGAATACGAAGTTGTGGTAGACGATAAACTGTGTGCCGCTTGCGGTATTTGTGTAGGGTCATGTCACTCATCAAATATCTTCAGATACAAAAACAAGACGCTCGATACCGGGATAGATATGCCGCAGTTCCCAGTTGACGAAGTACGTCAAAAGACTGCTGAGGTTATATCTGGCATAGAAGGTGATACCAAGATCCTTATACTTGGCTGCGACCACGCCTATGACGTCAAACAGATCAATGAACCTGGCATTGGGATCATGACCCTATTTTGCTCCGGCATGACACCTCCAAGCCTGGTGGAATATGCGCTCAAGAATGGGGTAGACGGAGTCCTGCTTACAGGGTGCAGAAATGGCGACTGCTTCTACCGCTACGGTAATATCTGGATGGACAAACGCCTTGATGGCGATCGCAAGCCGGTACTGCGGGAACGTGCCGACAAGTCACGCATAGAGGTGTTCAGGGCAGCAGAGACCGATGGTAAAAAACTCACTCAGAAGATTGATGAGTTTAAACAGCACCTGATCTTACTGAATAAAGAGGATGCAGCCACAACCGCTGACAACGGTACAGATGGGGGTGCATCATGACTAGTGCTCTACGTGTCATCCTGCAAATTATCAACTACACCATATTCATGTTCCTGGTTGGCTATTTCTCGATCTATCCTCAATTCAAACATCTGGAGGACGATCAGGCCATGATAACCCTGGCCATATCCCATGCCGGTGAGAGACGCGAGGAGTGTCGTAAAATCCCTCCTGAGGAATTAGCAAAACTCCCACCAAACATGCGCACCCCGATGGATTGTCCGCGCGAGCGCTCCCCCATCGTGGTGGAACTGACCCTTGATGGCAAGGTCGTAATCAGCGACAACGTAGAGCCACCAGGGCTGTACGCAGATCAGGGCATTGATATCTTTCAGAGTATTAAGATACCCGCCGGCAAACATCTTTTATCGCTCAAGATGAATGACAGTGTACGTGTGGAGGGCCCAACCTTCACTCATAAACAGGACATTAATCTAGAGCCAGCACAGTTGCTGGTGATCCAATTCGACTCTGAGAACGGCAAGTTCACCCTGAACTAACCCTTGTTATCTGCGCAATCCTGTAGAATATTCACATCAGGGTTGCGCAGAACATAGGTTTACGTAGACAATGATGTGCTACTCAATTGTTTCTACGGCATAAACCAGAAAATGACCCAAGACAACCTCACTGAAAACGCCATAATCGATGGCTATTCCTTATCTGTTCCTGGCGGTCATGCCAGAAAAATAGCCATAGGTTGGCTATTGCTTGCAGTATCATCCCTGGTGATAGGTGGTCTGTTTACCATACTTATCGTTTTATCCAGGACACCAGGAATTCAGGATTTTTTCCCTTGGATTGATTTCTTCCACACCGCCCTGGTAGTACATGTCGACCTGACTGTACTTGTCTGGTTCTTATCCTTTGCCGGCCTGTTCTGGAGCCTTAACAGTAACGGACGTTGCACCAATTGCGGCTGGTCTGCCCTCTATATTGCCGCAGCCGGTACAGCCATCATGGCACTATCACCTTTTCTTGGCGCCGGTGGTCCATTGATGAACAACTACGTACCCGTTCTCAGAGATCCGATATTCTTTACCGGGCTTGGAGTTTTCGGTGTTGGTTTTACCGTACTAATTATACACGGGCTGTTATTTTCCAAGCCAATTGGCTCCAGCATAAGTGGCACCGGCGTATTACAATTTGCCCTGTATACCGCACTGGTTATCGCCCTGCTTTCGGTAATATCCATCATCATCTCTTACCTTGGAATGCCTGCGGCGTTTGAAGGTGAGGGATACTACGAAATTCTATTTTGGGGTGGTGGCCACACTATCCAGTTTACCCATGTGCAGCTCATGCTTATGGTCTGGTTATGGCTGGGAACAGTCTCTGGTCTAAAACCAAGAATATCCCCAAGAGTAGCCATATTTATATTTACCCTGGGAGCAATACCTGCCCTGGCAACTATCTATGTCTATTATGCATTTGAGGTTGGCTCTGGCCTGCACATACTTAGCTTTACCTGGTTGATGCAATACGGTGGCGGCCTAGCTGCGGTTCCTATCGCATTAGTCATTATTCCGGGTTTTCTCAAGCTGGAAGATGCCACTGACGATGTGAGAGCCAAGCGCTCTGCCCTATTCTTTTCAATTCTGCTATTCGGTATTGGTGGGATTATTGGCTTTATGATCAGTGGCAGTAACGTTATCATTCCGGCCCATTATCACGCCTCCATCTTTGCTGTAACCATGGCCTTTATGGGAATAACATACCACCTGCTACCACGCCTGGGTTTCAGGATGCCTGCAGGAAAGATGTTACGACTGCAACCGGCAATTTACGCCGTTGGTCAAATGATGCATGTATTTGGACTGGCTTGGTCTGGAGGGCATGGCGTACAACGCAAAACAGCAGGTAGCGCCCAGGGGCTGGAAAGCATTGAAAAGATCGCGGGAATGGGAGTAATGGGACTTGGCGGGCTGATAGCCATCATTGGTGGCGTCATGTTCCTGGTTATTGTATTCAAGGCCATATGGCCTAAAAAATAACTGCTGTCATGCAACCACACATAAACTGATAGGACTAACTCATGGAATTTTTATATTTCACAATAGCAGGGGTAATTCTGTATGGCCTGTCAGACTTCATCCTGAATAAGATAGAAAATGCACGCGGAGCTCGATTCCCCAACCGCTCAGTCATCTTCCTGATCATTATCATGATCCTGGCATTAGGGTCCTTTACTATAATTGAACACCTGACCAAAGATTTAACCACAACACCGGTAGCAACCTCAGAAAAAACCACCACTCAAAGCCCATCTAAAGGCGGGTAGAAGTGGAAGGCAAGTAGATAGATCAATACACCTGTTACCGATACATATAGCCAGACCGGCAGAGTCCAACGTGCAATCTCACGGTGTTTTCGAAACCTGCCCCTTACCACAAAGCTCACCGTCATTAAGACCAAAGGCACTATGGCTGCAGCCAGTACCACATGGGTAATCAGCACAGAAAAATATAAGGGACGTATCGCACCCTGCCCAGCAAACGGGATATTCCCTACCACCGAGTGATAGTATAGATAGAAGATAAAAAACAGAGTTGATACAGCCAGCGCACCGATCATGCAGATCTTATGGGCCGATCTGTTTCCACCACGTATAAAGTAATATCCGGCGCTGATAAGGGTGGCAGCAGTGACATTCAGGCTTGCCTGTACCGGTGGTAATAGGGTAATCACATCCATTATCTAAACTTAGGACCTGTTAACACTGCCCTGCACCAAATAGGTACACAAAGAAAACCTCAAATTAATCAATGCAAATGCCTTATGCTCTTTGCATTCTTTTTGTCCAGCAATAGACACTAGTCAAAACCCTTAATCAGGGAAAACTGGTGCGCTATAGTGGCTGGATAGTGTGGTTGTGAAAAGGAAGCCACTAACTCGCCATCCGGGTTCATCAGAAAAATCGATGCTGCATGGCTTATCAGGTATTCACCCGGCCCAGTTTCCGGTTCCATGACATAACCAGCTCCAACCTGTGATACCAGTGCATCCAGCTCGGCCTTTTCTCCCGTTGCACCAATAAACTCTTTATTAAAATATCCCATATATTTTGCCAGTTTTTCCGGTGTATCCCGCTGCGGGTCCACAGAGACAAACGTCACCTGTACGTCTTTATCTGCCCCCGGCGTATTCCTTATCTGACTCATTGTTGCAGTCAGCGCAGTCATTGTGGTCGGGCAAATATCCGGACAAAAAGTATAACCAAAGAACATAAAGGTCCACTTACCTTTCAGCCTTTCAAGCTTGTACGGTTTATTATTATGGTCGACCAGATTAAACTGCTGTAACGGTTTAGGATCAGGCCGAAGCACCCCCATTAATTCAGTTGGAACCGCTTTCTCCGAAGGGCGGAAATAAACAACTGCCACTACCACTAATATCAACCAAGACACTGCCAGCAGAATCGTGCCATATGGTGTTGATTTTTTACTGCTCATAGAGTTGTCTATCCTCTCTTATCTGATTTGCGCCATTGGCGCACTGCCCATACCCCGAATAACGACATCATAGTGATGTTGATAACCAGGCCTATGGCAAAAAAGACTGTAAGTTTGTCCTTATTCTGACTCGCCACAGAACCATGGCTATCGACCGCCGATACCTCATCAACAGCTGGATTTGGAGACAGATTTCCCGCTCCAACTGAACTAGATTTGTGTAGTTCTACCAGATTACTACCAGTTGGATCCGCCCGTTTTTCAGCAGCAAATATAACAGGCGAGAAAATAAAAAGAAGGGCGATGATTGTCGCCCTTCTGGTTAAAACAGAGTTCATCAGAGTAATATACCTATTAACATAACCAGTCACTGCTTTGCCTCAACAAGTATCAACAAAGCATATAATATGCCAATTATAATATTAAACCAAAGCTATAATCTATTACGCTATGCGCTTATCCCTTTCTCCCTGTAAAATTCGCCATATTTGGAATCTTCATCATTTATATGGCCATATAAAAAATCCCACAATAAGGTACTTAACTTATCCGAAAAGGCAATCTTCCTATTGTTTATCTTTGACTGAACATCTGCCATTTCATCAACAAATTTGTCATGCAGTTTCTTGTGGTATTTGTACTCGGGAAAACCATTCTCCTGCATCATATCCTCTTCATCCCTGAAATGAGCAGAAACAAACAACATAATACGGCTAAACAGCGCATCGACATGCTTCCAGTCCTTCTGGTTAATTTCACGGGTAGTTAGCTCTTCTACCAGTTGATTGAACTCCATAGCATAACTGGCCAAGCGTAAATGCTGGCTATTTAATACCGAGATTCCAACATCAGATACCAGACAATGTGCACTTTTTGGTGGAGGTGGAGCCTTTGTACTAAACATATTATCTTACTCCTGGTTCTTCTCATGGTCTGTCAACTCTAGCACACTCACTAGCACCAGAGTTGACAAATAAAAACATGACCAACCTACTTCAATACTTGGGAACCTCTGATTAATCAATGACTCCAGCAAGCAACAAAATACATCTCAATTGATATATCAAGATTCCAATCTGTACAAGTAGTGCAAATACGGAATCTACCAGACCTTCTTTTATCTGTTTACACCTTTATCCGGACGTTGAACGTTTGAATATATATATACCAGTCGGCAAATCAATTGGGCCACTTATTTGCCCAGGCTTCAGGTGAAATATTGCCTTCAACTGCGTAGGAATCGATGGCACATTCTCAACCTTACGCGGCCCAGATTGCCGTTTTAGATCTGAGTATTTCTCTTTAATATCTTTAAATTCCACGCCTTTCGAACGAGCCAAGCTTACCAGCTTATTTGCAATTTCTAACGCACCCTTATGATCATAATAGAAGTCAATACCTAATCGTTCAACATTATTCATCTCAGTATGACCAATCACGATAAAATCGAAAATTCCCATTTCATCCTGCTCCTGGCCATTTTGCGGAACACGCGCTGGATCAGCCTCACCGATCTGCTCAGTAATACTCTTTTTATTCAGTTCCCGACGACGTTTTCTGGTTTCCTCTGAGTATTTATGCGCCTTAGTGATATCAAACGCTACCGCCTCTGAACCAACCCGTTTGATTGAGATACTATCCATGCTGTCACCAAGCACGATCTCGCCAACCACATCCATACCCGAAACTACCTGCCCAAACATGGTGTAGTGCCCATCAAGCCAGTTTGCGGGTTTAGTTGTAATAAAGAACTGACTACCGTTTGTATTCGGCCCACGGTTAGCCATAGATAGCATTCCAGCCTTGGAGTGACTTAGATCCGGATGAATTTCATCTAGAAATACATATCCAGGACCACCAGCACCCTCACCGGTAGGATCACCAGTCTGGACCATAAATTCACGTGTTCTATGGAAGGTTAAACCTTTATATAGTGGTGTGCTCTGTTCTTTTCCTTGAGCGTCTTGCCACTTCTGAGAGCCATCAGAGAGCCCAATAAAATTCATTACGGTAATAGGTGCCTGTTGATAAAAAAGTTTGGCGACAATCTTGCCTTTACTTGTATTTATCTCTGCAAATATACCCTCATCTGTTTCCGTGGCTACTGCCTGTGAGATATGCACACAACACAAGATTACCAGGGAAACAATCCATTTATTAAATATTGGCATCAAATCACCTCGCCTTACTTCAGGAAAAAAAATGCGGAAGAGAGTTGCCCCCTCTTCCGCAAAATCACTACTGCCTTATATTCCTATTTTTTCTTTGCTAATTTATGCTCAGCTCTCAGTTTCTGAGCCTCTTCCAGTATTTCGTTCACCGCTGTATTCAGAGGCGCCCAGCCATACCAGTGCATATAGTCATTACTAGCATGGAATGCACCCTGGAAGGCACGTTGCCTGTGCTCCAACATAATCAGGTATAGTTCCTGCTCTATGCTGGTCTTGGCATCGTAGTACTGCAGAAGATCAGGCGCATATTTCCAGCCCTCAGGCTTCTTCAAAATACCATCTTTGTATAGAGCCTGTACTGCAGCGATTGCCTTGGCGTAGACATGATCAGCCCTCTTGATAATGTCATCAGATGACTTCATATGATCTTCCACGAAGCCAATTGAGTGACATTCATTACACGCCTTATTCATCTTGGCACGTTCTTTATTGAACTCTTCTGGTCCGCGAGCAACCTGGGCCTGAACAACAGATTCAACAAAACGCTCAGTCGGCTGGAAGTTACCATCCAGAACGCCTGCTGCCTGCAGGATCAGCGCTCTATCATAGGTCCACTGCGGATCATCATCCAGACCATCGTAATGCCCACTAGGAAGCGCCGCTGCAAGCTTGGTCAGATTGTCCTTTTGTGCAGGTGCAACCTTAATCAGAGCCAGTACATTTTCCTTGGTTGGGATACGCAGCCCCAGGAAGCCCCATGCAGTTCTAACCTCATGATCACCCCCGTGCATATGGCAAGTCTGGCAGGTAGGTGCACGTGTACTATCCTTTCCTTCAATAGACCATATGATTCCATGCTTGGAAGATGTGTACATCTCCCACTGCGGGTGATCAAAACCCATATGACAATTGGAACAGGCCCTTGGATCTGCTGCTTCTGACTTCTTGAAGGAGTGGCGGGTATGGCAGGCGTCACACTGGGCATTACCATAGCGATATTCACTGGCCTCTTTACCACCATCATGTTTAAGAACCGCGTCGTTGTTACCATCCATAACACCCAGGTAACCCTTTCGACCCATCTTATGGCAACCAGAACAACCTCAATAACCTTGCTTCACAATGGAGGAAGGCTGGTTATGCCAGGCAGCTTGCGTCTTCATACCAAACCAGGCTTTATCGTGCTTGCCTCTTCTATATTGTTCAACCTGCTCCTTATGACACTTGGCGCAAGTTGCGGGCGTCGGTAACTCGGCACTAGCATAATCATCCATATCCTGATGCAGATCACCATGGCAGTCAGTGCAACCAACATAATCTTTATCATGTTTGGTATTTGCCATAGGGCTACCAAGATGCTGTTTAACAATTCCCGGGGTGACCGTCGTATGACAACCAATACAGTCATCATCAGCTTTTCCTTGCTTCTCCTCTGCAGCGACAGACACGGCAGAATAGGACAGAAGCAAGAGCCCTCCAGATATGACACTGGCAAACAATCTCACAACATTCACGTTATTCTCCTTTCCCGTAGAAATTTATTATTAAGACCCTATCCGTACAACTCATTTGCAGACTAACGGGGAGTTCAGGAATGAATCGAGCAGCTAACTTGTACCCGACATATTGGTAATTGTCCTTGACCACCCTCAAATGAGCGTACCTATTTCTTGGTAATTTCATATCCACATCGGCCATATAAACAATTTACTATTTGATTATTACTTTAGTGGTACTTACAGTTAAATAACGGGCATTACCCCCCAACACCCAATCAATTCACTTTTTCTATACGCACATAGATTATCTTGCGACCCATATCATAGCTCCATGACTATGTGCTGGAGATGATTAATACCATTATGTTTTATTAATTTTACCTTTTATTGACCCAAATCAACTTTACACCACTTTCGCCTGTACTTTAGATTAATCTCATGTCTAAAAGAGCCTATATTCACACAGTATTTCAGGGTTTATATAAACGCTATCACATTGTTTATGTTAACTATTTATCTTTACACCAAGGCACTGCGTTACACTCATTTACTTACCGTGTTGAGATAACTTGCTAAACACT
This sequence comes from Gammaproteobacteria bacterium, assembly GCA_024206335.1. GTDB lineage: Bacteria > Pseudomonadota > Gammaproteobacteria > Chromatiales > Chromatiaceae > JAAGZL01. The sequence goes on from JAAGZL010000340.1 coordinate 27,480, forward strand.
ATTTACGGCTTTATGCTGGACCGGTTCAACATGAATCTACTACTTGATATAGGTCAAAGACGAAAGGGGCCGCCTATCTCATATTCCCGTCTCGGACGGGATTGGGTTGAAGCCAACCAAATCTGACAGTCCTGTGTCATCGTTCTCTCAATAGCTATTGATAAATGGGGATTTACTAGATGAAAAAAATGAAATTTGGACTATCTGCACTGAGCATGGCCATCGGCCTGGCCGCTTCCGGCATCGCCGTGAACGCCTCCGCTGAGGGCCTCTCAGAGGCAGATTTTGAAAAAGCAAAAACCCTGTACTTCCAGCGTTGTGCTGGTTGTCATGGTGTTCTGCGTAAAGGTGCTACCGGTAAAAACCTCGAGCCTAAAGCCTCCAAGAAACTTGGTCAGGCCCGTCTCGAGAAGATCCTGACCTTCGGTACCGAAGGTGGTATGAACAACTTTGACGATATCTTCTCCAAAGAAGAGATCAGCCTGGTTGCCAAGTACATCCAGTTGCCAGCTCCTAAGCCACCTGAGATGTCACTGAAGATGATGCAAGACCGTACCAAGGTCTATATACAGCCTAAGGATTATCCTGCCAAGCCTATGCACGGTCGTAACTGGAAGAACTTCTTCGTTGTTATCGAACGTGACGCTGGTAAGGTAGCCATCGTAGATGGTGATAAGCACGAAATTGTTGCTCACCTCGACTCCGGCTACGCGGTACACGTAATCAAGGCTACCGAGCACCATTCTAAAGAGCACCCAGAGGGTAGCGTAGCTGGTCGCTTCTGGTACACCATCGGTCGTGACGGCAAGCTGAACAAGATCGACCTGTTCCAGACTCCAGACAAGATGTTGGTTGCTGAGACCCAGATCGCCTATGACGCACGCGACGTTGCCGTATCAGGTGATGGCAAATACGTAATCGCTGGCGGTTACTGGCCACCACACTTCGTAATCGTTGATGCCAAGACCATGAACCCAGTTAAGGTTGTTTCAACCCGTGGCGTAAACGTTGACGGTAACTACGTGGAAGAGTCCCGCGTTGCTGCAATCTACACCACTCCAAACGAGTCCAGCTGGCTGGTATCTTGTAAAGAGCTGGGACAGATGTGGCAGGTAGACTACACCGACATCGCAAACCTGCGTATCGACAAGATGGATACCTCCAAGTACCTGCATGACGGTTTCTTTGATCCTACCGGTCGTTACTTCCAGATCGCTGCCAACGCCTCCAACCAGATGGTTGTTGTTGACACCAAAGATCGCAAGCTGGAGAAGATCATCGATGTGGGCAAGAAGCCTCATCCTGGTCCTGGTGCAAACTGGGTAGATCCTGATTGTGGTCCTGTTGGTGGTACCGTATACCTCGGCGAAGGTAAGGTCACCTCTTGGGGCAACGATCCTAAAGGCCATGCTGATAAAGCCTGGAAGGTATGTAAAAACACCGAGCTCGACGGCTCCGGCGTTTTCATCCGTACCCATCCAAAATCAGACTTCGTCTGGGCTGACCAGACCAAGAGTCCTGAGGCTGAAGTACAGCAGAGCGTACAGATCCTTTCCAAGAAGACCGGTCAGATCGTAAAGACCATCCGCGTCACCAAGGAAAAGGGTAAAGTTGCTGTACATATCGAGTTCAATGCTGACGGCTCAGAGGCTTGGGTATCAGTTTGGAACCGTAAAGATAACAAGAACGCCACCGGTGAAATCGTTGTCTATGATGCCAAAACTCTTAAAGAGAAGAAGCGTATCAAAGGCTTTACCACACCTACTGGTAAGTTCAACGTTACCAACCGTACCAATCATGTAACTTGATTGAGTAGGTAATTTAAGCGGGCATGGATGTTTATCATTCGTGCCCGCTTTTTTGTATCTAAAACTATGATAAGGTCAACCTGTTTGACCAGATTTAAAAAACCTTAATCCAAAGGGCTAGTTTCACAGCCAGAATATCGCTGTTGAAGCAAGGGGAATGCCATGAATAATGATAGTTTTGTAGAGTATTGTGAAGAAGCCAAGAAAATGCTTGGCCGGCGCATGTGGATCCTATTAGCGCTAGCAATGATGTTCGGCATCATTGTCTGGGGCGGTTTCAACACTGTAATGGAACTGACCAACACCACCGAATTTTGTATCTCCTGCCACGAGATGGAGGATAATGTCTATAACGAGTACGTTGGCACTATCCATGACGCAAACCGTAGCGGTGTTCGCGCAGGATGCCCTGACTGCCACGTGCCAAAGCCATGGATTCACAAGATCGTTCGTAAAATCAAGGCTAGTAATGAGGTTTATCATAAGATCCTAGGCACCATCAACACTCCAGAAAAATTTGATGCCAAACGCTTACAGCTTGCATCTAACGTTTGGCGCGCCATGAAAGAGACTGACTCACGCGAGTGCCGCAACTGTCACGACTTCGATACCATGGACCCTTCCAAGCAGAAACCAAGGGCACGTAAACAGCACGCCAATGCCATGCTTCAGGGCAACACCTGTATCGACTGCCATAAAGGCATAGCTCACAAGGATGTAAGAAAACAGTTGCCAGAAGATGAACTCGAAGCCCTGGAAGCTCCAGATCCCCATAACATCCGTAAACTACCCAAAAACTTTACTGATGGCATGGAGCGTGTTGCCCAGGCAGAGGCTGAACAAGAAAAGAAGGATAAGGAAGCAAAAACCAAGGCCAAGGCTAAAAAGATAGCCGCTGAAGAGGCTGTTCAGGCCCGCATTAAAAAGGCAGTTGAGGCTGCACTGAAATCTGCCGGTAATGGTGGTAGCACTGCTGCTCCAGAGGCTAGCTCAGAGGGCTCTGGAGTTAACTGGGGACCAGTACCAGAACGTGAGATTGTTATCTTCTACCCAGGTCAGACCTCCATCGAATGGGTCTTAAACGGTAAGGACCACGGCGGTGCGCGCCCAATCTTAAAAGGCGGTGATCGCTGCACAACCTGCCACGATAAAGAGACGGCTGACATGGGCAAAAAGATGGTCACAGGCGAAAAGGCCGAGCCCACCCCAATGCCTGATAAGCGCGGTCACATCCCGGTAAAGGTGCAGGCAGCCCACGATGCAGAGAACCTGTTCCTACGTTTCGAGTGGGAAGATACCACCCATGTGCCAGTACCCTTTGTAGATGGCGGCAAGATGGATCCGGAAAATCCAATGAAGATTGCTGTCATGCTGGCAACAGACGAGGTTGAATACGCTGACCGCGGTGGCTGCTGGGGCACTTGCCACCATGACGTTGACAAAATGCCACATCAGCCTGAGGCCGATGCTATCAGTGCCAGCGATGCAGCAAAACGCCTTGACCTGTCTAAAGGCATTACCAAATATATCAAGGAGAGCCGTACCAAGCTCGAGATCAAGGGTCGCCGCGGTAAAAAGCGTGGTGGCTGGGATAAACTGAAGGAAGACGGTGAACTCAAGGCAGAACTAGATACCAAGCACTTTATGGATCTGTTGCGCTACAAATCTGGCCAGAAAGTAGCCGAAGATGGCCACATCCTGGACCAGCGCATCATGAGCGGCGGCCAGGGCTTTAACGTAAATGCCAGGAAAGAGGGAAACAACTGGATTGTGGAAATGAGCCGCAAGCTCAAATCTGACAAACCAGGCGATCTATCTCTGGAACTGGACAAGGTCTATAACATAGGCTTTGCCATCCACGATGATCACACCAATGGCCGTTACCATCATGTATCCCTGGGATATAGAATGGCATTTGATAAAGAAGCTGAAGGGATAGAGATCAACGCCACCAAACAGTAAGGCGGAGATCTGATTGACCCAAGGGGCGCAAGGCATCAGCTTTGCGCCTCTTTTTCGTTCCAAAGAGATTTTGTATTGTATCTTTGGCATAACAGCCAGAGTAATTACATCCAGGGGCTGGTCCCAACCGCCAAAACAACGGATAATACTGCTTCAATCCGCAAGTTAGAGATCGAGACATGTTGAAAGCCATACTGGTCACACTTATTACCCTGACCAGCACCGCCGCCGTCGCGGACATCCACCCGGACAGACAGACAGAGCTGATATACCTGTTAAAGCATGACTGCGGATCATGCCACGGTATGCGCCTGCAGGGTGGGCTCGGCCCAGCCCTGAAACCAGTGCCACTAAAACGCTGGACAGCAGAGCAGCTGGCCATGACGATCCTAAGCGGGCGTCCAGGCACACCCATGCCACCCTGGAAACCGTTCATCAGTCCACAGGAAGCCCTGTGGCTGGCCAAACACCTGAAGAGCGAAATAACACCATGAGAACGCTGTTAAAATTCCTTACTGCCCTCCTCCTCATCGGATCAACCAACGGCATAGCCGGGGAGTCTGATAGCGGCTGCCTGACCCGTGGAACCGGTGACATGGGGATTATCGTAGAACGCGCCAGCGGCAGCCTAAAGATTGTGGACAGAACCAGCCACAGCATACTGTTTCATGTGGATGGATTGGGAGACCTATCCCATGCGTCTGCCGTGTATTCCCGTGATGAACGCTACGCCTACGTCTTTGGCCGCGATGGCGGATTGACCAAGGTGGACATCCTGTGTGGCAAAATCACCAAGCGGGTGATCCAGGGCGGCAACAGCATCGGTGGCGCAATCTCCCAGGATGGAACCATGATCGCTGTATCCAACTACGAACCCGGAGGGGTAAAGATATTCTCCGCTGCAGATCTATCTCTGGTTGCAGATATCCCTGCCACCCAGGTAACCGAGAAGAAGGGTGCCAAAACCGTCGGCCTGGTGGATGCACCCGGTCAACGCTTTGTATTCAGCCTGTACGACACCGGTGAGATCTGGCTGGTGGATATGAGCAATCCATCCAAGCCCGTGATAGAGAAGCACCAAAATATTGGACTACAGCCGTATGACGCCCTGATCTCCTCAGATGGCCGCTACTACATCGCTGGTCTGTTCGGAGAGGATGGCCTGTCCATGATGGATCTATGGCACCCAGAACAGAAACCCCGCAAGATCCTGGAAAACTACGGGCGCGGCAACAAGAAACTACCAGTCTACAAGATGCCGCACCTGGAAGGGTGGGCCATGGCCGGGGGCGAAGCATTCCTTCCTGCCATGGGACAGCACCAGGTACTGGTGGCACAACGCGGCAGCTGGAAAGAGACTGGGCGTATCAAGGTCCATGGCCAGCCGGTTTTCGTCATGGCACGACCAGATGGACGCCAGGTATGGGTCAACTTTGCCTTTCCCAACAACGATACCATTCAGGTCATAGACACCGAGAGCAAGCAGGTGGTAAAAACCCTGACCCCGGGCAAGGGTGCACTGCATATGGAGTTTTCACCCCGAGGAGAAGAGATATGGATCTCAATCCGGGACCGGGATGAAATACACGTGTTCAATACCAGCACCATGGAACTCACTCACAAACTATCGGTAAAGAAACCCAGCGGGATCTTCTTTACCAACCGGGCACACCAGACCGGTCTCTAACATGGGCAATTCTGCAATACAGAGAGCGCAGGAACAGCAGAGCGAGACCCTGTGCCTGGATGATATAGAGAAAAGGCTACTGAACGAGTATCAGAAAGGGCTGCCGCTCTCCCCTACCCCCTTCGCCGATATGGCCCAGAATCTTGGCATGGACGAAGCCCAGGTACTGCAGATCCTGCAACGCCTCCAGGATCAGGGGATCATCAGCCGAGTGGGACCGGTATTCAAACCACACAAGATTGGTGCCAGCACCCTGGCCGCCATGTCCATCCCTGAAGATAAACTGGAGTCTGTAGCCCGGCAGGTAAGTGACTACGCCGAGGTCAACCATAACTACGAACGGGAAGACCGATATAATCTATGGTTCGTGGTCACTGCCTCCAGCCAGGAGAAGCTGGAGCAGGTCCTGGCCAACATAGAGCAGGAGACCGGATACGCTATTCTGTATCTCCCACTGGAACGACAGTTTCATATCGACTTGGGATTCCCACTATGGTGCTGAACGAAATAGACGCCATATTGGTCTCCAAGATTCAGGGCGGCCTGCCTCTGGTCAGCCACCCCTATGCTGAAGTGGCCAGACAGATCGGCATCTCCGAACAGGAGGTAATCAACCGCATCTCATCCATGCAGGAGAGCGGTATCATCAAGCGTATGGGGATCATCGTACGTCACCACGAACTGGGCTACACCGCCAACGCCATGGTGGTCTGGGATGTACCGGAAGAGCGCCTCGAGGAAGTGGGCGAGAAGATCGGTTCCAAATCCTGCGTCACCCTCTGCTACCAGCGCCCACGACGACTACCGGACTGGCCCTACAACCTGTTCTGCATGATCCACGGCCAGCAGCGTGAGCGGGTGCTCAGCTTTATCGAGACCATGGTCAAAGAAGAGGGCCTGGAAGATATCCCACACAAGGTTCTATTCAGCGGGAGACGCTTCAAACAGCGCGGAGCAAGATACCAGTAGTGGACTCCATAGATCGCACCATCATCAACCAGCTGCAGGGCGGCTTCCCCATCTGCGACCACCCCTACCGGGTAGTGGCGGAACGCCTGGGGATCGAAGAGTCTGAACTGATCCAACGCCTGGAGCAGATGCTGGAGCAGAACCAGCTTACCCGGTTTGGCCCCATGTACCATGCCGAGCGTCTGGGCGGCGGGCTCAGCCTGTGCGCCATGAGTATCCCGGAGCCAGATTACGAGCGCGTAACTGAACAGGTAAACGCATTTCCTGAAGTCGCCCACAACTATGCACGGGACCACGAGCTGAATATGTGGTTCGTGCTGGCTACCGAGAGCCCGGAACGTATAGCCAGCGTCCTGGAAGAGATTGAACAGGTGACTGGCTACCGAGTTTACGATATGCCCAAGCAACACGAGTTCTTTGTTGGCCTAAAGTTCGAGGTGTAGCAAACTACACACCAAGCGTACCCACAGATATGACCAAACAGACACAATACACCCTGGATCAACTGGACCGAAAGATTGTAGTGGCAACCCAATCCGGGCTACCCCTGGTACCTGAGCCATATGAGAAGGTTGCAGCAGATGTGGGAACCACTGCAGAAGATGTCATGTCCCGCATGCAAAAGATGCTGGAGAGCGGCATCATTCGCCGCATTGGCGCGGTACCAAATCACTACACCCTGGGCTTCCGTGGCAACGGCATGTCGGTATGGGATGTACCGGATGACAAGATACAAGAGTATGGCGAAAAGATCGGCGCGCTGGATTTCGTCAGCCACGCCTACCATAGACCACGCCATCAACCACTATGGAACTACAACCTATTTGCCATGGTTCATGGCAGGGATCGGGACGAGGTGCTAACCAAGGCCGCCCTCATAGCCGAACTACTAGGCCCGGACAACCGTGGCCATGAGGTACTGTTCAGTACCAGAATTCTGAAAAAAACCGGCCTGCGAATTAAAGCCTAAGAAGTATATCAATGTTTAGAATCTCACAATTTATCCAAGAACTACTCAACCCGCAACCAATTGGACCAAAACGCAACCCACCTGGCCCCGTGGTTATATGGAACCTGGTACGCCGCTGCAATCTCACCTGCAAGCACTGCTACTCCATCTCTGCTGATACCGATTTCCCCAATGAATTAAGTCGGGAGCAGGTATTCGAGGTAATGGATGACCTCAAACAGTTCCGGGTACCGGTGCTGATCCTCTCTGGCGGCGAACCCCTGCTCCGTCCCGATATCTATGAGATCGCCCACCGCGCCAAGGAGATGGGGTTTTACACCGCCCTCTCCACCAACGGCACCCTGATCAATGAGAACAACATCGATCGCATCGCCGAGGTGGGTTTTGACTACCTGGGCATCAGCATCGACGGCATCCGTGAAACCCACGACAAATTCCGCCGCAAGGAGGGGGCATTTGTAGAGTCCATGCACGGCCTGCGCCTGTGCCGGGATAAGGGCATCAAGGTGGGACTGCGCTTTACCATGACCCAGGATAACGCAGAAGAGCTACCACAACTGCTGGATCTGATGCAGGAGGAGAGAATCAACAAGTTCTATTTCTCCCACCTCAACTACGCCGGCCGCGGCAACAAGAACCGCAAGGACGATGTGTTCCTCAACACCACCCGCTGGGCCATGGACCTGCTGTTCAACCGGGTTCTGGAAGAGCATCGCGGCGGCAGAGAGACCGAATTTGTTACCGGCAATAACGATGCCGATGGGGTCTACATGCTGCTGTGGGTAAAGAAGAACTTCCCGGAGCAGTACGAACATATCCGGCAAAAACTGGTGCAGTGGGGCGGAAACAGCTCCGGGGTCAACGTGGCCAATATCGACAACCAGGGCACCGTTCACCCGGATACCATGTGGTGGAACTACGACCTTGGAAACGTGAAGGAACGCCCCTTCTCCGAGATCTGGACCGACACCTCCGACCCGATCATGGCCGGTCTCAAGGCCCAGCCACGTACGGTAAGCGGACGCTGCGGCAGATGCAGTCAGTTTGATATCTGTGCCGGAAACACCAGGGTGCGCGCCCTGCAACTTACCGGTGACGCCTGGTCTGAGGACCCTGCCTGTTACCTTACCGACGAAGAGATCGGGCTACAGGCCTGACCAACAACGGATTCATAGTCATGCTCAGCAGTAAAAAAGTATCACTAACGACCATATTAACCTGCATCCTGGGAGTCACCTGGTTTGCTCAGGCCCAGGCCGCTGTCGATGTACAGGCCGTATACAAACAACACTGTTCCGAGTGCCACAGCCTGGACCGGCTCGGAGGCAACGGCCCTGCCCTGCTGCCCCAGAACCTGAAACGGCTACGCAAAAAGTCCGCCTTCGACGTGATCAAGAACGGTCGTGTTGCATCCCAGATGCTGCCATTCAGGGAAAAGATCAATGACGAGGAGATAAAGGCCCTGGTAGAGCTGATATACACGCCCCTAAAGGAGGTTCCGGTCTGGGGAATGGAACAGATCAAGGCGAGCCAGATCGTAACCCACAAGTCCGGAGAACTCCCCGACACCCCAAAATTCAAGGCCGATATCTGGAACCTGTTCATGGTGGTGGAACTGGGCGACCACCACGCCACCCTTTTGAACGGCGATACCTTTGAGCCGATTCACCGTCTCCCCACCAGATTCGCCCTACACGGCGGACCCAAGTGGGCAGAGAATGGGCGCTATATCTACTTCGCATCCCGGGATGGCTGGATCAGCAAGTTTGATGTATTCAACCTGGCCTACGTGGCCGAAATCCGAGCCGGCATCAACACCCGTAATCTCGCTGTTTCACACGATGGCCGCTATGTGATCGTGGCCAACTACCTGCCCCATACCCTCACCATCCTTGATGCCAGGAATCTCTCACCCATAAAGGTGCTAGAGGTGAAGGACAGTGAGGGCAAGAGCTCTCGGGTAAGCGCCGTATATACCGCAGACCCGAGAAACTCCTTCGTTGCCGCCCTGAAGGATATCCCGGAGATCTGGGAGATAAACTACTCCGACGACCCTCCTCCAGGATTCGCCGGCTGGGAGCACTCCTACCACCCGGAGGCAGGTGATCTGGTAAAGTCCGATCCATTTCCGGTTCGGCGCATAGAACTTGACTCATTTCTGGATGATTTCCTGATGAACCAGGAGTATACCCAGGTAATCGGCACCTCACGCGAAGGCAAGGGCCAGGTGGTGGATCTGGATGTAGGACGCGCCCTGTATGATATGGATATCTCAGGCATGCCCCATCTCTCCTCCGGCATCACCTGGACCTACCAGGGCAAACCGGTGCTGGCCACCCCGGATATGAAACATGGCCTGGTCAGCATAGTCGACATGCAGAGCTGGAAGACCATCAAAAAGATCAAAACCAAGGGACCAGGGTTCTTCATGCGCAGCCACGAGAACAGCCCCTACGCCTGGGTGGATGTATTCTTTGGTCCAAACAAGGATTTGATGCACGTCATAGATAAACAGACCCTGGAGATCGTAAAGACCCTGAAACCGGCCCCCGGCAAGACCTCGGCCCATGTGGAGTTCACCAAGGATGGTAAGTACGCCATCGTCAGCATCTGGGATCCAGACGGCGCCATTGTTATCTATGACGCCAACACCCTGAAAGAGGTAAAACGCCTGCCGATGAAGAAACCATCCGGCAAGTATAATGTCCACAATAAGCTGACCCGCTCCTCCGGCACCAGTCACTAGCAGGAACCCACCATGCATCGATATATAACAACGGTTATCCTTACATCACTGCTCATGAGCGGCACTGCCTGGTCAGAAATGCACACCGTCTCGGTACACAGCATAAAAGATGGGGATACCATTGTAGTGGACGTTGGTGGCAAGCAGGAACAACTACAGCTGCTGGGGATAGATGCACCTGAGGATGTACCAAACCCAAAACTGCAAAAGGATATTGAACGTACCAAATTGGGTATGGAACAACTTATATCCATTGGCAAACTGGCAACCGCACACCTAAGCACACTGACTGCCCCGGGAGAGACCCTAGAGGTTGATGCAAACCTGGCCAAACGCGACCGTTACGGAAGGATTCCAGCCGTAGTGAGGAATATTGCAGGCCACAATATCAACGCAGCAATGGTACAGGATGGATATGCCGTGGTAATGGGACGCTACCCATTTGATGCCGCCCTCAAGGCAGATCTACTACAGCTGCAACAGAAGGCAATAACCGAGAAGCTTGGGCTATGGAGTAGTTACCAGGAGAGCACAAAGGCGTGGAGCGGCAAGTAACAGACCCAACATAAACCTTAACTTTCTGGTACTTCAGCACAATCATCTATTGCCCAGCACACCTTCAGCAACATGCAGGCTGGCCCCAACCGCTTTGTGACAAATGTCATATCGCACACAATCAGGTTCTCACTATAATGGCGCGATGAACGCATCTTCCGCCGTATCTCTCCCTGAAACCGTAGAACCTGCAACAACCGTCCGTGGTCGTATTCCCGGCAACAGTGGCATATGGGTAGGCATATTCTGTGTACTGGTTGAATTTCTACTGTTATTCAACATCTATTTCGTTGCTAAGACACATAATCCAGAGGCTTTTTTAACCGGCCCAGATAAACTTCTTACCATAGCTGGCACCACCATTACCCTTTTGTTGCTCACAAGTGGCTACTGTATGGTGAAAGCAGTGGACGCTATTCGCTGCGATCAACGCAAAACCTCGTTGCGCTGGATCATAACTGCAGCACTGTTGGGCTTTGGCTATCCCCTTGTGAAGTATTTTGAAATTCGTTGGAATGTGGCCCATGGCATTCACGGTGAGACTGGGGTTTTCTATACGGTCTACTACTACCTTACGCTCAATCACTTGGTTCATGTTAGTTGGGGCCTGCTAGGGTTAATCTGGGTTGCAATATGCACAGGAACCGGAATATATTCATCGCAAAATTACACTGGCCTGGAAGCCGCAGCACTCTACTGGCATACAACCGATATTATCTGGCTCATAATTTTTCCCTTCTTCTACATTCTCAGATAACTGGCAATTTATGGGTTCTTCGCTGTTTTAAGTGGGTAAATTAAATTCCAATTTCGCTCCGAGCAAGTACGCCATAGCAATAAAGTTTTTATTGCTTCGATAGCCACGAGCTTTACTCTTAGCCGCTTGTATTAAGCCATTCATTCCCTCGATA
>JAAGZL010000341.1 GCA_024206335.1 Gammaproteobacteria bacterium
GCCGCAGGTACCGCCGTGGTGATTGAGGATATCGCCTTCCCCCTGGAGAACCTGGCCGCAGGCACGCTGCAACTGCAACAGATGTTTGAGCAGCACGGCTATAGCAACGCCATCATCTTTGGTCATGCCCTGGAGGGCAATCTGCACTTCGTCATTACCCCAGACTTTTGTAACCCGGTGGAGGTGGAACGTTACCGGGGCTTCATGGAAGAGCTGTGTCACATGGTGGTGGACAAACATGACGGCTCCCTCAAGGCTGAGCACAGTACCGGCCGCAATATAGCACCCTATGTCGAGCTGGAATGGGGGAGCAATGCCTACCGGCTAATGCAGCAGATCAAGCAGCTGTTTGACCCGCACAACCTGCTCAACCCTGGGGTGATTCTGAACACCGACCCACAGATACATGTGCAAAACCTGAAGCCAATGCCGCCAGCCGACCCGTTGATCGACAGCTGTATCGAGTGCGGATTCTGCGAGCCCATCTGCCCCTCCCGCAACCTGACCCTGACCCCCAGGCAGCGCATAGTGATCCTGCGCGAGATCTCCCGCCTGGTGGCCAACGGAGAAGACGCGAGCCATCTCCAAACCGACTTCGGGTGGCAAGGGGAACAGAGCTGTGCCGCCGATGGCCTCTGTGCCACCCGCTGCCCGGTGGGTATAGATACCGGCGCCATGATAAAGCAGCTACGCACGGAGCAGGCTGGAAAGAGATCACAGCAGGTGGCCCTGTTTGCCCACCGCCACATGGGAGCGATCACCAATGCAACCCGGGGCATGCTGGCAACGGTGAATGGCATCAGCCGCATCACCGGACCCGGAGTGATCGAGTCCATATCCAGTAGAGTGTCCCGACTCTCCTCGGGCCGCATTCCCAGGTGGGACCGCTGGATGCCACGCTCCGCCTCTCCCCGACAGACAGCACCACCACATCCAAAAAGCAGCCGCAGGGTGGTCTACTTCCCCAGTTGCGTCAGCCGCAGCATGGGAACCGCCAGTGGCGACACCGAACAACGTGATCTGCAACAGGTGATCCTCTCCCTGTTGCAAAAGGCCGGCTTTGACGTGGTGATTCCACCAGGGGTGAACGCCCTCTGCTGCGGCCTGCCCTTTGCCAGCAAGGGCCTGGTGGAGGCTGCCGACAGATCCCTGCACCAGATGGAGAACGCACTGTGGAACGCATCCGGTCAGGGCAGTCTCCCCATCCTGTGTGACACCAGTCCCTGTACCGAGCGCATGCCCAGCAACTTCAGCCGGGAGGTGCAGCTACAGGAACCGGTGGCATTCATCCTGGAACATCTGCTGCCCCACCTGAAACAGGTCAAGACCCTGGACAGCATGGTACTGCACATCACTTGTTCGGCCCGCAAGCTGGGGCTGGCGGAGAGGTTTCTGCAACTGGCCCAGAGCTGTGCCAAAGAGGTGATCATCCCAAAAGAGGAAGGGTGCTGTGGCTTTGCCGGGGATCGCGGCTTCACCCACCCGGAACTAAACGCGGCCGCCCTCTGCAACCTCAAGTCGCAGATCCCTGCCGGATGTGTGAATGGCTACTCCAACAGCCGCACCTGTGAGATAGGGCTCTCCCGCCACTCCGGGATACCGTTCCGTTCCATCGCCTATCTGGTGGATGAGTGTTATGAGGCCGCGGAGTAGCTGACTTCAATAACGACATAGGTACGCTCCCCGCCCGGACTGCGCACCCGTACCTCATCATCCACACAACGCTTCATCAGCGCCTTGGCCAGGGGTGCATCCATACTGATCCAGCCCCTCTCCGCATCCAGTTCATCCGCCCCCACGATACGATAGACCACCTCAGCCCCGGCATCATCCTCCAGGGTGACCCGGGCGCCAAAAAATATCTGTTCCTGGTTGCTGGGAATGGTATCGACGATCTTCAGATCAGGCATGCGCTTCTGCAGATAACGGATACGCCGGTCAATCCCCCGCAACTCCTTCTTGCGGTAGATATACTCGGCATTCTCCGAACGATCCCCCTCGGCAGCCGCCGCCGTCAGGGCCTTGGTCACATCCCGCCGCCGAACCCACAACGCCTTGGATTCGACCTGCAACGCCTCATACCCGTCTCGGGTAATGTAGGGGGAACTCCTGGGTTGAGGGGGACGATAGCGGCCCATATCCAATCACACTCACTCATCAATTGCGGCAGATCTGCCGTCGTTCAACAGAAGCGTGTAGAATATGCCTTTTTGCCCCCGGCATTCAACAACAGGCGGAATCAAGATCAGATGAGCAGTACCCCAGACATACTGAAGAAGATAGTCGCACGCAAGCAGGAAGAGGTGGCAGAGCGGTCTCAACTGGTCAGCATGGAACAGCTAAAGGCATCACTGTCTGACGCATCCCCCTGCCGTGGCTTCGTCAGCGCCATTGCCGATAAGATTGCCGCAGGCAGGCCAGGCGTCATCGCCGAGATCAAAAAGGCCTCCCCCAGCAAGGGGGTGATCCGCGCAGATTTTCATCCGGCAGAGATCGCCCAGAGCTACGAGCGCGCTGGTGCCGCCTGCCTCTCCGTGCTTACCGACATCGACTTCTTCCAGGGGGCCGACGCCTATCTGCAACAGGCCCGCGCCGCCTGCTCCCTGCCGGTGATTCGCAAGGACTTCTTTATCGATCCATATCAGGTGTATGAGGCCAGAAGTCTGGGGGCCGACTGCATCCTGCTGATCGCCGCCTGTCTGAGCGACCGACAGATGCACGAGCTGAATGAGCTGACCCAGACCCTCGGCATGGATGTGTTAATCGAGGTACATGACGCAGAGGAGCTGCAACGGGCCCTGCCCCTGAACAACCACCTGATCGGTATCAACAACCGCAACCTACGTAGCTTCGAGGTTGGCCTGGAGACCACCCTGGATCTGCTGCAACAGATCCCGGACGACCGCATTGTGGTAACCGAAAGCGGCATCCACACCAGGGATGATGTAAAACGCATGCGCACAAACGGGGTCAA
>JAAGZL010000342.1 GCA_024206335.1 Gammaproteobacteria bacterium
AAGGGCCTGAGCACCGATGACGAGCCAGACCTGTGGCAGAAGAGTCTGAGCGGAGAGATTGAGCTATGGATCGACCTGGGACAGCCTGATGAGAAACGCATACGCAGGGCCTGCGGCAGGGCCAGGCAGGTGGTTGTCTTCTGTTATGATCACCGTAGCGCCCAGGCATGGTGGCAGCAGATCAATACCAAGCTAACCCGCTTCAGTAATCTCACGGTTATTGCCCTACCCGCAGGCGTCAGCGGTTCCATGGCCAACATGGCAACCCGCAACATGCAGCTACAGTTCACCATCCAGGATGGACACATCTGGATGGCCGATGGCAACCACGCCCTGGAAATTGAGCCCGAGACCTGGCTGAATACCGACTCCAAGTAATTACACACCTGCATATGGCAGACAACATGCTCCGTATCTCTAAGCGCAACCTCAAAATCCTCTCGGCCATAGTCTGGCTAAGTGGCGTTGTTGTGCTCACAACCAAGGGCAGCTCCCTGTTGCAGGAGGCCATGGCGCTCAGACCCGGCCACTACTGGTCCTGGCTGGCACCCCTGCTCGGGTTCTCTATTGGTTTGCTAAAGATCAGATTCATATTCGGCCCCAGCTGCAAACGAAATCTGGAGCGCATATCCCAGCTACCAGAACCAAGGCCATGGCACTGCTTCCGCTTCAGATTCATTCTGTTCCTCATCGCCATGATCATTCTTGGCACCACCCTGTCAAATATGTCTCACGGCAACTATCCGTTTCTTGTTGGGATGGTAATTCTTGATTTCAGTCTGGCCACCGCCCTGCTCGGAAGCAGCTATGTTTTTTTGCAGCAGAAAATATTCAGGCCTGATCAATAATATCAATTTGAAAAATCAGGCTTTTGAGTGGCATAATTGGCGCCGATTTTAACCAGCCAGCGTATTCTCTTTGGCTGCCCAGCTTGGTTGTTTTCGCAGGATCCACTTTTTTCCTAGTAAAAACACATAGTTGGCAAACGCGAGAGAGCTATCCCCATAGCTAAATCTTCACTGCATGGGAGAGGCACACATGGCTTCCCGACTAAAACAGTCGGATATTTTCAGAGGAAAACTGTTGTGAGTGAATTTATTACCAAACCCGGCAACGAGGATCTTGCCAGAATCATCCGCACCATATGTGAAGGCGGCAACGCCGAAGAGATGATCCACCAGTTCGATAATGAGCACGACGATCTGAGCGAAGAGGTGGTGGCAGAGGTGTTTCAGACCCTGGGCCAGGAGGGGGTAGAGTTCCAGAACAACCCTCTGGTAATCGATTTCTACCACCGTGTAATCGTAAACAAGGTCGCAGCCGGCGTCCTGAATCAGTTTGCCCCCGGCCATCCGGTCAGGGTCTATCTGGAAGAGAACGCCATGCTGCGTTCCCTGTTCGGCGAAATCGGCGGCATAGATCCAACCACAGACCTGGACGGTTTCAGGGTCGTGTTCCAGAACATCCTCAAGGTGGAAAAACACTTTGTGCGCAAAGAGAACCAGCTGTTTCCCTGCCTGGAAAAACATGGCTGGGACTCACCCAGCAAGAACATGTGGGCCTTCCACGATGATATCCGGGCCCGACTGAAAGAGGTACGGATCGCCCTGGAACAGGGAGACGCAGCCCAGGTGGCAGAGAAATTTCCCACCACCCGCGACGAGATGGTGCGTCTGATGGCAGTGGAAGAGGAGCGTCTGCTGCCCAACGCCATGAATATGCTGGAAGAGACAGAGTGGGAGGCGATGCGTACCGGTGATGAAGAGATAGGCTGGATGCTGGATCAGGCCCCTCCTCCCTACCCACCCCAGGCAGAGGAAGAGGAGTATGTGCACCCATCCCAGGACACCAAGAAACGGGAACTGGACCTCTCCACCGAGGCCTCCCACTACGATGAGGGATTCCTGACGCCGGAACAGGTAAACATGATCTTCAAGTTCCTGCCCATCGATATCACCTATGTGGATGAAAACGACCGCGTGGTGTTCTACAACCGGGGAGAGGAACGTGTATTCCCACGCAGTGCCGGCATCATCGGCCGCGAGGTGCGCTACTGCCACCCACCCAAGTCGGTGGACCAGGTGCTACGTATCCTGGAAGAGTTCAAAAAAGGCACCCAGGACGTAGCCGACTTCCGCATCCACTTCAAGGGACGCTTCATTCTGATCCGCTACTTCGCAGTTCGTGATAACGATGGAACCTATCGCGGCGTGCTGGAGATGTCCCAGGATATCACCGACATAAAGGAGATGGAGGGAGAGCAGCGACTGCTGGACTGGGATTGATAAACCCGAGATCTGACCCAGCGGGTCACCCACCTACTATTAACTCAGTTTGATACAACTCACTGTTCTAGTATCACTGAGTTGTACCTGTTGTGGGTAGGCCTGTTGACACTCAGGCACCGCCTCTGGACAACGCGGGTGGAAGTGACATCCGGCCGGAGGATCTGCCGGTGATGGCATATCCCCTTCCAGATGTATCACCTGGCGCTTACTATCCTGATCAACCACCGGCACCGCTGACAGCAGGGCCTTGGTGTATGGGTGTTGGGGTGACTCCAGCACCTCCTGCACCGTACCACGCTCCACGATCCGGCCCAGATACATCACCGCCACTTCATGGGCCAGATAGGCTACTACAGAAATATCGTGGGTGATAAACAAGTAGGAGAGATCAAGGTCGTCCTGCAGCTGTTTTAGCAGATTCAGGATCTGGGCCTGGACCGACACATCCAGGGCACTGGTAGGCTCATCACAGACGATGAGCATAGGCTCCACCGCCAGGGCCCTAGCCACACAGATGCGTTGACGCTGCCCGCCTGAAAATTCGTGTGGATAGCGCTTGGCCGCATCCACAGAGAGGCCGACCTTACTCAGTAGATCATTAACTCGCTCACTGCGCTCCTGCCTGTTGTTCCCTATGCGCTGTGCCTGCATACCTTCTGCGATGATATCACCCACCAGCATACGCGGGTTCATGGAGGCCATGGGGTCCTGGAAGATGATCTGCATGTCGGAACGACGTTTGCGCAGTGCTTCACCTTTAAGTTCTGTAAGTTCATTTCCATCAAAAATGGCACTGCCAGCTGTGGGACGAATAAGTTGCAGAATACCTTTGCCCACGGTTGTCTTACCGCAGCCGGACTCACCCACAAGCGCCAACGTATGGCCTGTAGTAATATCCATAGAGACACCGTCAACCGCCTTCACATGACCAACAGTACGCCGCAGAACTCCTTTCTGAATTGGGAAGTGTACTTTTAGATCATCAACACTCAACAGTGGAGTTGAAGGTTTCTTGTTGATCTCTTCTGGCTGCTGGACAACGGGTTTGCGTATATTTGCAACCGGAACAACATCCATATTATGCAGATGACAGCGTATACCCTGGGCCTCGCCAATCTCGCTCCAGACCGGGATCTGGTTATGGCACATATCCATAACTTCTTCACAACGATCAGCAAAACGACAACCCTTGAACTCCTGATTCAAAGCCGGCACAGTGCCTTCAATTACAGCCAGCGGCTGACCACGTCTTGCCTTACCCGGCAGTGACTCAAACAACTTGCGACTATATGGATGTTTGGGATCGTTAAAAAACTCTTCTCTGGTTGCAACTTCAATAATCTGGCCGGCATACATGACGGCAATACGATCCGCCACCTCAGACACCACCCCAAGATCATGTGTGATCAGCATGATGGCCATGCCTGTCTCTTGTTGCAGATCTTTCAGCAAACGTAAAACCTGGGCCTGGATGGTTACATCCAAGGCAGTGGTTGGCTCATCTGCAATCAACAACTCCGGCTTACCAGCCAGCGCAATTGCAATCATCACCCTCTGTTTCATGCCACCAGACAGTTGGTGCGGATATTCACGCACTCTGCGCTCCGGGTCTGGTATACCAACCGCCTTGAGGAGATCTACAACAATGCTGTTTATTTCAGATTTAACCGCGCCTGCATGTACCTTTACCGATTCTGCAATCTGATCACCGATGGTTAGCACCGGGTTCAGTGATGTGTTAGGTTCCTGGAAGATCATACCCATGCGGCCGCCGCGCTCACTGCGCATAGACGCTTCCGGCAGACTCAGGATATCGGTATCCCCCAACATCACTGATCCATCCAGGATACGTCCAGAAGTTGGCAGTAGACGCATCATGGTTAGTGCGGTCATCGACTTGCCACAGCCGGATTCTCCGAGTAACGCAAAGGTCTCACCCTTGCGGATTTCCAGATCAACGCCGTCCACAGCCTTAACCGGGTTGTCTTTACTACCCAGCCAGGTCTTCAGATTTTTAATGCGTAACAGCGGATCACTCATCCAGGATTTTTCCTTTGTTAATAATATCTATCTACTGCTGCTGCGCAGGCGTGGATCAAACGCATCCCGCACCACATCGGAAAACAGGTTGGCCGACAGCACCAGGGTAAACATGAACATCAATGCCGCCATCAGGGACCACCAGACTATGGGCTCACGCGCCATCTCCAGCCGGGCACTGTTAATCATATTGCCCCAGCTGTTCATGGTGGGGTCCACACCTATATTCACATACGAGAGCACCGCCTCTGCCAGCACCAGCCCGGAGAAATCCAGCACCACCGTAATCAGAACGATATGCAGCACATTGGGCAGGATGTGGCGCAGGATGATCTGGAAGTTACCAACACCAAAGGCAGTAGCAGCCTGCACATAGTCCACCTCTCGCAGCTTGATGGACTCCCCCCGTAGCAGACGACACAGGCCGGTCCAACTGGTCACCCCCAGGATGATGCAGAGAAACAGCAGACGCATATCTGCCCGTTCCAGCAGGCTGTTGAACTGGTCGGCATGGTTACTCATGTAGATCTGCAGCATCAGGATGGCGGCGGCAATCAGCAACACACCGGGAATCGAGTTCAGGGTGGTGTAGAGGTACTGGATGATGTCATCCACCCAGCCGCGAAAAAAACCCGCCATGATCCCCAACAGAATGGCCGCCGGCAACATCACCAGGGTGGTCAGGGTGCCGATCATCAGCCCGGTACGGATGCTCTTCAGGGCCTGATAGAACACATCCTCGCCCACCTTGTCCGTGCCCAGCAGGTGATACTTAAGGCTCAGCTCTGCACTCACCGTGAGCAGCACCAGCAGCACCCCAAGGGTGAGCAGCACCACCCGCCAGGGTATGGCGGTCTGACCCAGCAACATGCGCTTGGCCTGCCCACCGTAGCCGCACTCTGTGCCTATGGAACTAAACATGATCAGAATATTGATCACCACCAGGGTGAGCAGCCCCCCCTTAATGGTGCCGATGGCAACGCTACGCAGGATATCCGGCAACCACTCCTGTTCCGGTCGTTGCAGGTGGGCGCCACCATGAAGCAGGCGCGGAAAATCCCGGATCTGGGTCCCGTCCGGCAGCTCGATGGTCTCTTTGGCATACTGATGCGTGGCCAACGGCGCTGAGTAGGTCTTCTCCTGCCTGACCCGCAGTGGCGTTACCATCTGATCAAACAGGCTAATCACCTCAGACGCATGGGTAACACCGTTGCTCTGCTCCTCCTCTGCCAGGGTGGGATGATAATGGATGGAATCGAGCAGACCTATAGTTACATAGAACAGCAGCACCACCATGGTGCCCACACCCACCTTGCTCTCGACCACACTGCGCCAGGGGTCGCGCAGATGCTCCTTACGGGCGGCATAGAGACCAAAGCCCACTGCCATAAACAGCAGCAGGAAGATCAGCGCATCGGTCCAGAGCACAACGAATTGCGGCATTACCATTCCCAATAATCCAACATGGTTAAACTCACCCCGGTTTGCGTGGGCATAGTTTCTCTTCCACCGCTATCACCGCCGCATCCACCCTGGAATGCACCTGTAGCTTGCGCAGGATGGACTTCACATGCAGCTTTACCGTGCCATCCGAGATCCCCAACTCGCGCGCAATCACCTTGTTACTCTTGCCCCCGGCGAGTAGACAGAGTATCTCCGTCTCACGTGGGGTAAGGCCAGCCAGTGCCGTCTTCTCCATGGACACATCCAATTCACCCCGTAATATCTTGGTAAGGGTACTGGTGAACTCCTTTGCCACCACTAGATTTCCAGCAACCATATCCCGCAGCGAGGTAATAAGTTCATCCGGCCCGATGGTGCGCAGCAGGTAGCCGTTAGCCCCGGCCCGCAGGGCCTGTACCAAATCATTTTCCTGCAGACTAAAGCTAAGCATGGCAACCGGGAGATTTGGCCTGCGCTTGCGCAGTTCACGCAGCACCTCCACCTCGGTCATCCCTGGCAGCTGCAGGTCCAACAACATGGCATCTGGCCGGTCTGTTACTGCCAGCTCAATACCTTCCTGCCAATTCCCCATGGCGGCAACCACCTCCACACCACGCCGTTCCAACAGCTCCTTCAGGCCTAGGCGGAACAGGGCGTGGTCCACCACCAATAGCAGACGCATGGGGGCGGTCTGTAGTGGTACAGGTTCTGGTTTCAGCACGGTGTCTGGCATAGTAGTTACATATTTATAATTGATTTATATTAACTTTAGCATGAAATATTCCGGCACTTAACTCCCCAGGGTGCTGGCAATGGCCTCTAGCCTCAATCTGGTTAACTCTTCACCCAACTCCTTGCCGCCTAACCCCTGTCCCTGTAGATCCACTGCCGAGACGGTGTTGACCGCCCGCAAGGCCCGGTCCAGGTTTGGCCTTGCCTGGTCAATTAGTCCTGGCCAGATGGCACTACAGGCCAGGATAAACTCCTGAAATCGCTGCGGCTGCTGTTGCGCGCGCAGTTGGGTAAGCAGTTGTAACATGGCCTCAGCATCACCCGCCGCCACCGCGGCTACCCCATCGGCATGCCGCAGTAATGCATCCAGAAGCCGGGCATGATTGGCCGGCAAACGCAGGGAACCGGCCAGGGCATCAACACCCCCCATGTCTGCCACACTGCCATACATCACCGCGGCAAAACGTACTTCATTCGCGGCAGTTATCGCCGCCGCCCGCTTCAAGGACGCCAGGGCCTCGGACGGAGCGGTTAAACTGAGTTGCAGTGGCGCCAGCGCCTCACACTCCTGCAGCACCTCAAAGAAACGCCAGGGTGCCCGGCCCTGAAGGGCAGCAGCCAACTCCTTCCAGACACGTTCCCGGTTGAGCGTACTCAACTCACCGGACCGGGCCATCTGCCGCATCAACCCCATGGTCTCTGGATCAACACTGAAATCAAATCTGGCCGCAAACCGGGCGGTGCGCAGCAGGCGCAGTGGGTCTTCCACAAAGGCCGGGGATATGTGCCGCAGGCGGCCCTGTTGCAGATCATCCTGGCCGTGAAACAGATCAATCAGGCCGCCATCCTCCGCCTGGGCCATGGCGTTAATGGTGAGATCACGTCGAATCAGATCCTGCTCCAGGGTTACCTCTGGACCCGCCTCCACCACAAACCCCTTGTAGCCGCTGCCACTCTTGGTCTCGGTGCGAGCCAGGGCGTACTCTTCACCCGTATCCGGATGCAGAAATACCGGGAATTCGGCATCCGCCGGGTGGAACCCACGCTGCAGCATTTCCGTCTCACTGGCACCCACCACCAGCCAGTCTCGCTCTCTGGGCTGAAGATGTAATAGACCGTCACGTACTGCGCCGCCCACCAGATAGATTTTCATTGGATCTTCACCATAGCTTTATTTTTGGTATCTATTCCAATGCAGAAACAAAAAATAAACCGCATTGCGGTTTGAACTGGCATTTCTGAACAGATGCTATCAAATTTGCCACAATCGATTTCAACCCCAAGTTACTGATCTTCGGCCAAGCATACTCATTCTGTTTGGCTTTGGTAAGCTCCAGTCCGTTGATCCTCCCGCTGCAGCTGCCACATCTCCGAATAGCGGCCATCCTGTTGCAGCAGCTCCTGATGCCGGCCCTGCTCCACAATACGCCCCTGCTCCATCACCAGAATACGGTCTGCATCCACCACCGTGGAGAGGCGGTGCGCAATGACCAGGGTGGTGTGGTTCTGCGCCACATCCCTCAGGGTCTCCTGGATCGCCTGTTCCGTAGCACTATCCAGGGATGATGTGGCCTCATCAAACAGCATAATGCGTGGCCGTTTCAGGATGGCACGGGCAATGGCCACCCGCTGTTTCTCACCCCCGGAGAGCTTGAGACCACGCTCCCCCACCACGGTGTCATAACCCTGGGGCAGGGAGTCGATAAACTCATCTATATGCGCCATGGCCGCCGCCTCCCTTATCTCATCCATGCTGGCATCTGGACGCCCGTAACGCAGGTTGTACAGAATGCTATCATTAAACAGCACCGTATCCTGGGGCACTATGCCGATGGCTGCGCGCAGGCTCTCCTGGGTCAGGCTACGCACATCCTGACCATCTATGGTGACGCTGCCACCAGATACGTCATAGAAACGAAACAGCAGCCGCGACAGGGTGGATTTACCGGCGCCACTGCGCCCTACAATCGCGACCTTCTCCCCCGGCCGCACAGTGAAATCCACCCCATGGAGTATCTGCCGATCATCCTGATAGGAGAACTCCACCTGGTTGAAACGGATCTCTCCTCCCGTCAATGCCAACTCCCTGGCTCCAGGTTGGTCCTGCACCTCCGGTTCCAGTTCCAACAGTTTGAACACCAGATCCATATCCGCCATGGAGTACATCACCTGACGATACACCATGCCGAGAAAATTGAGCGGGATAAACAGCTGCAACAAAAAGGCGTTGACCATAACCAGATCACCAATACTCATCTCACCCGCCACCACACCATCTGCCGCCAGAAACATTATGATGGTGACACCGATGGCGATGATTGCCCCCTGTCCGAAGTTAAGCAGGGACATGGAGGACTGGCTCTTTACCGCCGATTCCTCCCACTGAAACAGGGTGTTATCAAAGCGCTGCAACTCCAGCTGCTCATTCCCAAAATATTTGACCGTCTCATAATTAATCAGGCTATCAAAAGCCTGGGCGTTAGCCTCTGATTCCAGACGATTCATACTGTGGCGAAACTCCATGCGCCACTTGGTAACCATGACAGTAAAAAAAATATATACCGCCACTGTACCAAAGGTGACCTGGGTAAATATCGGGTCATACATGGTGAGCAGGACTATCGCCACCAGGGTGAATTCAATCAACAGCGGCAGGATGCTGAAGGTCATATAGTTCAGGATGGTGCTGACGCTGCGGGTGCCCCGTTCCAGATCCCGACTGATGGCGCCGGTGCGCCGCTCCAGGTGAAAGCGCAGCGCCAGCTGGTGCAGATGTTCCAGCACCTTGCGCGACAACATACGCATGGCATTGAAACGCACCCGGGCGAACACCACATCCCGCAGTTCATTGAACAGGGAGCTGCTCAACCGCAGCAGCCCATAGCCCAGCAGCAGGGACACCGGTAGCACCAGGGCAGCGGTACCGCTCTTCTCCATGGCGTCCACGATCTGCTTCAACAGCAGCGGGATACCAACATTTGCCACCTTAGCGAACACCAGGCAGACAATGGCAAACAGCGCACGCCCCCGGTATTCAGCCAGGAATGACAACATCATGCGCAGATTATGCAGATCACGTCGATCCTTATGGGGAGTAGCTAGAACTTGTGAATGGCGTGACATGTTATGATTGAGTCTTCAGGTTCCAGTAAACGGGATCAACTGTTTCGGTCTTCTTAAAACTAATGTGTCGGTATCAGTTCAGTTTTGGTATATACGGACACATTATTGACCTCAGGCAAAGGTGCATAGAGAGCTTTCTGAATCACCATTGTCATAACATTGTGTCCCTAGCTTCTCTGCTGTAGCCGATTAATAATTTGAAATAACTACAAATATTGCCGAAAAACCCTATTCTATAACATTTAGTCTGGGATAGACCGGGCTAGGGGAAATATCATTTATCTACCAGGCCCTTTGTATGGACAATAAACCTTTTAACAACGGACAATTGTATGACTCAAGATTGTAGTTACAACGAACTCTATCCACTGCAGGTGTTGGATGACAGCATGGAACCAGAGTTCCCGGAAAAATGCATCATCATTATCGAACCATCCCAGGTGTGCGCCAGCGGGGCCTTTGTGGTGATCACGGTTGGTGAGGAGCGCTGGTTCCGCCAGTTCATTACCGATCGAGACAGCAACAGCAAACTGGTGGCCCTGAAACCAGGCTACCCGGAGATCGACCTCAAGGGAACCGAATACCAGATCGAAGGGATCATAGTACAGCGCAATATCGGGCGCGAGAAAAAACAGTACAAACCACATCAGGCCAACAACAGAAACCCGGAATAACCCTGGATGCAGAACAACAACAATAAACTGCTGCTGTTAACTACCCTCTGGATCTCCATCACCCTGAGCGGCTGCAGTGAAACACCCCCGGCACCATCTACCGCCGCCAAACCCAAACCCCACCTGGTGGAGGTGGACAGGGTGGAGTTTAAACCAGTCAGCACCGCCCAGGAGCGCACAGGCTCCCTGCGTTCCCGGCGTCTGGTGCGCATCCACAACCAGGAAGAGGGCCGGGTGATCGAACTGCCCCACTTCGAAGGCGACCTGGTGGAGACGGGACAGCTTCTGATCAGCCTGGAGGATGCACTGCTCAAGGCGCAACTGGCCAAGGCCCGCGCCACCACCAGTCAGGCCCATCTGGATCTGGAACGTATCAGCAACCTGGTGGACCGGAGGGCCGCATCCAAGGATGAGCTCGCCCGGGTCAACACCCGTCTCGAAGTAGCCCAGGCCGAGCAGAAGCTGCTAGAGACCCGCCTCAGCTACACCCGCATCACCGCGCCCTTCAGTGGAGTGGTAAGCCACCGCTATGTGGAACCGGGTGATGCCGTGGCCAAACACACCCATCTGCTGACCCTGATCGATCCACAATCACTAATCACCGAGATCCGCATCTCCGAACTGTTACTGCCCCATATCGCAGCGGGCGATATGGCCAAGGTGCGTATCGATGCCCTGGGAGACAGACAGTTCACCGGGCGCATACTACGTATCCACCCGGAACTGGATCCTGCCACCCGCCAGGGTGTGGTGGAGGTAATCCTGGACCCGGTACCCAAGGGCGCCCGGGCCGGACAGTTTGCCCGGGTCACCCTGGAGACCGCCCGGGTGCAACGCATGCTGATTCCATTTGGCACCGTAAGGCATGATCGCCTGGGGGCCTTCGTCTACCTCCTGGACCAGGAGAACAAGGTTCGACGCACACCGGTACGCAGCGGCATCCGGGTGGCCGACCGGATTGAGATCCTGGATGGCCTGAAACCGGACCAGCAGGTAGTCAGCCGCGGTTTTCTGGGACTGTCCGATGGCAAACAGGTCCAGATAACCGAACGGAGACCCAACACCACCGACTAACCTTTGTTCAGACAGATGCTGTATTAACCGCAAACAGCGCGAAGTTAATAGATTGATAAATATAGCGGTTACTTTGCGTGCATCACGAACTTTGCGGTTTATAAAGAAATTCTGGCACCCACCAACTAACTGAGCCAACCAAAATAGATGCCACGTTCCAACAGCAACAATAAGGGCAGAACCTGGTCCTCCGGGGGCATAGCCGAATGGTCCATCCGCCACCCCATCGGGGTGGTGATGATCACCCTGGCCGTCATGGTGCTGGGGGTATTTGCGGTGGAACGTCTCAATATCGACCTGCTGCCCCATATCATCTATCCCGAAATTCGGGTACGCGTCCTGGACTCCGGGGTCCCCACCACCATCATGGAGGACGAGATCACCCGGCAGCTGGAAGAGCAGTTGGCCATCACCGAAGACGCCATCCATGTGGACTCAATCACCAGCGAGGGGCGCAGTGCGGTCTCCCTGGCCTTTGAGTACGGCAAGAATATCGATATCGCCCTGCGTGATGCCAGCACCCGGCTGGACCGGGCCAAACGCTTTCTGCCCGACAGCATAGAACCCCCGGTGATCTACAAGCGGGACCCATCCCAGATACCCATAGCCGAGTATGTGGTCAGCTCCACCATGCGTGATTCGGTGGAACTGCGCAGCTGGGTGGACTACAGCCTGGGCAAGTGGCTGGTGAATCTGCCCGGGGTTGCCGCCGCCGAGGTGGGTGGTGGTCTGGTGCGGGAGATCCGGGTGGTGATTGACCAGGATCGACTGGCCGGGCTGGGGCTGGACGTACTGGACATCTCCAACGCCCTGAAGCAAGGCAATCGGGATACCGCCGCCGGCCGCCTGCTGATGGAACGGGGCGAGATCAGTGGTCGCACCGCCGGGCGTTTTCGCAACGTGCAGGAGATCATCAATCTGCCCATCACCCTGCCCGGCACGGACGGTCAATCCCGCTCGGTCTATCTGGGCGAGGTGGCCCAGGTGATCGACGGAGCAGAGGAGGAACGTCTGCAGGTACGCCACAACGGTCTTCCCGGGATAAAACTCTCCATCCAGAAACAGCCCCAGGCCAACACCGTCTCGGTGGTGGACGCGGTAAACGCACGTCTGACCCAGCTCCAGGCAGACAAGCTGATCCCACCGGATATCCGGATCGACACGGTGGACGACCAGGCCCTGTATGTACGCCGCGCCCTGAACAACGCCATCACCGCCGCCTCCAGTGGCGCCATCCTGGCCATGGGTGTGGTCTACCTGTTTCTGGGCAGCCTGCGCCGCACCCTGATCATCGGCAGCGCCATCCCCATCGCCATCCTGGTGACCTTCACCCTGATGGCCAGCGGCAACCTTACCCTGAACATCATGACCCTGGGCGGGCTGGCCCTGGGCATCGGCATGCTGGTGGACAGCACCATCGTCATGCTGGAGAACATCTATCGGCACCAGCGCGAGTGTGAAAATAACCGCGTCGACAGGTTCGATACCGATGCCTCAATAGACGCTGCCGCCGAGGTGAACAGCGCCATTGTGGCCTCCACCTCCACCAATCTGGCGGCAGTGCTGCCATTCCTGTTTATCACCGGTCTGGTGGGGCTGCTGTTCCGGGAGTTGATCTTCACCATCTCCGCCGCCATCGCCGCCTCCATGTTGGTGGCCCTTACCCTGGTCCCAGCCATGGCCGGACGCATCCAGGCCAAAAGCGAGGGGCTGCTGCGGCGTGGGGTCAATCGGGTCATGGACCGCTTGCGCGACGGCTATGCGTTTCTCCTGGGCCATCTGCTCAAGGTGTACTGGCTGATCATCCTCCTGTTCATGGGGGGGCTGGCGGCCTCTTTTCAGCACTTTTCCGATGCCAGACAGATCTTTCTGCCTAATATGGACGAAGGCCGGGTCAGTATATATATCACCGCCGACCGCGGGATTAACCTCTCCAGCATGAACCGGGTGACCTCCAGGTTGGAACAGCTGATGGCGGCACAGCCGGAGGTGGAGAGCATCTTCACCATCGTGGGCGGCAACATCTTTGGCCGTTCCCAGCATGAGTCACCCAACCGCGCCAGCATCAAGGTCCAACTCAAACCAAGGCCAGAACGTGGTGGCAGCAGCATGGAGTGGATCAAGCGTATGAGCCAACAGGTGGCGGCCATGCAGCTGGCCGGGGTAAAGGTGCATATGCGCATGCGTGGCATCCGCGGCATACGCCTGAATCGCAGTGATGATGATCTGGCCTTCCGCGTCAAGGGGGCCGAGCTACATGTACTGGAAGAGATCGCCCATCGGGTAGCCGAACGGCTAAGTGGATTGCCCGGTCTGCGTAATGTGCAGCACTCATCCGAAGACCGCAATCAAGAGCTATCGGTGGAGGTTGACCGGGAGCGTGCCGCCGCCTATGGCCTGGCGGTGGAGGATGTCGGCAAGGTGGTGCGCTTTGCCCTGGAGGGGAGCAACGTTACCGATTTCATCATCGATGACCGCTCCATTGATGTGCTGTTGCGCCTGGACCGCAGCGGCATGTCTAACCCGTCGGATGTGGAGAACATCATCCTGTTCAGCAATACCGAGCCCAGGGTAGCGGTGCGTCTGTCGGATATCGCCCAGGTCAATCTGGTGGCGGCCCCGGCTGCCATCATGCGCGATCAGCAGCAGCGGATCGTGGAGGTAAGCGCCGGCATGACGGCAGGAACAACCCTATCACAGGCGTTGAATGAGGCCCGGGAACAACTTAAGGGACTGGAGATCCCTGCCGGCTACAGCCTGTATGAGGCGGGCAGTCTGGAGACCCTGCAGGAGGGACAGAACCTGAGCATGCAGCTGCTGATGCTGGCTCTGTTCCTGGTATTTGTGGTGATGGCAGTGCAGTACGAATCCCTGCGCAATCCGTTGGTGATCATACTCAGCGTACCCTTCGCCTCAATCGGGGTGATGCTGGGTCTAGAGTGGACCGGCCTACCGGTCTCCATGCCGGTGTGGCTGGGCCTGATCATGCTGGCAGGTATCATGGTGAACAACTCCATCGTACTGGTGGAGTATATTGAGATAGAGCGCAGCCGGGGGATGGAGCCGGTCCCGGCCATCATTGCTGCAGGCCACCTGCGACTACGCCCGATCCTGATGACTACCCTGACTACCGTGGTGGGCATGCTGCCGCTGGCCCTGGCCCTGGGTGAGGGTTCAGAGATGCTGCAACCGCTGGCGGTCACCATCGTCTCCGGCCTGCTGTTCTCCAGCCTGGTTAGCCTGCTGCTGGTACCATCGTTTTATCGATTGTTAGCCAAGCGATAACACAAGATAGAACAGTCACACTACAGCGAGATTCCAGCCCTGACCTCTGCCCACAGCGCCTCATAGGCGGTAACGGCTGGCCCCTTTGATGCGTACTCCAGCAGGGGTTGCCGGAACACCCCCATGCGCTCCACATCACTGGCGTAGGGGATATGGGTTGTCAGCAGTTCATCGTAGTGTTTAGGCAGCTGTTCCAGCATCTCGATATGCATCCGTTTACGCCGGTCCACCATGGAAAAGAACGGCATTATTTTCAGGCTATCCAGCTTGTTATTTGCTACAAAATCCAGCAGCTGACGATAGGTGCGCAGAGAGAGGGTAGTGGGAATGGTCGGAACCAGCAGCGCATCGGTGGCCTGAAAGATATTCTCTGACACCAGGGAGATACTGGGGGGGCAGTCGAGAAAGATCAGGTCGTACTCATAGGAGAGGGGACGCAGCAGCTTTAGCAACCGCAGGGCCGGCTTCTTCACCTCATCCAGCAACAGGTCCATGTTGCGATAGGAGAAATCTGCCGGCAACAGATCCAGGTTTTCAAAATCGGTCCCCTTGATCAGATCATCCAGATCTATCTTTCCGCGCAACATCTTCTTGCTGCCACCCTTGACCTTGGGTTTGATACGAAAATAGAAGCTGGCAGCCCCCTGGGGGTCCAGGTCCCACACCAGTGTCCTAAGTCCCTCTCTGGACGCGAGGTAGGCCAGGTTTACCGCAGTGGCCGTCTTACCCACACCACCCTTGATGTTGTAGACCCCGAGGATGCGCATTACCGCTTGCCCCCCTTGGACCCTGAGGCAAACAGGGCACGAAACATACGCTGATTTCGCGGACGGGAAAAACTGGCAAAGCGTTCAGAAAACTCCAGATGGGCCTGTTGCTGCCGTCGCAATAATCCATCCACCAGCATGCCCATGGCCAACAGGGTATCGTGTGGCGTCTCTCTCTCCTCCACCATCTGCCGTGCGTACTCCCGCAGCTGGTCTGCCTGTACCTCAAGGTCCTGAAAGTTACCAAGATTGTCCAGCAACTCCTTCAACACCCTGATCAGGCGGGAGATCTTTTTGTTTGGATACAGGTGCTGAAAAAACTCCATGAGATAGCGCAGCTTCTTACACTCCTTGCGCAGATCATGCAGGCTCTCTGCCGGAGATTCATCATTGATAGCCGAACCATGCTTTAACACCCGCCGGTACATCTTATGGATGCGCCGATTGGCCAGTTGCCCAATCGGTGTGGTCGCATCAGGCGGGGTGTCGGCCTGCTCGTCCACCGTGGTCTCAAGGAAGAGACGCCACTCTTTTAACAGTTTGCGAAAGTGCGGGGAGTTAATCTTCTGCACCAGAATCTGTTGCTCCATCTTCTGGTGTTTTGTCAGAAAATCGTGCAGAGGATTGAGGTCGTCCCGAAACTTCTGTGGCAGACTCTCCCGGTATTGTCCAAACCCCAGGAGAAACACATCCATATCACGGGTAGGACCGGTCACCTGCCCCACCCAGGCCAGACGTGATTTGAATCTATCCAGCTCGAAATCACTAAACACACCCTTTATCTGGGTCAAGGCAGAGCGGGTCCGACGCACCGCCACTCGCAGGTCGTGTAGAAATTCCGAATCCAGGTCGGCCTTCATCCCCGGTATATTTCTCTCTATGATACCCAGCAGATAGAGATGGATCTGTCTAGCCGCCAGATCAGAGCGCAGCATAGGATCAAAATTAAAACTGAGTTTGAAACTGTAGTCACCTGCCTCTCTTCCTATGGCCTGCAGCGCCTCATCCTGGAGGTCATCCTTGGCAACACTCAGACCAAACTTGGAGCGCAGTAGCTTTCGTATGCGAGATAATGGCTTTGGATAGCCCCTGACCGGTAGCAGCCGGATAGTATTCCCACAAAATCTGTATTGCCCTGTTCCCGAAACCCGGCTACCGTTCTGTTCCAGCAAAATACGCAGAACCGTCTTCTCGGCACTGTCGAGCAGACGCAATGAACGCACCTGGCTTTCTGTCTCAACCTGTGACATCAGGGCCCTGACACCCAGCGGCTGCGCAACTGATTCCTGGATCTGGCCGGGGGGAATATCGTCCGAAAATCTGGGGGCTGCTCCGGGTAGCGTAATCCATGCATTAGGCCCTAGTTCAGGAATGCCATTCTGACAGAGCCGGCTGACACCATCTCTTCGCTCAGTCCAGAGGCTTAATCCACGGCTGTATAGACGCCAATCAAAACTATCCAGAAAAGTGCGAACCACTATGGTTGAGGGATCTTCAAGCAGGCTGCGGCTATTTTGAATGGCGACCACTATCTCATCCGGATGAATTACATCCGGTATTGAAAAACGCTCTTCCTGCTGTTTAATCATATTACTCCATGCAGTAGCCGCCAGAAGCAGAGGCAATTCTTGCACAAGGGTATGTGGTATGACCAGCAAAAAGCTGTCACGCCTATTTAATCTTATACGCAGTTATCAAAAATAACTGGTAATTCTATCAATCTTAGAGCCTAAAAAACCTGTTTTTGATCTCAGATGCAACTCACAAGTGCAACCCTTAACAAGATACCCATGGGGTAAGCTACTACATCATTGTGCTGAAAAGGCATCATGGCACACTGATTACCACTACACTAGATCTGCAATCGTGAGAGAATCGGCTCGACTGTGTCTTGATAGTTTTCTAGAACAGCGCATAATCCAATCTCAACGCCTGAGGTGGAGGTTTCCACCGACATGCTTAGCACCCCAAGATTCTCTGGAAGTACCGCTATGTTTGGAACAATGCGAGCAACTATTTCTGATCCACAGATGAGATTACCGTCGAGTTTAAGCACAACCGCTTCCGCTAGGTTATAAGGTGTTTTTACGTACGCTTCAAATCCGGTTAATAGTATCTTCGCTATTCCATTCTACTAATTAATTTACAGTCTCAGCAGAAGTGAACTCCCAAAAAAATACGCTTAAGGTTACATAAGACATTTTCCTTTAGGTTTTCGGATAAAAGCTATTTTGTTGTTACTGCCATATGTGATTTAGCCATGCACTTTAGCTGTCAGACAGAGCCCATATTTCAACAACTTTAAGCCAAACACTTGCTCGCCACCTCAAACACATCCTTCGAGATTCCATCTGTGCTGAATATCTTTTCCAGTTGCTGTTTCATCAGCAACTGACGTTCTGCATCGTAGCGTCTCCAGCGCGCCATAATTCGTAACATGCGCGCGGCTATCTGCGGATTGATGGGATCAAGCTGCCGCACCGTCTCACCCAGCAATAGATAACCCGAACCATCAGCCGCATGAAAATTAATCGGGTTCGCGCTGCAAAATGCCCCGATCAATGAGCGTACCTTGTTGGGATTATGCATGCTAAATCCAGGGTGTTGCATCAGCTGCCTGACATGCCCAATAGTGTCTTTCCGCTTCGATACCGCCTGCACCGTAAACCATTTATCCAGCACCAGCTGATCATGCTCCCAGCGCCGGTAAAAATCCGCCAGCAATTGCTCTCGCTCTGGTGTATCACTGCTGGCAATCAGGCCCAGGGCAGTAATTACATCGGTCATATTGTGCCCGTCCTGGTACTGCTCAATACAGAGACCAGTAATCTCCGGATCATCCAGCTGCATTAGATACTCGAGCGACAGATTACGTAGTCTACGCCGGGCGATGGATTGCGAAGATATATCATAGGCGCCCTGCTCCGCACCCTCATGGTATACCCGGTAAAAATCGTCCTTCAACTCCTGCGCCAGCAACAGCTTCAGCGCCTCACTGGAGTTGTGGATGGCCACAACATCCACACTACCCATCTGATCGCCTAGGTAGGACTCTGCGGGCAGGGTAAGAATCTCCGCCAGTAGCGCTTGGTCTGATTCTGTATCAATCAGCGCCTCCCTACAGGCAGCAATGAAACCAGAGGCCGGGGTGTAGTCCGGGTCGTTAACCATGTTCATCAATATACCCAAACTAACCCGTTGGGATGCATCCCAGCGATTAAATCCATCACTGTCATGGGCCATCAGAAACAGCAGTTCATCATCGGTGTAATCAAAGCTGACCTTTACCGGGGCAGAAAAGCCACGCAGGAGAGAGGGAACCGGCGCCACCGGCAGATCAACAAAATGAAACTGCTCCCTCGTCCTGGTCAGTTCCAACACCCGAGTGGTTCCTGCCGCACTACTCTCACCCTTCAGTCGCAGGGGCAGATCGGCACCATCCTCCGCCAACAGACCTAGGGCAAATGGTATATGAAATGGTTGCTTCTGCGTCTGGCCCGGCGTATCTGGGCAGGATTGTTCAACGGTAAGGGTGTAGCTGTTATCCGCTGTATGATATTCGCCACGACACCGTAACTCCGGGGTGCCGGCTTGGCTGTACCAACGCCGAAACTGAGCCAGATCCCTGCCACTGGCGTCTTCCATGCATTTCACAAAATCATCTGTGGTAACCGCCTGCCCATCATGCCGCTCGAAGTAGAGATCGGTACCTTTTCTATACCCCTCTGATCCGAGCAGACTATGTTGCATTCGCACCACTTCAGCACCCTTTTCGTACACGGTGAGGGTGTAGAAATTATTGATCTCCATGTATGAATCGGGACGTACTGCATGGGCCATGGGGCTGGCATCTTCAGCAAACTGATGGGCGCGTAGCATGCGCACATCTTCAATACGCTTTACCCCACGTGAACCCATGTCGGCAGAAAACTCCTGATCACGAAATACCGTCAGGCCCTCTTTCAGGCTCAGTTGAAACCAGTCCCGGCAGGTGATCCGGTTACCGGTCCAGTTATGAAAATATTCGTGGGCAATTACCCCCTCGATCCCCTGAAAATCTCTATCCGTGGCGGTATCCGGGCGCGCCAGTACATACTTGGAGTTAAAGATGTTCAGCCCCTTATTCTCCATGGCCCCCATATTAAAATCATTCACTGCCACGATCATGAATATATCCAGATCGTATTCACGTCCGTAGTTCTGCTCATCCCATCGCATCGACTGCTTGAGCGAATGCATGGCGTGATCACACTTATCGATATTCTCCGGCTCCACATAGATACGCAGGTCCACGCAGCGACCGGAGGCGGTGGTGTAACTATCTCTGATATCCAGCAAATCTCCCGCCACCAGGGCAAACAGATATGCCGGCTTGGGGATCGGGTCTTCCCAGGTTACCCAGTGGCGGCCATCTTCCAGCTCACCGCTGGCTATGGGATTGCCATTGGAGAGCAGTACCGGATACGCCGCCTTTTCGGCCAGGATGGTGGTGGTAAATTCAGACATCACATCGGGGCGATCCAGATACCAGCTGATCTTGCGGAACCCTTCCGCCTCACACTGGGTGCAGTACATGTCACCGGACTTGTACAGACCCTCCAGGGCGGTGTTATTTTGCGGGTAGATCACCACCTCGGTCTCAAGTTGGAACTGGTCTGGAACCGTGTTGATGGTTAACCCGGTGGGAGTTACCTTATACTCTCGGTCCTGAAGCCTGACCCCATCCAGTTCGATAGATACCGGTTCCAGCTCCTCACCATCCAGATGCAGGCCTTCAGTTCTCGATACGGCCAGCGGGTTTCTACGCACACTGAGTTTTGACACCACCCGGGTGGAATTTTCATCCAGGGTTATATGTAGCATTACCCGGTCTATAAGATATTCAGGCGGTTGGTAATCTTTCAGATATACCGTTTTGGGATTATCACGTAACACTGCCTCACCTCTTGGTTAAAAACCCACACTACATATTATTAACCCGGCCACCTAATATGTCATGTTCAGCCGTCATATACCTGCCTACAGCAAGGCATCAAAACGCCACTGTAGCACTTCTACGGTAAGTTTTGATAACGCAGTCTGTAGGCAGATATATAACGGCCTCACTTTTTTTAATCAATCTGCAAGGGGCTTCAAGAATGTCCTTGACCAAGGCGTGGTTCGCAGCCTATGGCTACTACCTTGGCAAGAGCCACAACACCGGGCATGGGGATTCTTGAAGCCCTGAACAAGGCATATTAGGTGGCCGGGTTAATAGCTGTGCTCTGGACCAGTCACAAGCTGATTGATAGGATGGGCGACCATATTCGTAACCTGATGAGATTACCCATGCCAAAAGTTGTCGTATACAGCACCAACGTATGTCCCTATTGCGTGCGTGCAAAATCCCTGTTGCAACGTAAAGGGGTGACATATGAAGAGTTGAATATTGATCAAGACTTCTCCCTCATGGAACAGATGATAGAAAAGAGTCAGCGCCGCTCCGTACCCCAGATCTTCATCAATGACTACCATGTTGGTGGCTATGACGATATGGCTGAATTGGATGCCGAAGGTAAGCTGGACCCACTGCTGGGAATCGCGCCCCAGGAGACCGACGAGGTCACATGACACTGCCAGAAAACGGGACGCAGGCAGGGATGCGCCTGGACAAGTGGCTCTGGGCAGCCCGCTTCTTCAAGACCCGTAAACTGGCCGTGGAGGCCATCAATGGTGGCAAGGTTCATCTCAACGGAAAACGGGCAAAACCAGGAAGGGAGATAAAACCAGGTTCACAGCTGGAGATCCATAAGGGTTCATTCGCTTGGGATATTACGGTACAAGTTATCCCAAAACAGCGACGCCCCGCCTCTGAGAGCATCCACTTCTACCAGGAAACCGAAGAGAGCATCAAACGCCGGGAACAGCTATCAGAAGAGCAGCGGCGTCTACGCAGCAATGCACCGCACTCAGACAAGGGACGCCCCACCAAGCGCGACCGCAGACAGATACACCGTTTTACCAGCAGGGACGAGTAACCGGCAGGATAGCTACCACCACCCTGATCAACATACTACCGGTCAGGCACCACAACTCTGACCAAACAACTCCAGTTCAACCTCTTGCTGTACTCTGTCCCTGCAGTGCACTATATGGTTATCAGTCAGGGTTACATCGCCCATTATTTCAAGCATGGACGCTTGATCAATATCGAAC
This sequence comes from Gammaproteobacteria bacterium, assembly GCA_024206335.1. Classification (GTDB taxonomy): domain Bacteria; phylum Pseudomonadota; class Gammaproteobacteria; order Chromatiales; family Chromatiaceae; genus JAAGZL01. The sequence continues at coordinate 21,622 of JAAGZL010000342.1, forward strand.
ATGGCCACGGCGCATATCGCCTCCTTGTCGGCGTCGTTATCGGCCTTCTCCAACAGTTCCACCGTTGGAATGCCCTCCATATGACGCTGAACAAACCACTTTCTGAGTAGGTCCATGGGGATATTACAGAAGCAGTGCTTCGGGTGTGGTAAATGAGCGGTGAGTTTCATACTGCTGCCCCCATTGCTATCGACCATCAAATCCGGCCTACACCCCTGACTTATACGCCCATTGGCAGGCATCTGTCCAATAGGAGGTTGCACTCAAATCTCTATTCAGGGCCCTGCGATGCAGAATAAGCGATACCTATGGTTCAGCTTCCTTCAGGCGGTATATATGTCTCATCATTCGGATTCATGAAGATAAACCTGAACTCATCTTCAGCAACGGCCAGATAGTCCATGGTCGCCCCTTCTAACAGGCGCACATATTTTGGTTCTATAACAATCTCTATATCGCCGGCCTGAACATGAATATCATCATCTTTAGCCGCATCAAATCCAATCAGATAGACTATGGAACCATCCTCTTTCATCTCTGCGGCCAAACGCAGTGGGTCGCCAACAGAGTCATTGGTCTCGGCTGATAGTTTTACCTGTTGTATAGCTGCATCTGTTAGTTTAAGCATACTCACCTCTGGTTGAATCAAATTCCATATCTACTCTTAGGTTAGATCTACCAGAAACGCTATCGCTTATTCTGGCCTACGACAAGGCTCAAACCGTAGCCTGTCCTTCCTTCACACTGCGTACATGGGCAAGAAAACGCTTGGTCCAGTGATTACCAGCAACATCCCGAATATGGGTGTAGTTTGCCAGCATATTTTTATACACAATTCCATCATGGCTGCCATCTATCCCGGTACCACGCAGTACCTCGTAGGCATACTCCAGATCACAGTCCAGGTTCTCCAGCGCCGAGTAGTGGAACTCATGCGCAGCAATCTCAATCGGTCCCTCAGCCTCGGCCGGCCAGGGTCCATTTCCGGTCTCACGCAGTCGCACATAGCCCCTGCCCTGTGGCCTCTCATGCATGACCACGTCCCCGGGCAGAGCACCTACCATGGAGAATGTCTTCCCTTTCCAGGTCATGGTGCGCGCCAGATACATCAAGCCACCACACTCTGCGTATACCGGCCCACCGGACTCTATATACCCAAGCAGGTCGGCCCGCAGACTGGCATTGGCCTCCAACTGCTCCATAACCATCTCTGGAAACCCCCCACCCAGGAAGATCCCATCCAGCTGCGGAAGTGCCGGATCGTGCAGGGTATCAATAGGCAATAGCTCTGCACCACCATCGCGCAACGCCTGCAGATCACCCGGATAGTAGAAGCCGAAGGCCCGGTCTCTGGCATAGCCTATACGAACCGGTGGTTCCTGATTGGTGTGTACGACCGTCTCTGTATCCAGAGTGATGGCAGGAGTTGCCGTTGCAGCTATATCCAACACCCTTTGCAGATCAACCTGAGAGGCCACCGCCGCCCCCAGCATATCAATCTTTCTCTTGGCCCTGTCCGCCTCATTGCTCGGCATCAGGCCCAGATGGCGCTCTTCAATCACCAGATCCGGATTGCTATGTACCGCACCCACCACCGGCACATCAGTATAGTGTTCAATCACATTGCACAGCTTGGCTTCATGACGGCTGCCGCCCACTTTGTTCAGGATAACACCGGCAATGTTCAGATCCTGATCAAAGGCCTGATAACCAAGGATCAGGGGGGCAATGCCTCTAGTCATGCCACGAGCATCAATCACCAGGATTACTGGGGATCCCAAAAGATTGGCCAGGGCTGCATTACTGTTGCTGCCGTGCAGGTCCAACCCGTCATACAGACCCTTATTACCCTCAATCACCCCTATATCAGCCGTAGCCATGGAAGCGGAAAAACCCTGCTCTATCTCCTGGCGCTGCATGGTAAAAAAATCCAGATTCAGACAGGGACGATTACAGGTGGCAGACAACCAGAGAGGGTCGATATAATCCGGCCCCTTCTTGAACGGCTGCACGGCCAGCCCCCTATCGCGCAGGGCGGCACTCAATCCGATGGAAAGGGTGGTTTTGCCCGAGGACTTATGGGCGGCAGAGATAAAGAAGTGCGACATAATAGCGATTGATTGTACGAGATATCAGCAGGGATTAAAAAGCCCAATGCCGTGGCATTGGGCTTATAACCAATCTCAGCACGATCCGGTTCAGTATGAATCAGATGCTGTCCGGGTCTTCCAGACTATCCGGTAACATCGGGAACATACGGGCCGCCACAGCAACAATGGTCATGGCCACAACCACCCCGCCAAAGCCCAGCATGGCCTCAGGCAACGTGGGTACATAGCTATTAACCATTCCATCAAAAAAGCTGCTCTCAACCACCTCTTTACCCGGAAACAGGGTCATGGGGAAGGCCTGGCCTCCGATCACAATCACGTATATCTGAAAGAAGCCACCCACCAACACCAGCACCGAAGCTGCCATCACAGCAAAACGCGAAGCGGAAAAGGCCGGGGAGTAGATCAGGAATAGTGGGATAACCCCACCAATCAACACCTGTCCAATCCAGAACATCTTGGTGTAGACACCACCTTCCAACAGGATAAAGTTCTCAATTCCATGGTGTTGGGTAATATAGAGATTGCTCAGATGATATACCGTGGCAAAGTATAGTACTGCCGCAACAAATACCCCCAGCAGGTTCCTCAGCTTGGCTATGCGCACATCACCTATTTTACGGTCATCCCACCAGTAGGCAGCCATCAGTGTAATAATAAAAAATGCCAACCCATAGCTAAATGACATGATGATAAACATAGGCGCCATAATGGCTGCATCATACGCCTCACGCGCCACCAGGAAACCAAAGATGGAACCGGTACCAGTGGTCAGTGCCAGACGCCACAGAAATGCGGTGATACCAAGGGGCCGATACAGGGCCTTGCCCTTACGGTCGATCATGGCCCACAGATAAAATCCAACAATGACAAAGAAGCCGGTATACAGGTAGATATTCCAGGCAAAGATGGACTTGAAGTTGTACTTGGTCATGGCGATGATCAGGCGATCCGGGCGACCCAGATCAAGCACCAACACCATCAGGCCACCAGCCAGCAACGCAATGGCCAATATACTGGAGAAGCGACCCAGAGGCTTATACATGGGACCGCCAAACACCGAGCCGATGGATGCCACATTCAGGGCGCCAGAGGCGGCCACGATCAGGAAGATGGCAAATACATGGGGCAGACCCCAGACTATCTGGTTGGTCATGCCGGTCACATAGTGGCCGTTGTGTTCCATGTGGTACACAGACACAAGCGCCAGTAAGATCAGAAAGGCCATGACGCCCATGCCAGTCCAGAAACGGGGTGATTCACACCCTAATTCGCGATAGTTAATCTTTTCCATCGAGTAGGCCCCTATACGGCTAGACGTTCGTGTACCGAACAGCAGTGTTCAACTTAAGATCTTCACGCAGCTGGCGGCTGTGGCTCTGCTTCAGCACCTTGGATACGGCGCTGTTAGGATCCTTTAGATCCCCAAAGACAATGGCGTTATGACCCTCTTTGCTACAGGCTTCAGCACAGGCGGTATTGCCATCACCGGCATCCAGGCGGTTGGCGCAGAGATTACATGCCTCAACACAACCCTTTCCGCGTGGGGATTCCACCACCTGCTCTGCCACATCGGCATGGATAAAGGAACGCGCCTTGTATGGGCAGGCCATCATGCAGTAGCGACAACCGATGCAGATATGACGATCAACCATGACGATACCATCGGCACGCTTGAATGAAGCGCCGGTAGGACATACATCCACACATGGCGCCTCTTCACAGTGCTGACACATCAGCGGCAGGTTGCTCACCATTCCGGTCTGGGTATCCTTCAGTTTTACCTTGCGAATCCACTGCGGGCGCTGCTCATCCCACATCGCATCCGAATGACCTTCAGGCTTTTTCACCAGATCGATGCCATTCTCCTTCTCACAAGCAGAGACACAGGAGGAACATCCATCCGCACACTTATTTGTGTAAATCAGCATGCCCCAGCGGGTGTTGCTGGAAGCGGCCTTCGTAGCGGCATTGGCATCAGCCGTAGTAAGAAGCACGCCTGGAGCAATCGTGGCCGTAGAGGCAGCGATTACTGACTTAGTGAGAAATTCACGTCGCTTCATATCTGGTTGTTGTTTGCGGTTACTCATATTCACTTCTCCTCCGGCACCTTGCGGTGACACTGGAAACAGGTGATATTCACCGCCGCATAGTCATGACAAGAATCGCAAAACTGATCTTTTGCATTAACCGGCACCGGGTGTCCCTTCTTATCTTTTGAGGCATGACAGTTGACGCATTCGGCCAGGGCGAATTTACTGCTCCTGTCACCCTTATGTACTACCTCGTCCCGCTGGTGCTTGAGATATTCCATGTGGTTGCGCCGCATATCCATCTGGGGGGCAACACATCCACCCTTATCCATACCTGCAGCCTTTGATCCTTCTACAACGGTCGAATCACTGATGGCGGCGGTGGCGAATGAGAGCAATACGCTTGCCACCATCATGACCGCTACCCGTTTGAGGTCTATTAACCTATGCATTACAGCTAAGCTCCTATTGACTGGAGAGGTTTAATCATCATTTTCCTGCTCTTCATCATCACCTTCACTCTTCTGAGTGGTGAGAATGAGGGCATTACCGACCAACTGGTGAACGCTGACGATCTGGTCCATTTCCATACCGAAGTAAGGCAGCACCTTGGTGAACTGGCTCTTACAGATGGCACAGATGGCGGCCATATGGGTAACGCCTTTTTCATTCATGGCGTTTTGCAGGGCCGTCATTCTGGGCACTGCACCATTAACCCGGGTCTCCATCAGATCATCGGTCAGCAGGCCACCACCTCCACCACAGCAGAAGGTCTTTTCACCGATGGTGTCCTGATGCATGTCCACATAGTTATTGCAGACCGCCTTGATTACGTTGCGCGGAATCTCAAACTGGCCACCTGGCTTATCCCCCATGCGGGTGGCTCTGGCCACGTTGCAGGAATCATGAAAGGTGAGGACCATATCGTCATTCTGTGACTTATCAAGGTTGAGTCTGCCCTCCTTGATCAAATCATCGGTGAACTCGCAGATATGCTGCGGCACCGGGTAGTCAGGATCGAGAAAGTCGAATGGGCCAGCCAGGGTATTCAGGAAGGCGTATGCCACACGCCAGGCGTGACCACACTCACCAAAAACAATACGCTTTACACCCAGTTCCAATGCAGCCTCACGTACCCGCAACGCCACTCGCCGCATGTTCTCGTAACTGCCAATGAACATACCAAAGTTACCGGCCTCGGAGGCAGTGGTACTCATGGTCCAGCTGATCCCGGCCTCGTGAAACACCTTACCGTAGCCGATCAAACCATCCACATGGGGTTCAACAAAAAAGTCGGCTGATGGGGTAACCAGCAGAACCTCGGCACCCTTCACGTCCAGTGGGAATTTTACCTCTACGCCAAAGTCATCCACCATGTCCTCTTCCAGACCTTCGAGGGTATTCTCGATGGCGGGACCGGGCAGACCCAGGTTGTTACCAATCTTATGGACCTTGGCAATGATTTCATTGCAGTACTTCTGGCCATAGCCAATGCTGTCCAGGATCTCACGTGCCGCCATGGAGATCTCTGCGGTATCTATGCCATAAGGGCAGAATACTGAGCAACGGCGGCACTGGGAGCACTGATGATAGTAGTTGTACCAGTCATCCAGGGTCTCTCGGGTCAGATCCTCGGCACCCACCAGCTTGGGAAAATACTTACCAGCAAAGGTAAAGTAGCGCCGGTATACCTTGCGCAGTAGATCCTGACGACCTACCGGCATGTTTTTGGGGTCCTTGGTGCTTAAGAAGTACTGACACTTGTCGGTACAGGAACCGCACTTAACGCAGGCATCAAGAAACACCTGGAGCGAACGGTAACGACCGCGTAGATCATCCAGTTTTTCCAGTGCTTTATCGTGCCAATCTTCAACCAGTTCTCCTGGAAACCCAAGATCTGTATTGTGTTCAGGCTTGGTGACCACGAATGACTTAACGTGCGCCATCGTGCCCTCCTCAACCTCGGGAACATCCACATACTCTTGGAGTTCTGGTACGTCAAATTCTGCCTTGGCCATGGAATTTCCTCTTCGGCTCAGCTCAGTCTAATTCTGTTCTTCTTCGAGCGCCTTCGCCCATGGGACGATATGGCGTTTCTCGCGTGGATTATCAACCTGGTTCCTGGTTGGGCTAAAGAAAATACCAGGCACGTGCAGCAACTTGCTAAACGGAAAGATCAGCATCAGCAGAGCAACCAGAGAGAGATGGATAATGAGTGGGAAATCAGCCGGCAGCTGTCCACCGTTAAAGGTAAAGAACTGTTTGATGGCGACGATATCCGTGTGCACTACGAACGTCATCATCAGGCCACTGAACCCGATAAATCCCAGCATTAGCAGCATCAGGTAATCAGATGGCGCTGAGATATAACGCACCCGATCAACCAGAACACGCCGCAGAAACAGCCCGACCAGCCCCAACACCATGCCAAAACCAGCATACATGCCAAACGGCTGGACCAGTTCAATCAGGGTCCATACCACTGCGGGGACGGCATCCGGTTCAATGAAGTAACGCAGATGTCGGATTAATACCAGGAGCAGGGCCATGTGAAAAACCCAGGAAAAGATCCAGGTCCACTTGGTGCTCTTGAACAGACTCTCGAAAAATACCACTTCCCGGAACATACGTAACACAACACCACTCTTGGTAACAGGTGCTGGTGTAGTAACAATCTTCAATGGAACCGGGGTCTTGGCATACTGGATGATCTTCAGCGTCAGGCCCACCACAAAGACAAGGCTTGCGAGAATAAACAGCAGCGCAAAGAAAAATGACATGATCCTGCGATCCTCCGTCGGGTTTAACCAGCCCCACAAGAGCACACACCGCAGAATAAAAGCGAGGTTAATGGCCTCCTAATATATAGACGAAAACCGTATCTATTATTATTCAGCTATCCAGTTCAGACAGCAACAGCCACGTACTTATGAGGTTCTGGTCTAACTGACCGGCAGCAGACTTTTGTCTACTGCCAGTCATGTTTTTTTACTGCTTAGATACAGCCGGTTGGCTTAGGCAGACCAGCATAGCGGCAGGCCTGCTTACCTGGGCCGTATGGGAACAGGGCGTACAGGTATTTGCTGTTGCCCTTTTCCTTACCAAGCTTCTTACCAACAGCCTTGGTGAGAACACGTACTGCAGGAGCAATCTGATATTCCTGGTAGTACTCACGCAGAAAGTTAATGATGTCCCAATGCTCATCACCAAGCTCCAGGTCATCCTCTGCAGACATAACGTTTGCAATACCAGGCACCCAGTCGTCCAGGTTTACCAGATAACCTTCTTCATCAACTTCATAACTTTTACCGTCTACTTCGATAGCCATGCACTTTCTCCTAACGTTAATCTATTTGGGGCAGATATTCTGAATCAGACCCAGGCTTGAACTTTGTCGTGTTCGGCAGACAGGTCTACAAAACCCGCATAGTCCACGATCTCAATTCCATCAATCATCTTATCATCAGTAATGCCACGCGCCTTCAGGTCAGCACCCAGAGCATACAACTTTACTCCATCGAATCCCGCCACCAATGGCTCAATACTGGCACCCTTAAGAACCGCATAAACTGCATCCTCATAGAAGAGTATGGAACTACCCTCTAAAGCATGAGCCAGACAGCTACCAACTGAACTTTTCTCAAAAGGTGATTTATTTACTGTGTGTAAAATACTCATTCGTATGCTCCGCCCTAGAAACTGAAAATGACATCCTGCTGATCCAGCACACTGCTGAGTTCAGCACGGCTGACAACACGGATTGAGTCTTTTTCTGCCCAATCTTCATCCTCATCTTCCCATTTCAGATCCATCAGATCATCAATGGTCAGGCCACGTTCTTCCAGTGACTCCTGCTCTACGTAAAGTTTGGTGACATCATAATCACCCAGAGCGGCATAGGTTGGAGAGAAATTCTTGGTCTCTATATCAGACGTATCCTGGTTCTTCAACAGCTGATACACGCCATCATCAAAGAATGCCACGCTGACATCCTGATCAAAGGCAGCACCAATCAAAACAACCTCCAGTGATTCCCAGGCATAGATAGTACCATGGGGAGCACGGCGGTTGACGTACATGAATTTTTTAATATCTTCAGACATGGATTCAACCTCTGTGCTTAATCACCGAAAACGACCAGACGATCGGCCTGGACAGCAGCTTCGATCAACTGCCCCAGCCCGGAGATACGAAACCCGGGGGCAATATTCTCAGCGTCTTTGCCATTACGTTGCATCTCACCCTCATCCACGATACCGCGACGTTGGGCAGCTGCCACACAAACCACCATATCCAGATCATGCTTTTCTGCCAACTCGCTCCAGCGGTTAACAATATTGCGATCATCCTGTGGAGGAGTGGTCAGCTTAGTGCCGTTATTTACACCATCGTGGTAGAAGAAGACACGAAAGATCTCGTGCCCCTTCTCCAGTGCCGCCTTGGTAAATTGATAGGCGGAATCGGTAGCCTGATGCTGATATGGCCCTTCATTTACTTGAATTGAAAACTTCATCTGTTTTCCTTTTAACTTTCGTCAGACCAACTCAGAAACGAACGTGAGAAGACGCATTCAAGTTAGCACGACCACCACGCCAGTTATCAATGTGGTACTTGGTAAACGGCAGATCAGTCTTCTCGAAGAAGCTACCCCAGCCAATACGCTCAGCCCACTCACCAATACGCTCGTAATCCTTGGCGTCTTCCTTATAGGCCGCGAGGATGCGTTTTACCACATCTCCAACCTCAGGCCAGCGCGGCGGATTATTTGGCACGTTGGATGCGACCAGTTTATGGAAGGTCGGCTTGCTACGGGCGTTGGAGTTCTTACCACCTACCCAGATAGCAAAGTTAGAATGCTCAGGATCGTTGATCTGCATGGGCGGACATGGTGGAAAACATGCACCACAACATACGCACTTGCGCTCATCAACTTCAAGAGAAGGCTTGCCGTTAACCATTGCCGGGCGAATAGCAGCTACCGGGCAACGTGCAACAACCGTAGGACGCTCACATACGTTGGCAACCAGATCATGGTTGATCTTAGGTGGCTTAACGTGCTGAATGTTGATGGCAATATCACCCTGTCCGCCGCAGTTAATCTGGCAGCAGGAGGTGGTAATCTTTACCCGGTTAGGCATCTCTTCATGTTCGAACTCGTGAACCAGTTCATCCATCAGGGCCTTAACCGCACCAGAGGCGTCGGTACCAGGAATATCGCAGTGCAACCAACCCTGGGTGTGGGCAATCATGGATACTGAGTTACCAGTACCACCGATTGGATAGCCGCACTCGGTCAGCTTATCCATCAGCGGCTTAACCTGCGCCTCGGTGCTCACCATATATTCAATGTTGGAACGAGAGGTAAAACGGACATAACCTTCAGCCAAATCATCGGCGATATCCATAAGCTCACGAATCATGGTTACGTCCATCTGACGCGGGGTGCCGGCACGTACGGTCCAGAGCTCATCGCCGCTGTTGGCAACATGGCGCAGAACACCAGGACGTGGGCGATCATGGAACTTCCAATCACCATAGTTCTTCTTCATTACCGGATGCAGATATGGATCTATCTCCGGTACACCTGTCTCTTCGGGCATGCGAGGTTGGGACATAATTATCTCCAAATATCTCTATTTCTAATTCATCTCGTGGCGCATAACCGAACCTGGGTCCGGTATGCGCCGCGTATAAACCTGACGGTCAAGGCTGACAAACAGTCTTATCAGTCGGCAGCCTTGCGCTCATTCCACTTGGCTGCTTCCTCATCCCAACCGTCCATACGTATGTATGAGTTCGAACGTGGATTGCTGATCATGTTTGGATCCACTTCGAGGCCGACACCTTCCAGGAAACCTGCCAGGCCGATGCGCTCGATCATCTCACCGGTACGCTCATGCTCCAGGGCATTCTCGGCAAAGAAGTCGATTACTTCGGTAGCCAACTCTTCCAGAGCCTCGAAGTCATCATCGGTTTCAAGCTTCATGAATGGGACGATCACGGTACCCATGAGGTCACCGATCTTCAAGGTACGCTTACCGCCACACAGGATGGTGATACCCTTGTCATCTCCAGGAGAGAGCGCCTTGTTCATGACATTCAGACAGTGCATGCAGCGCACGCAGTTCTTGTTGTCCACGTCCAGGGTGTCGTCATCGTTCAGAGACAGCGCCTTAGTCGGGCAGCGGGTGATTACGTTGTCTACAACGTACTTACGACCCTTCTCACCTACGTAAGCCTTGACCTCTGCCTGATCCACCTTCATATCGTCACGCCAGGTACCGAGAACGGCAAAGTCGGAACGCTGAATGGAGTTAACGCAGTCGTTGGCGCAACCGGATACTTTATACTTGAACTTGTATGGCAGTGCCGGACGATGCATATCATCCAGCACATTATTGACCAGCATACGCATGGTGCGCGCTTCATCAAAGCAGGACATCTCACAACGTGCAGCACCAACGCAGGACATACCGGTACGTACAGCAGGACCTGCACCACCCATATCAAAGCCCATTTCGTTGAACTCATCGAATGCAACCTGCACCTTCTCGGTGGTGCAACCCTGCATCATGATGTCGCCAGTCTGCCCATGCAGGGCAATCAGGCCAGCGCCATGCTCTTCCCAGATGTCACAGAACTTACGCATGGTAGCTGTGTCATAGTGCATGCCTGGAGGCGGAATGATACGGATGGTATGGAACTCGGCACATGCAGGAAACAGCGGGTTGTTATTGTCATCCTTCAGCTCGGTGAAGCGAGGAATAACACCGCCACCGTAACCAATAACGCCAACGGTTCCGCCCTTCCAGTAGCCTAATTTAGTCTCGTATGAGGTCTCAAGCTGACCCAACAGGTCAACTACCATGTCCTTATCCTTTGCCAGACGTTTCAGACCAGTTACGAAACTCGGCCATGGGCCAGTTTCCAGCTGATCGAGCATCGGAGTATCATGCAGTGGTTTTGCCATTACTTTAATCTCCCAATAATCATTAAATATGGGTTATCTCACCACACCCTTGGATTCATGCTTTGAAATCACAAAAAATCCGGGTGAATAATCTATGCGAATCGGAACCTTTAGCAACAAACTTACCAAACGCTCCATAGCTACAGAATGGCAAAAAGTTTAGAATTTCCTAATGAAGTAAAATATCCCTACGATGGGGTAGCGGTATAAAAAAACTACTCCCCACTATGGGGTATATTTTTAAAAATAATGCGCATATTATTTTTATTTTAGGGGGCATTACCTTGTTGATTAGAGATACTATTTTCATACTGGACCGCCTTTTTTTATCGGCAAATCCAGTGGCCAGGGCACTATTTGATATATATCAAGCAATCAAATACGCGTTGAAATATTGCTATCCCGCCCCAACCAATCCCATATCGATCAAACTATTTAATGCAAACCCACATTTATCCTATCTCCATCTTCTTGCCAATGGATAGTGAATGGAGTTGAATAATATACACCCGCCCAATCAACGGCGAGCATCCGGCACACAACGCCAGGCCAGCAGATTCAGCCATGGCACCCCTTAACAACCTGATAGAGGTCCTAATCAGAATGCTGTACCTAAGTGAGATATTGATCCAAAATCCGGATCTGCAATCTTTCGAACAACTACTCTCCGCAGTCAAAGAGCGCTCTAAGAGTGAGATGTTCTTCCGTATTGATGTAAAACCTCAATACCAGGACACACCTGAAGACTGGGAAGACCGCATGGAAGCGGCATTTACATAGAGCCTATAGAGATGAAGTACCTGAAAAACGAATTTCGTATCGGTGATGCTGAAGGTGGTGAAGACGCAGTCATATCCACCCAGAACCTGGAATCCAAGCTAATGCAGATCCAGGATGAAATAGAGCAGCTGCCCGCCAGCACCAATACCAGCCAACGGCTGAAACTGACACTGGACCGGTGCTACCTGTTACTGGATCTGGAGCGTCAGGATGAGGCATGGAACAGCTCCAACACCACGCTTAAACAGGCCCTGACAGAGAATCTATGGACCCGGGCCGTAGAATCCTGCGATATTATGTTCCAGACTGGTAATAAGGAGTCCATCCGGGCCCTGGCCCATGGCATCTGGCTGGCAGTCACCTTTCCTATCGACCCTGAACTCAGTGTTGCCATGCTGCAGCACCTGATCGACGAAACCCCGGACAACTCCGACGGTGCCGCGGTTGCAGCCGCAACTGCCTGCTACCTGGTGGATCTGCGAGCCAAGGGAGAACAGCACGAAGAGTTACATTTCTTCACTAGCCAGTTGATGGGACAGGTGGCAAAACGCCACAGCCAGGTCGAGGAGAAAGAGATCTTTGACTTCTGGGTTGAGCGTCTGGAGCTGAATGAGCCAGGCAAATTCCTCCCACGACTGGCACAGGTTCTGGATGTCCTCACCGAGGACAACTGGTGGTTTGACCGGGATCAGTTAAGAGATCTGATACCGGGCGAAGCCTAACCCCGAGGTAACTAAATATGCTCTGGCAGGATGAAAAGGAAAATACCCCTTACCAAATACCGGATGATGTGGTCGATCTATCGTTCAGCATCAGTTGCACATCCATACCAGTAGACAACGCCTACGCCCTATCCAACGCCATTATTGCGATACTGCCATGGTTCAGCAGTGAACCAGAGGCCGGACTGCACATTATGCAAGGCGGTGCCTCCATCAATGGCTGGCATCGGCCGGAGACCGAGGACGCAACACTGCTCCTGTCGAAACGCTCCAAACTGCGCCTGCGTCTACCCAAGCACAGGGTCAAAGATGCAGAACAGCTCTGCGGCAAGCTACTGGATGTGTCCGGTTACAGCGTCGAAGTTGGAACGTTCAAGACCCTGCTCCTTGGCAACACCGACACCCTGTTATCCCGTCACATAGTCTCTGCCATTGAAGAGGACGAAACCGAATTTACCGAACGCATGCTGCAGGAACTACGGGGTATGGGGCTGGAACTCACCAAGATACTATCCGGCAGAGATCACGCCCTGGCCGGGCCGGACGGCCCCATCAATACCAAATCCCTGCTGGTAAGCGGCATGACAGCCGAAGATGCTGTCACTCTCCAGGCAAAGGGAATTGGTCCAGGCCGCAGTATGGGATTCGGCTTGTTCATTGCGTCAAAGAGCTTATAATATTGGCTTATGTTAATTTAATTAATTTCCCTGCCTTCGCCACCACGTGAGAGATTTCATACTCATGTGGGCCAGGTAGGGCAACAGAATTCAGCATAGATTTAAAATAAGGAGAATACAGATGGCATACGAACTGAACGGCGCAACCATTGAGACCAACGCCAATGGTTACCTGGAAAACCTAGACGACTGGAGTGAAGAGCTGGCAGGGGTTATTGCCGCAGCTGAGGGTATCGAACTGTCAGACCGGGGTTGGGAGATAATCAACTACCTGCGCGATGAATACCTCAACAACAACAGCAATCAGCCCAACGAACGTCACATGGTCAAACACTTCAAGAAGCTCTGGACCGACCTGGACAAGGTGGACACCAAGGCCCTGTACATACACTTCCCCATGGGCCCCGCTAAACAGGCCGGTAAGATTGCCGGACTGCCTGAGACCCGCCGTAAGGGTGGATACTAGGCGTTAATTCGGACACACCAATCAACCTGCCAGTGATGCTGGCAGGTTGATGGAGAGCACATTGGCACTAAGAATCAAGAGTCACTGGCACAAAGAAGAGAAAGATAGATCTATCGACGAGATTGCCGGAGCTATAGCCTTCAGCAGTTGGCGCATAGCCATGGAGAAGGCGATAACACTGCACAGTGAGCAGTTCGACTACAGCTCTGACCGACAACGCCTGGACGTCATAGCCGAGTACCTGCTGTTTTCAGCACAGGTGGTGGACCGCCTGGTACATAAAAACTTCACCCCGCAAGAACGTCAAGAGCTTATTATCTCCCTTGTTACCCGTCTGGCAGAACATCTGCAGGAGAACAGCCAGGACCTACTGGGTTCCGGAGACTACCGCACCCCATTCATCAACAAGTTCAACCTACGCTCCGAAGAGTACGCCCAACTAAGCTTTGACCAGGACGACGGCCCCAGCTACCCCTTCATGCGCCACCTTGGATACGAGATCCAACAGCTTATGGGGGACGAACAGGAAAACCGCTGGATCATCGACCAGGTAATGGACAAGGATGGGTTTGAGGTCTATACCCAGCTCAAAAAACTGGTAAAAAACCTCACTACCTAAAAACAGCGTAACCCACTCCAAATGCAAAAAAACTTGCCAATAGTTCACACCTACGGCATAACTACATAACCACATCCATTTTGGAACTTTTAACAGACTAGGTGGGTCTCTTTATAGATGCAGATATTCTCACCACACACATCCCACGCCAGAGGCATGGCCATCTTCATCAGCACCATGCTGCTGCTTTCTAACCTGTTATCTACAGCCATTGCCGGGAGTATTGAACTACCAAGCTTTGGCGACCCCAGCGGCAGGGTAATGACCCCAACCCAGGAACGAAGACTTGGGCAGGCCTTTATGCGCAACGTGCGCAAATCATTAAAGGTTGTTTCTGACCCTCTGTTAAATTCATACATAGAGTCACTGGGTATGCGCCTAGTATCCAACAGTAGTGATGCCAACCAACCATTCTCATTTTTTCTAGTAGACAACAAAGAGGTAAATGCCTTTGCCGGCCCAGCAGGGAACATTGCAGTATTTACCGGCCTAATCCTGACCACAGAGTCTGAAAGCGAACTCGCCTCAGTAGTAGCACACGAAATCGCCCACATCACGCAGAAACATCTGGCCAGGACATTCGACTCAGCAGAACGCATGGGGATACCAACTGCTGCAATAATGCTTGCTGCAGTCATTTTGGGTGCAGCATCAAACAACTCAGATGTCGGTGCTGCAGCAGCGGCTGGAATTCAAGCTGGCCTGATCCAGCAGCAGATAAACTTTACCCGTGAAAATGAAAAAGAGGCCGACCGTGTAGGCATAAACATACTCGCCGATTCAAAATTTGACCCTAGGGCAATGCCGACCTTTTTCACCCGCCTTGGAAAGGTAAACATGGTCTACGACGGTCACAAACTACCAGAGTTTTTACAGACTCACCCCATATCCAAAAACCGCATGGCCGACACCTTGGGACGGGCAGCGACCTACCCCTACCGGCAATACCAGGACAGCAAGGAGTACCACTTGACCCGGGCCATCCTGCGCGAGCAACAATTCAACGACCCAAACCAGGCGGTAAAGTTTTATAGCAAAACCCTGGCTGAAGGCAGATACCGTAATGCTCAAGCGCAGCGCTATGGTCTGGTACGGGCACTGATTCGCACTCACAAATACCAGGAGGCCATGAAACATATCAACCTGCTGCTAAATAAAGACAGGAGCAGTGTCCACTACCTGACTACTAAAGCAGAGATATACAGCCAGACATCCAGACCAAAACAGGCAATCAAAATTCTACAAAAAGGGCTAAAACTCAATCCAGACAACTACCCTTTGACCACATACTATGCAAACGCCCTGCTACATAACGGCCAAGCAGCAAAAGCCGAGCGCATCCTAGAGCAGTTGATTAAAAGACACCCACAGGACACCACCCTGAACAAAATGGCAGCAATGGCAGCAGGCAAAGCCGGACACATCGCCCAAGGACACTATTTCATGGCCGAGCACTACTATCTTTCTGGCGACCTGGAATCGGCCCAACGCCAATTGGAGATATCATTGAACAACAGCAGAAACGATTTCTACATTAGCGCAAAAATGGCGGCAAGGCTTAAAGATATCAAGCAGGAAATCTCCGACCTAAAGCAACGCAAACACTAACCAAGCATTTCCTAAGCAGCAACATGCGCACAGACCTAAAACGCAGACTGTTTCTCAAATACCTTCTAGCCAAAGGCACAATTACAACAGCAATATGCACCGGCCTGATAACGCCACACTCTGCCCTAGCAGCCTGGCCCAAGAAAGCATTCGAGGCTACTACCATCCCAACCGCATTAAATGCGCTACTAGGTAGCGACAAAACCAGAACTAGGCGTTATGCCACTGAAGTCAAAACCAGACCACACATGAATAATAGCGGCACCCAGGTAACAGTCACCATCACCACCACTATTCCAGAGGTAGACTCCATAACTCTGTTGGCGACTAGTAACCAGACACCACTGGTCGCATGTTTTAATTTTGGTGGAAGAACTATCGATTCACTAGCCACACGAATAAAGATGGAAGGCAAAGGTGAAGTAATTGTCATACTCAAGTCAGGCGACCGTCTATTCAGCGAACAGACCGAAGTAGACTTTTCTGGTTGCGGATGTGGTTAAAAGATTCCACTAATACTCAGGAGAGCACAAGGTATTATGTCAGCAAAACCCATACAAATAAGAGCCAAGCACACCAAGGGTGTTACCACAGTAAGGGCATTAATCAAACACCAGATGAGTAACTCCAAAAGCAGCCCCATCAATAAAAACAAGGGTAGCAACCCTCACTTTATTCAGGAAGTCACATGCAGCCTTGGTGACAATATTATTCTATCAGCACTTTGGGGAAGTGATATCGCAAAAGATCCGTTCCTAGCATTTACCTTTAAAGGTGGAAACAAGGGTGAGACTATCCGGCTAAGCTGGGTAGACAACATGGGCAAACGCGACTCTATTGAAACCATTGTAGCTTAAGGCAGCCCTGAATAATCCCATAAATTGCAGATCAAAGATCAAAACATTGGGTAGCCGCTAAGGATCTAATCTTCGGTCTCTTCAGCCTCTTCCATCTCAATACCTTCCACTTCACGGCCAAGAAAATCATGCATCACAATATCCTTACCAAACTTACCTTTGTTAAGCCTCAACCCCTCTTCCAAGCTCATAGGTTTTAATGCATAGTGCAGGGGTTTATCCTCTTCTATCTGGCTTTCGATGATATAGATTTCCACTTCATCTGTGAACCAATCCCCCATGGTGAACTTATTTGGTTCTTCCAACTTGGTGAGAACCACCTCATGGCTTGCAATATCCAAAGTAAATTGCTGACCTGCTTTCAACTCAGAAACATTGATAATTCCATCTTCCATCCGCTCTTTCCTCATAAAAATTAAGACGTGCGCGCCGTGGCTGGAATCATAAAAAGTCAATCCAATTGGGACAAGTCTAATAATACCAAGACTGCTCCTTATATAATACAGGCATGGATTGCAATTGACGACCCATACCCATTCAGCTACCCAGATTGAGTTGATAAACTGCAGTGATAATAACACCACGCGCTGTACATCGTCGCATTGTTGGAGAAGGTATTCTTAGATCACATATCAAACTTCATAATTGATTTAGAGCACCAACAGCACAAAACTGCTGTCAATAACTAGCAGGTATATTACATGAAGTGATCAAGGCAAATCCGGCTAAGTAGTTTTGTCTAGCGTTTAATATAGCATAGCCGCAACTATGGCTTGAGGAGTATTGATCAAAATACAACACCGGACTTGGTCTAGACTCGATCAGGACAGACTGTATTTTATGCACAGAAATTTTAGTTGCTGTAACTGCCTGACATTTCTACAAATCACCTATTGCCCAGTCCGTCTTTATGCAATATACGGGCTAGAGCTTACTACATAAAAGCCGGCACATCACCATCAACTAATCAGCTTCACCTGTACATAAGGGTATTTGACAATCGTCTAATAACCAGTCAGTGCTTCTTGATCATTCAATGCATCAAGAAGCAAACATGGTAGTTGTATTAATTTCTTGGGGGTAGAACTTCAATTTCAACTCTACGGTTTTGACCGCGCCCATAGCTGGAATTATTGTCAGCTATGGGGCGACTTTCACCATAACCAACACTATATATTCTTCTAGGGTCTACTCCGCGCCTTTGCATGTAGTTGGAGACAGAGTGTGCTCGGCGTTCTGACAAACCCTGGTTGTGCTCCTGGCTACCTCGACTGTCAGTATGACCAGAGATGCGAATATCAGATTTACCAAATTTCTTAAGCACCAACCCAACAGAATCTAGTACACTGAAGAAACTGCCCTTAATTCCAGAACTATCAGTATCAAAGGTGATATTACCAGGCATATTAAGAACAATAGCGTCTCCCACGCGAGAGACACTGACCCCAGAGCCTTGAAGGGTACGACGAAGTTCAGCTTCCTGCTGATCCATATAGTAGCCAATCCCACTGCCTACACCAGCCCCTAATACAGCGCCAATTGCCGCTCCTTTACCACGATCATCTTTATTGGCCAAGGCACCGATAACACCACCGGCTACAGCGCCAATTCCAGCGCCTTTCGCCGTATTTGAGGTTTTTTGCTCATTTGTGTATGGATCAAGAGTTTGACATCCACCAAGCAGCGAAATAATTACAGTAGTAGCTATCAGATTCTTTTTGTTCACAAAAAGTCTACTCCACATTTTTATTTAAAGATTATCAATCAGGGCCAGCTAACACTAATTCAACAGGCCATAGTAACTATCAGTAAAAGCTCGAGTTTCTCATTTCAAGCTTCTTCTTTATACACACTATACAAATATATGCACGAGATTTACAAATAATTAATGATGTTTTTATAAAATAGCTTAGTGTTTGATACCATCCAGAAGATATCCACAGAGCGACTTATACAAGCCAACCCGGACACGCCTACTCATTGAGCCAAAAATGAAAATATTAATATATGCTTTAGCTGGAAACAGCCAATCACAAACACTTATACGATCAGTTCTTACAGGGTTTCGTGGGCCATCCTACTCTTTCTGATCAAGATCAGACAGGTCATCCATACCATCAATCATTAGCGATGATTCCTCATTAGGCTCATCAGAAACTATCTCCTCTGTACCAGCTGACGTCTGTTCAGCTTCCGACATATCCTTAGCATCAGCATCTGACTCATCTCCCTGGGGCTGTTCCAGCGTCTGATCATCATCCACCTCATCAGCAGAACCACCGGCAAACATTGAAGAGTACTCATCCATCATACGACTCATGGTCTGCATAGTCACGCCCACTTCATCCGACAAACGTTTATTCTCTATTGTCAGCCTGCGAATCTCTTCAGATTCATCTACGGCCACCGCCTCAGCAACTGGGCCACCGCCACCGCAGCCTGGTGGTTCCAGGCTGCGATAATGATCGATCATACCTTCAAATTCTATGTATATGTTCTCAAAACCCACAGCATCACGCTGCAGATAGCAGTTAATTATATTCTGATAAAATCTATTCTCTTCACGACTGGATTGTGTCGCTATCTCCTTGGCCACCTCATCCTCAAAACCAAACTTGTATTGCATCAACTTCCTTGTCTCATCCCTGCGACGCACCCCATCTTTTTTTATCTTCTGAACAAGACGCGCTGTAGCGGCTCTATCTTTCTGCTCACGCATAATTGTAAGCCCAACCAGCACTACCGAAACAAGTGTAGTAGCAATGAGCCCTTCAACCAGAAGCATGAACCACAGCGAACTAATTGTTGTCACTTTGATTTCCCTCTAACCTCACCATTCTCGATTATCTCTTCTCCCTGATCTATTTCATCCCCAACAACCTCTTCGGCCTCTGAATCAGCTATAGATTCTTCAACCTCTGCCTTACTGTTGTCTATGACCACTGTCTTATCTGCATCAGAGCCAACTTCATCATCATCTGTCAATTCCAAACATTCCGTTGCCTCTTCAACTTCAGCTTTAGCCTCAGCCTCCTTCACATCAAAATCATCACCAACCTCTTCCTTGTCTGCCTCATCCACTACTTCATCATCATCTACTAACTCAGAAAATATGGCTGCCCTGCGTTTTCGAAAATGCCAATAGGCACCACCACCGAATATAACCACCAACAGATTGAGTAAAGCAAACCAGAGCACACCTGATACACCACCATCATCTTCCGCCTCATCTGGTAGCGGCATCGTGTCCGGTTTAGCCTCAACTGGCTCTGAGACTGGCTCAGCCTCAACAGCGGGCTTGGCCTCAATCACGGGTTCTGGTTTGGATCCCAGCTTGGCCGGTTCAGGTACAGCAACCGGCTCGGGCATAGGAGCAGGCTCCAGCCCCTTGATAAGCACCGAATCAAGATCCAGTTCCAACTGAACCCCGGAGACACTCTTGGCCTTTACATGCACATCCAGATTCCACTCTCCCTTCAGAGCTGACCGGTCTATCCAGGTCTCCTGAGACATACCATCAATACCGGGTAGGAACATCACCGCAACCGGCTTACCTTCTTTTGGGATCAGGGATGCTTCAACCTGTATTGATTGCCCATCAACCAGATTTGGTTCAGGCAATATAGTCGCCATCAAACCAGCTTTACCACGACGCTCACCATCCAGCCTATCCATAGTTACGGCAGGAATGGATTCAAAGGTGTAACGCCGCTCACGCACAAAGGTCTTGCCTTCGGCAGTAACAATCAGCTCAATCTTGCCCTTGCCGATGGTCTTGCTCATCACATGGGTGAATTCACCATCAGCAGCGGTTTTATCACCATCCTTGCCATCATCAAACATTGGACGTGGTTCACTTGGGCTACCACTACCGGCATACTCCGCCCGCATGTTGACCACATCCAGAAACTCCTTGTTGACGATCTTCTTGCCCCTATCGGTAAACTGGATTTTCAGGGGCTTCTGTTCTCCCTGCAGCAGACGATTGGGAAGGGTGTTGGATACCATCTTCAGATCGGTGACCACCATAACCCGGTTATCTGGATCAACCTCGGCCTGGATCTGCCACACACCAGCTTTTGGATTGGCAATTGTCAGCAGGTCATAGCCATCATCACGGTGCCAACTCACACCCTTGGGAGGGTCTTCAGAACTAAAACTGCTGCCGTCCGGCATCAACACCTTGGTCGGATCGGTACCCTCGGAACGAAACACCAGCAGTGTTGCCTCTTTCACGCTGGAGTCAATCTGAAACTTGTTATCCTTTAGGGGCACGGTGTCCGGTTTTGCCACCTTCTCAAATATGCGCAGAAAGATACGCTTCAGGCGATCAGCATCATCCACCTGCTCATACCAGCCATCGGTATCTCCAGAGAGTCTTTTTAATAGCCTGTGATCAGCCCTCTTGGATAGGGCAATGGTATGCACCTTTACCCCCATTTTTTTCAGCTGGGGCAAAATCTTGGCGACTATGCGCCTCCTTGAGGCCGCATTCTTGAGACTGTTCTTGGAGATATCCACCATGCCATCGGTAAGCAGCACCAGGTGGCGGGTATATTTTCCATCCACCTTCTTCCAATCTTCGGTAGACCGTTTCAGGACCTGCTCTATATCGGTATAGAGTCCGCGGGAGTGGATCTTACTGGCAGACTCACGGGCCCGTCCCCTCCAGCCCTCATCCACCTTGCCCAATGGGATCTGCTGGTTTACAAACTGGCCAAAGGTCCATACCGCAGCCCGGCTGTCCTTGGGCAACAACCCAACCAGAAGACGCAGCGCCGGCCGGCGCAGATTGGCAGGATCATTCTCTTTCATACTACCGGAGACATCGATCAGCACCCTGGTGTCAGCAACATCAGAGGTTACAACCTCATCCTCAGCGGCATTTATCCACTGGGGTATGATAAGCATCAACAGCAGCAGGACGCCTTTATTGCCTGAAAGCAGAGCCATTTTTTATATCCCACTCAGTATATGTGTATTTCCCATACCACCAGTTAGCGGCACAGTCACAGAAATACTTTAATTCTGAAAGCAGTTAGTATCTAACTGATTATAAAAGAGTTACATCTCCAATCAGACAGCAGCCGGTCTATCTTGGGGATGAATAGGGCGACCGCCCCCCATCAGCACGTTTTTCAAATCTCTTGTAACCCCAAAGATACTGCTCCGGAAGTTGCCTGATGCACGCCTCCAGACCAAGATTTATCGCAGCAGCGGCCTCTTCCACTTCAATGTTATCCACCCCCTCTGGCGCGGGCATGCAGTGCAAACCAAAACCCTGCGCTGCGGGGTATCTCTCGGTATAAAAGAAGAACACGGGGGCACCGGTCTTACGCGCCAGGCTGTTCACCAGAACCATGGTAGCAGCCGACTGGCCAAAAAACGGGGCAAACACACTCCCCTGTTTGCCAGCCGCCTTGGGCAACTGGTCTGTGAGGACAAACAGCATCTCACCCTTTCTCAGGGCGGTGATCAGCTTTTTGACTCCACGTACATTTGCCGGGGCCAGATCCGCCCCGGTCTTGCGCCGCCCCTGATAGATGAAATCATCCAGCGACCGCTCCCGTGGTGGCCGATACAATGCAGTAACCGGAAACTCCGAAGCCAGGTATTGAAAACCCACCTCCCAATTACCCAGATGCGGGCCGGCCATGATCACGCCCTTCCCCTGCGACATGGCTGCTTTCAGCTCACTGAACCCACGTCCCGGCTCAGTCATATCCGCCCACACCTTTGCATCCCGATGCCAGACTCCAGGCATCTCCAACATGGTGATAAAGTTCTCAATAAGGCTGTTACGCAACAGGCTCTTCTGCTCCAACTCCGACATCTCAGGAAAACATAGTGAAATATTTATCGCATAGATCCGACGCTGCTTGTTGGGGATTAGATATAACAACTGGCCAATAAGCCGCCCAGCGCCACGCGCCATCCACATCGGTATTCTGGATATAAATTTGAAGATTAAAAGCACTAGTTGTGATCGCATTTGGTAATTGGCCCACTTCAATACTAAGGGTAATTCTTTATGACCATGATACCTCTGGTCGTTCAACTGCGTCGAGCTTTAGCCGCAGACTCTCCACAAAGCGGCAAAATAATTATATGTTTATCACTTATTCGTCTAAGGTCTGCGAGCAAGACATGTTAGATTTATACTAAAATAACCAGACAACTCCAGGGCCAAACCCACACCCTGAGGAGAGAGAGCACAGATGAGTGATAAAACCACGATAGACCTAACCCCCGAACAGGCACACAAACTGATCGAGGACGACCCCAGAACCATCCTGATTGATATCCGTTCCAACATGGAATACCTGTTTGTGGGTCATCCGGTTGGTGCCGTACACATACCATGGATTGATGAGCCCGACTGGGTTATCAACCCGCATTTCGTCACAGATATACGCAAACTGGTCCTGGGTGGGGCCGTCTGTTCAATAGAGGACGGGTGCGCGTCTGTAATCCTGATCTGCAGGAGTGGCAAGCGCTCCCTGGAAGCCGGAACACTGCTGCTGAAAGAGGGTTTTACCCGGGTATATCACGTAGGCGAAGGCTTTGAAGGCGAGCTGGATGACCACCACCAGCGCAGCACCATCGGTGGCTGGCGTCACCACGGACTGCCCTGGGAGCAGTGCTAGCCCAGGCTTCACAGAACAGGTTCACGCTTTTCATACTGCCGCGATAAATTACATACAAAACCGTTATGATTTAGAACATTTCAGTTCATATCTGGTCCATAATACAGGCACCTACTGGACCAGATTAATCATACGTATGTCACGGAGCAACAGATGAAACTTAGACTTCTCACACTAATGGTAGTGTCAACCTTCCTTCTTGCCTGCACCCAGAATCCAAACCGGGATGCTGGTGTGGCAACCGGCACCATCGTTGGTGGAATCCTCGGCAACCAGGTTGGCAAGGGAAGCGGGCGGGCCTGGGCAACTGGACTCGGCATGCTTGCCGGCGCCTACATTGGCGGTAACATTGGCTCCAGCATGGATAAACAGGACCGTATCCATTCACAGCGGGCCCTGGAGAAACAGTCCGACAACCGCCCCAGCAGCTGGAAAAACCCAAATACCGGCAACAGCTATACAGTAACACCTACCGGCACCTATCAGACTGCAAGTGGCCCATGCCGGGAATACACCACCGACGCAATGATAGATGGCAGATCTGAAACAGTCTACGGCAAGGCATGTCGTCAATCCGATGGCAGCTGGCAGGCGGTGAACTAACCCACCGGCAGATACCCTGCGCTACAACGGGGTGTGGTTATCTACCGATAAGCAGCAACAAAACCGCGTCCCATGGACGTGGTTTTTTTGTGCCCATAATTTAAATTACTGCCATACCGCCCCCCATAAATGTAGTAGCAAGCCCCCTCCTAACATACCATTCAATTCCTCATTTCACCTAGGCTACTTCATGCCGAGCTGGGTAGTCGACTATTACATTATGTCCTAGACTTAAAGCAAGGAGAGGGCAAGGTGGCTGCCGCCAATAGTGGCGGCTGAATTAAGCGGGCCACGATAGGGAACTTCACATGCTAATAACTCAAGATGCTGTAGCGCCTGAAACCAATTCCCATCCTCTTGATACAAATGCAGACCACTTGGTACCAAGAATAACGATCCAGGAAAAGAGAAAGTCACAGACCTATATTTTTACGATGATGACCCAGGTCCTATTAAACAAGTCTCGAAACAATATCGACACCATCCGCGCGAGTGATTCATTGGCCACACAGGTGTTGGTTGTTAACGCGGCTAACACCAGAACAGCATATCTGACGAAGGTACCCAGAGAATGAAGACCTTTCATTGGGATGATAGGTTAAGTATCGGCATCCAGAGCCTGGATAACGACCACAAACAGATAATTTAGCTGATCAACTCATTAGCTGAAACGATGACCACCAATGAGTGCGCAAAAAAGCTGCCGGACATTTTTGATCAGCTGGTTAACTACGTACTTACCCACTTTGATCGTGAAGAGCAGTTGATGCAGCGGGTGCAATATCCAGGATTGGAAAAACACCAGCTCCAACATGAAAAACTTGCATCCAAACTCACCCAGCTAAAGGAACAGGCAAATTCTCAGGATATGGGGTTTATATCTATTGAACTTGCAGAGTTCCTGCGTAGCTGGCTGCTCAATCACATCGCCATGGACGACCTGCAACTAAGACCTTACTTTGCAGATGCAGGCCTAATGGATACTCCAGAGATTGAATCGTCTAGCCAGACACATCCTCCTGAACGATGGGGATTTGTTAGACGGCTGCACCTCAGGCAACGCTTCACGCTTCTGGCAATATTACACTCGATGGGCGTACTGTTTCTGGGCGCCATTGTCATGTTCAGTTCATGGCAGGAGGTAACCCATATCAGAGCCGCAACCCGCATCAACGAACTGGTGCCCTTGGCGGGCCATCTTCTAACCGAATTACAACGCGAGCGTGGTCTTCACAGCGGCCTATCCCGGTGGGGGCCGTCACGCTTTGGCCCGCACGTGGACAGACAAAAACAAAACACCAACAAGGCACTGACGGCATATCTTGCCGCAGACCCCGGATCCCGAGCAGAAGCCACTGACGCCACATTGACGCGAAGTATTAATGACGCTCTCGAGCGCCTGACTCAGATCGAGTCGATAAGCAAATCAGCACAGGCCCCAGGGCAATCACCCAGGACAATCATCAGTCACTACTCACTGGTGGTTGATGCACTTCTGGACCTGGTTGATGACATCGTCGCCATTAGCGTTCCTGAGGAGGCAAGAGACACCGCTAACGCCTACAGTGCCCTTTTACATCTACGTGAATTCCTGGGCCGGGAGCGCGCGCTGGGCACGACGTTGTTCGGCGCAGACTCACCACCGCCGGCCATGGTCAACTGGTTCTCCGGCCTGATCACTGCCCAATCCTGGCGAGAGCATCAGTTCAAACTCAACACACCTGCCAACATTCTTGAACTGTTTAAACAACTACAATCCACACCCGCACACAAACAACTTGAAGATCTACGCCAGAGGATCTTGGCTCCAAGCACAAGGGACACCACGGATGAGATCGATCCACTACTTTGGTTTCAGACCGCGACACAAAACATCGATGCCATCATCGCTATCGAAGGCCAACTACTAGGTAGCCTGGAGGAACAGACACTTACCAGTTTGACTTACGCAGGAAACAAACTGATTGTTTTCGGCTGTGCCGCCGCACTGTTTACACTCATCATCGTACTACTGGTAAAACTTTTGGCCCGCAGCATTACGCAGCCATTGACCCACCTATCCCAAGGTCTGCTAGCGTTAGCAGGTGGGGATCGTATGGTAAGGGTCCATGGCATTTCACGAACAGATGAACTGGGTGAACTTGCACGTGCATTTGAAATATTTCGATCCAGCCTTATACGCACCGATCTGGCACTGGCAGAAAATAAGACCGACATCTCAAACATTGAGTACGTTCAACGCTATTTCTCTCATCTCTCGCAGGCGGTGAAACAACTACCGGTTTCAGTGGTGATCACAGATATCGAAGGAAATATTGAGTACGTAAACCAGTTCTTCGAATCTATTACTGGTTTTTCCAGCAATGAGGCCATCAAGATGTCGCTCCTCTCAATACTCTCTGGGAGTATAGGCGCAACCAAGCTTAATAAAATCTGGCGTAATGTACTCGCAGGAGAGATCTGGGAGGGTGAGATATTGACGCACTCAAGATCTGGAACAACGTACTGGAAGTTGGTCAGCCTTTCCGCCATCGTCGATAAAGGGCAAGTGATCGGTGTGGTTTATATCGGCCAGGATATTTCCGATCGCAAACGACAGGAAGATGCTATCGAACATCAGGCCAGTCATGACATTCTTACCAACCTTCCCAACCGAATATTAATGTTTGATCGCCTGAAAAGCTCTATCTCCCAGATGAAGCGCAGTCAACAAAAACTTGCACTGATGTTTCTGGACCTGGACGATTTCAAACGCGTAAACGATACCATGGGACACAACGTCGGTGACGTGATGCTGATTGAAACCGCGCAACGCCTTACACATGCCGTACGCGCCAGCGATACGGTTGCCCGTCAGGGTGGTGATGAGTTTCTGATTCTGGTGCCAGACCTCACCAATCAGTCAGATGCCGAGCCCATTGCGGAAAAAGTCCTAACCGCACTGAGCAAACCGTTCATGATAAATGGCATGCACCTACCCATCAGCGCGAGCATTGGTTTTGCATTCTATCCCGATGATGGTGATGACACACAACTTCTGCTAAGCAAGGCAGACGCAGCAATGTATCAGGCAAAAGCGGATGGTGGTGGGAAGTATCGGTATTTCGACGCATCAATGAAGGATTCGGCAACCCGGCAGTTGAACATTGAGCAAAGATTGTACCAGGCGCTGGATAACGGGGAGTTGTATTTGGTCTACCAACCATTGGTGGAAATCAACACCGGCCAGGTTGTCGGTGCCGAAGTCCTGGTGCGTTGGGATGATGAGATATTTGGTGAGGTCAGCCCAGAAGAATTCATTCCGATTGCGGAGCAGACCGGCTTGATCATCCCGATTGGAAGTTGGGTACTAGACAGCGCTATCAGGCAGACACAAATCTGGCGACAAATGGGGCATACCAACTTCAGGATTTCCATCAATGTCTCACCACGCCAGCTTCATGAAAGTAACTTTGTTGAGATGCTACAAGCCTCTCTGGAGACGGTTGGATTACCAGTCAACGCACTGCAACTGGAAGTCACAGAAGGATTATTAATGCGCAGTGAAGAACCCGTGCGCAAACTGCTTGACGGTCTAATCAAGACCGGAGTTGGCATCGTTATGGATGACTTTGGTACTGGTTACTCATCCCTGAGTCATTTGAGGAAATATCCATTCAACAGCATAAAGATCGACCGTAGCTTCATTAAGGACATCACAACCGATCCAGGAGATGCGGCACTGGTCGCGGCCTCTATCGCCATGGGCAAAGCACTCTCCCTAAGCGTCACAGCCGAGGGTGTCGAAACTCAAACACAATTAACCAAACTACAACGCATGGGGTGCGATATAGGACAGGGGCATTTATTCTCCCATCCACTACCACCGGATGAGTTTGCACAGTTATTTACCGATCCAAATTGAATATCAGCTATAACGCAATATCCAGATCCTGTAGACGCAGCTTGCTGTTCTCACCTTATACAAAAGGCGGAGCATTCAGCCTGAGTGCTACTGCTCCCGCAGAGCATAGAACTCCCGGGCAAACTCCTCAAACCTATGCTCACTGATGGCGGTACGTATATTACGCATCAGGGTCTGGTAGTAGTAGAGGTTATGGATGGTATTCAGCCGCGCCCCGAGGATCTCATTGCAGCGGGCGAGATGTCTCAGATAGGCCCGGCTATAGTTCTGGCAGGTGTAGCAGTCACACATGGAGTCGAGTGGCCCGGTATCGTGCTGATGCTTGGCGTTACGTATCCGTACCACGCCCGTATGGGTGAACAGATGTCCATTGCGGGCATTGCGGGTCGGCATGACACAGTCAAACATATCTATACCGCGCCGCACCGCCTCAACAATATCCTCTGGCGTTCCCACCCCCATAAGGTAACGCGGCCGATCGGCAGGCAGGCGCAGGGAGAGATAGTCCAGCACCCGCCAGCGGTCCTCTGGCGGCTCACCCACCGACAGGCCACCCACCGCATAGCCGTCAAACCCGATCTCCATCAGCCCATCCAATGACTCGCCCCGTAGCTGCTCATACACACCACCCTGCACAATCCCAAACAACGCGGCGGGATTATCGCCATGGGCCTGCTTACTCCTCTGCGCCCAGCGTTGTGAAAGCTCCATAGAGGTCCGGGCCTCACTCTCGGTGGCCGGGTATGGGGTGCACTCATCGAAGATCATCACGATATCCGAGCCCAACTCACGCTGCACCTGCATCGACTCCTCAGGCCCCATGAAGATCTTGCTGCCATTGATGGGCGAGCGAAAATGCACCCCCTCCTCGGTGATCTTTCTGATATCACCCAGGCTGAACACCTGAAAACCACCGGAATCGGTGAGGATCGGACCCTGCCAGTGGGTGAAATCGTGCAGATCCCCATGCTGGGTGATGACATCGGTCCCCGGGCGCAGCATCAGATGAAAGGTGTTGCCCAGGATGATCTCTGCCCCCAGCCCCTGGAGCTCCTCCGGGGTCATCGCCTTCACCGTGCCGTAGGTTCCAACCGGCATAAATGCCGGTGTCTCCACACTACCGCGGGCAAATGAGAGTTGACCGCGGCGGGAGAGCTTGTCTGTTGTTGTGGTCTGAAATTCCATGGGTACCTAGAATGAATATGGGTTGACATGCG
Organism: Gammaproteobacteria bacterium; assembly: GCA_024206335.1. Taxonomy (GTDB): domain Bacteria; phylum Pseudomonadota; class Gammaproteobacteria; order Chromatiales; family Chromatiaceae; genus JAAGZL01. Next base: position 50,836 of record JAAGZL010000342.1, read on the forward strand.
TGTTAGAATATTAGAAGATTCTATTATTCTGATTCGCAAGCAATGCCTGTTTCGATTCAGATTCCTCCTTTAGTGGTTTAGGCGCGGTATCATCTACCGCGCTTTTTTTTGTCTGTAATATTTGTCTACCCTGTTTGCCTGGTCAGAAACATCGCATCCCCATAGCTGAAAAAGCGATATTTCTGTTCCACCGCATGGCCGTATGCGGCCATCAGGTGATCATAACCCGCAAATGCCGACACCAGCATCAACAGTGTCGATTCCGGCAGATGGAAGTTGGTCAGCATGGCATCCACCGTATTAAAGCGGTAACCGGGGCGAATGAACAGCCGGGTTTCACCCTCAAACGGTTTCAACTCACCACCTGCCGATGCCGCCTCCAGGCTACGTACACTGGTGGTCCCAACTGCAACCACCCTCCCCCCGCGCTGGCGCGTGGCGGCCACAGCTGCACACACCGTGGCATCTACCTCCACCCGTTCGCTGTGCATCTTATGCTCATCCAACTGCTGCACCCGCACCGGCTGAAAGGTCCCGGCCCCCACATGCAGGGTGACCTTGGCACTCTCCACCCCCATATCCACAAGACGCTGCAACATCTGCTCATCAAAATGCAGCCCGGCAGTGGGTGCGGCCACCGCTCCCGGACGTTGGGCGTAGACGGTCTGATAACGCTCCAGATCCAGCTCCTCATCCCCCCTCTGCACATAGGGCGGAAGCGGCATATGCCCATATTGCTCCATCAGGGTCATCATATCCTGCCCCGGTGAGATCAGCTCAAACAGATCCCCCTGGCGCCCCACTACCTCCAATACAGCACCATCGGCCACGGTAATCGCGGTTCCGGGTTTTGGAGATTTACTGGCCCGGATCTGGGCCAGGGCACGCTCTGCCCCCAGCACCCGCTCCACCAGGATCTCCACCTTACCGCCGGTCTGCTTCTGTCCATACATGCGCGCAGGTATAACCCGGGTATCGTTGAATACCAGGAGATCGCCCGGTTGCAGCAGATCGGTGAGATCGGGAAACCTGAGATCAGACACGGCCCCGCTATTCCCATCCAGGGTAAGCAGACGGCTGCCAGAGCGCTTCTCAGTAGGATACTGGGCGATCAGATCCTGCGGCAGATGGTAATGAAAATCAGACAATTGCATAGCGGCGGAATCTTACCAGCCATTAATGCATAGCAAAAGGCATTGTAAGCTTGATAAGAAAAAGGAAATGGCTATACTTATGCCCTTCCTAAAGGTACTACCTACGCCGGGGTGGTGAAATTGGTAGACACAGGGGATTCAAAATCCCCCGGGAGCAATCCCTTGCCGGTTCGAGTCCGGCCCCCGGTACCAGACCTACTAAACACTCGGCCTGCGGCAAACTTGCCTTCGAACACAAACTTGCCGCGTTCTGAAGTTCAGGATTGTGAGTTTGTTCCAAAATATGCGTCAACATATTGCATCCCAGAGGTAGTGATAAGCGGGGCATCCAATTTTGAAAATCCAACGTACATTTTCAACCAGTGCCAGCGACTATCTGCTCAAACCATTGGTCGGTAACTTATTGAGAGTTCGTCTGAGTATGCTATTAAAGCTGAGGGCTGGCAATTCTCATACCACGGTCGCTACAAATAATGAAAAAGTACTAGTCAAGGCAGGCAACTGCCCGCTTTCCAAGTAAACTAAATGACTCAGCAGCAATGGGAATCAGAACCTGGGCATCTGCAATGGCCTGCTTCTCATCTCCATCCTGGCAAAGACGCTCAACCCGGCGCGCCAGGTAATGGAGCCGCATATTGCCATGAGCCGCTGCACTGCTTCCAATAGTATGGGTCTCAAACTCAAGTGTTTTCAGGTCATGTTCACGAAGTGCTATTTGAATAATCTCAACCCGTTTCCTGGCATCACTGATATAGAGCTCAACCAGTTCCGGGACAATTTCTGGTGCCGTATCTCTTGCCAACTGCTGCAATACCGACTCATCTAACAACGCACCTTCATCAATAGCTACCGTTGATTTGTCAGACACATCATCCTGCTGCAGTTTATCTCCAGACCCAGTCCAGTGGGCGATACACTGCAGTACTTTCATTCGATCGATCGGCTTTGTCAGAAAGTCATTCATACCTGTGGCCAGAAATCTCTCCTTGTCACCAGACAAGGCATGAGCAGTAACGGCAACAATTGGGATTTTACTTTCCGGTCCTGACAGTTGACGGATTATCCCAGTGGCTTCCATACCATCCATCCGCGGCATTGAGATATCCATCAGTACTATATCGTAAGGGATGGTGCGCACCGCCTCTACCACCTCCTCTCCGTTGGCCACAATATCCACCTGCAAACCCGCATATTCCAGCATCATCTTGACCACCATCTGATTGGCCGGGTTGTCTTCTGCCAGCAGGATACGCGTGTTGGTCGCCGGAAGCTGTCCTGGCTCTTCAGTTTCAGGCTCAGCATCACATTCACTTTTATCAGCCAACCCCATCTGAATATTAAAATAGAATGTGCTGCCAACCCCAGGCTCGCTGGAAAAACCTATGTTTCCATGCATTAGACTGACCAGGCGTTTGCAGATAGCAAGACCCAAACCGGTACCTTCATGGGTCCTGGAGTGAGAGGGATCGGCCATGGTGAACTTGTCAAACAGTACGTCGTGATACTCCTTGTCAATCCCAACACCGGTATCCTCTACTGTGCAACAAAGCTTGCTGATATCACCCTCATCAGGGGTTGCCGATACCTTGATGGTTACGCCACCTGTTGGGGTGAATTTGATAGCGTTACTAATCAGGTTGAGCAGGATTTGGCGCAGACGATCGGGGTCACCTTTTACATAGATAGGGAGGTCATCATCCAGCTTTAAAACCAGTGAAAGACTCTTTTTGTTGGCTTGATGCTGTAGTAGTTCAATGGTTTGCGTCAACAGTCTGTGCAGGTTAAATCCTATATGCTCCAGTTTCATCCTGTCCGCCTCCATCTTGGAGAAGTCCAGGATATCGTTGATGATGGTCAGCAACAGCTCTCCCGATTCACGACCTGTGCGGATAAAATGCTGCTGTTCTGCATTCAGCGGAGTCTCTTTAAGCAACCCCAAAATACCCAGCACGGCATTCAGTGGGGTACGAATCTCATGGCTCATTGTTGCCAGAAACCCAGACTTGGCGCGGCTGGCGCTAAGGGCTGCATCATGAGCTAGTTCCAACTCCTGAGTCCGTTCCCTGACACGTCTATCCAGGAGTTCATTAGCCTGCTCCAAAGAACTCTCGCGCTGATGTATGGTCTCAGCCATTGCCATTATATCGCCGTGAAGGGAATTTAACTCCTCTATTCTGTGGTTTGACATCCTGATATCGGAGGGTCTTTTTTTGCCATCTCGGCGCCGAAATTGACCATTCGCGATCAGATTTGCAACTCCTCTTAGCTCTTCAATCGGGTCTATAAACATCTTCCGACTCAGAAAAAATATCGCTGCAATAGCAACAAAAGCGAGGACAAATATCATAAACACGAAATTTTGCAGGATTGCATCCCTAACATTCAGCAGGCCGCTACTGTCCAGGTAGCCAACAAGCCGCAACTGCATCTCAGGTAGATCAATTATACTTTTTTGCCCTTCCTGAATATTTGGGCCCAGTGATACAAGCAGGTCATTACCATAAAATAACTGTAACTGCTCAGACTTGATATCATCCGGCCAATTGTAATTGGTCGAGATAGCTTTGGCAGGAATCTCGGTAAGAAGCAATCCTTCAGGTGCATTGTTGTATAGAATTGGCGTCGCAAAGGTCAGAAAGTAAAGACCTTCTGCTTCATGGATTCCAAAGTATCTATCTATCTCTCCATCCATCATTCGACTTACCCACTCTTCTTTACGGTAATCAAACGCAGGGGTCGATAGGGTAGAATTAATGGAGGCTCCCTCAAAATCAAGCAGTGTGAGTTGAACCTGCTTCCCCATAAGCCTTATTCTGCTCATATGGTCTCTGAGATTAGCTCGAAGCACTTTAGGTTGCATCACTGCCTGAGTGAAAATTGCCTCCCTGGATAGATCCCCAACCAGTTTACCGTGCATTTCTACAAAATGATGAAGCATTGTCTTGTAGGTGGCGATACGGCGTTCAAAATCCCGCTGTTGGATTTTTCCAAAATCGGTTTCCAGTGCCTGGTGCATGTATAAAGATATGGTGATACCGAACAGTACAAGTACAATGATTAGCACCGCACTTCCTGCCCGCGCAATGGAGATAGTTCTATGCAATGGTTGTCGCAATTTATTGTTGCAACTCATCTGTAAATCCAGGCGCCATCATTCATGCTCAATGAGTATCTCGTTATTTGGGCCATAATGCGCCATGGTAAAGTCATCTATACCCAGCGCCTCATGGGCATCAGGGTTATCTGCGCTATAACGCGAAAAAGGCGGATTATAGGTCTTTATAAGACCTTCCACTGGCAGATCCACACCCTCTAGAGCAGTGCGCAGTTTAGGCCTATCCACCTTCATATCTCCAGTCATACCCACCTGGTTTACGGCGGCAATCAGTATCCTGGTCAAATCATAGGCATGGATAAAGCCAGAGGGTGCCTTGATATCTTCCGGTCGTTGAATATCTTTTGGAAACAGGTTACGGGCCTGTTCCAGTACTTGTTGCTGGAATGGCGTCAACTCATCTAAAAATGAAAATTTCGTCTGAATAAAGTCAAGATTTATCTGCTTACGAATTTCATGCCCGACTACCTCAGAAAAATCTCCTCCAGTGATCCCCCAGTGACTAAATATGGGCAATCGTTGATCAACATGCATGGACTTCATTGCTCGCACAATAACCTTTCCTTCCGGAGCATTGGCAACAAGAAATAGTGCATCGGCACCACTCTGATTAATATCTCTTAACAGAATTCTTGCACCCTCTTCTGTAAGGCCCCAGTTGAACCACTTAACCACTGCCGGTGCCAGCCCCTTTTCCAGCAACGCCCTGGTCATGGTTTTCTGATTTGATTTCCCCCATCCTGTCTGTTCAAGCAACAACGCTGGTTTTTTAATTTTTGCCTTCTTAACGGCGTGGTTAGTGATCACATAACCAGCCTTAGTATCATCTATTGAGAGACGAAATATCCAATTGAGTCCTGAAGAGTAGCGTGTGATCGGACCAGCCGCCGCCCATGGATCAAGCACAAGAATCCCATTGGTATGGATATATTCCCTGGTTGCCAGCAGCGGAGGTGAATGCAGCCCAGAAAAAAGCACAAGAGCCGTTGGATCATTCAGGTATTTTTGAAGGTGTTTTTTTGCCCGCGGAGTGCTACCGTGGTGATCCATAATTTCAAGGGACACGTCGCGTCCACCAAGTTTATTTCCAACCTCAGACAGGGCTGTCCTGATGCCCTGTTCAATCGAGATACCTGATGCTTTGGTACCAGTTCTGTCAGTACTAAGATATATGGTTATTTTCTTGTGGTTGCCGCCAAGGACTGTGGTAGTCGCAAATAACAATGGAATGCAAAATGTGAGAATTGACAGAAATGAAGCTCTGGCTTTCCTGCCATTAACAATTAACTGTTTCAGTTCAATCATGCGCTTTATTCTCCAATTGCCACATTCACAAATACAAATATCTGCATACTTGCATAACCAGATTTATGCTGTCGAATTTAACAGTTGTGTGATACTAACCTGGCCCAGAATAACGCCAGCATCTATTCAACTTTACCGGTTTATGTACGAAAAATATCCCAGAGGTGCATATCGGGAAATATATCTATCCCCATTGTTGATTTAAGATAGTAGATAATCACAAAGCCAGCAACTAACAAGACAAAAAGAATATTCCAGATCAGTGTAAAAACCAGGGTAAAACCAGCCGCTTGAGAACTATCTCTACGTCTTTCCAGCAGAATTTTACGAGTTGAACGTCGCAGATCACGCCCGAGAAGAAAAACAATATAGTAGCGAGCAAAGTAGAGTGGAATGCTAACTCGCGCATCAATCATATGCCTGGATCGATCATGCGCCGTGGCAAGTGCAGTACGAAGCGCCGTTAGTTGATCAGAACTAAAACCACGTCGAATCTCCAAAGGAATATTGGCGAGTATATTTTCAGTAAATGGATCTCTGTACTTTTCGTCCATAAGCTTGCCTATATTATCTAGATATCAATGGAAGACCGGCAATTTCTGCCCTGCTGGCTAATATAACCCTCTTCCAGTACACCAAATGACTCAGCAGCAATGGGGATCAAAGCCTGAGCATCTGCAATGGCCTGCTTCTCATCTCCATCCTGGCAAAGTCGCTCAACCCGGCGCGCCAGGTAATGGAGCCGCATATTGCCATGAGCCGCTGCACTGCTTCCAATAGAATGGGCCTCAAACTCAATTGTTTTCAGGTCATGTTCACGAAGTGCTATTTGAATAATCTCAACCCGCTTCCTGGCATCACTGATATAGAGTTCAACCAGTTCCGGAACGATTTCTGGTGCAGTATCTCTTGCCAACTGCTGCAATACCGACTCATCTAACAACTCACCTTCATCAATAGCCACCATTGGTTTGTCAGGCACCTCATCCTGCTGCAGTTTGTCTCCAGACCCAGTCCAATAGGCGATGCACTGCAGAACTTTAGTTCGATCAATCGGTTTTGTCAGAAAATCATTCATACCTGCGGCCATGAATCTCTCCTTGTCCCCAGACAATGCATGAGCAGTGATGGCAACTATCGGGATTGTGTTTTCCGGCCCAGACAGTTGACGGATAATCCCTGTGGCTTCCATACCATCCATCCGCGGCATTGAGATATCCATCAGTACTATATCGTAGGGGATGGTGCGTACCGCCTCTACCGCCTCTTCTCCGTTGGCGACAATATCCACCTGCAGACCTGCATATTCCAGCATCATCTTGACCACCATCTGGTTGGCCGGATTGTCTTCTGCCAGCAGGATACGCGTATTGGCCGCAGGTAGTTGTCCGGATCCTTCATTTTCAGGCTCGGCTTCACATTCACTTTTATCAGCCAACCCCATTGGGATATCAAAATAGAATGTGCTGCCAATCCCCAGTTCACTGGAAAATTCTATGTTTCCATGCATAAGACTGACCAGGTGTTTGCAGATAGCCAGGCCCAAACCGGTACCTTCATGGGTCCTGGAATGAGAGGGATCTGCCATGGTGAACTTGTCAAACAGAGAACCGTGATACTCCTTGCTGATTCCGACACCGGTATCTTCTACCGCACAACAAAGCTTAATGATGTCGCCCTTACCAGAGGTTGCCGATGCCTTAATGGTTACGCCACCTGTTGGGGTGAATTTGATAGCATTATTGATCAGGTTGAGTAAAATTTGGCGCAGACGATCAGGATCACCTTTCACATAGACAGGGAGGTCCTCGACCAGCATTAAATTCAGTGAAAGACTCTTTTTGCTGGCTTGATGCTGTAGCAGATCTATAGTGTGTGATAATAGCTTATGCAGATTAAAGCTGGTTTGCTCCAGTTTCATCCTGTCAGCTTCCATCTTAGAGAAGTCCAGGATGTCGTTGATGATGGTAAGCAGCAGCTCCCCAGATACACGACCCGTATGGACAAAGTGGTGTTGCTCAGCATTCAGCGGAGTCTCTTTAAGCAATCCCAAAATACCCAGCACTGCATTCAGTGGAGTTCGAATCTCGTGGCTCATCGTTGCCAAAAATCCTGATTTGGCACGGCTGGCGCTTAGTGCCGCATCACGGGCTGCTTCCAACTCCTCCCGTGTCTGCAACAACTCCATTTCACGCTCATCCCGCTGCTGCAGTGCTGTGGTGAGATTGTTTGCCGATTCTGCCAGACGCATTAACTCACTACTTGCAGAGAGATGGATAGGTGCTGGACGACTCCCATCTGCCAAGGTTATTAGATGGTTGTTTATTTGGCGCACCGGGCGCACTGCCAACCAGTGCATAAGGAAAATTATCAAGCCCGTCAAAACAATGAGCATTGATGACATGAAGAGGCGCATCTCACCGACATGGTGATCAATCTCCTCATAAATTGGCTCGATATCCCACTTGATATTGATGTCACCAAAAATCTCTGCCTCATACTCTATCGGGTATGTGTACTGACGTATATTGCCTTGCGCTGGAACATCTTTGCGGAGCCATTTTGCCAACACTTCACCTGATTCATTTGTTACAGACAGCCCCACCATATCTGGCGCTTTCTTTATGGTTTGGGAGATTATAGTTTCCAACAAAGGGCGGTCTTCTGTTATGACTGCATCAATAGCTGTAGCCGCCAACAGAGCAAATGAGTTCCGGCTCTGCATCTCCATCTGCTCAAAGAGATAATCACTTTCCATATAGCGGATCATGGAGGCGGTAAGGAAATTGACAACCATTAGAGCACCAAAAAGGGCAAGCGCTATCTGTGACCACAATGGTAAATGCTTACGCTGTTGTGTTGCGCGCTTATGAGGCCTGATTTTTCGACACTCAGCTTCCATCTCTTTCTCTAAAAAACTTATGGTTATTCTGCATCGACTCACGAATGGTAGCGTAATCACTATCCTTTGCTGGTAAGAATCCAGCCTTTTTTAGTGCTTTCAGTGCCGTTGGATCTTTAAGCTCCAAAAGTGCTTCACTGAGGGCGTCTGTAATTATTTCAGTTACTTTACTGCTTGCAATCCATGGTTTGGTAACATTGGGAAAACGGGCAAGTTCACGGATCTTTATCCCTTTCTTTTTCAGTTTATTGAAAGTACTCTCTTTCAAAGCCCCGGCATCATATTGACGTGCACCAACCGCAGCTCCTACCTTGTCATGCCTATCAAGATAATCGTATCTTGCAAGATTATCTGCATACACACCATGCCTGGCAAGGTATTGCTGTGAAAGGTAACGCCCAATAGTTGATTTTTCATCTCCAAAGGCAAAGGCCAGACCTTTTAATTGTCTGATCTCATGAACATGGCTATTTTCAGGAACACAGATAATTCCAAAAAACACCCTCTTCCCTTTCTTACTTTCCATGGCCAGCAATTTCACATCTGGATTGCGCTCTGAAGCAGTTACATATGATGCCGGGCCGATTCGCGCAAAGTCCACCCGTCCTGCAACAATGTCATCAATACCTCTGTCATAACTACTTGCTACCTGCATCGATAGTTTGGTTGGTTCTCCTAGTTTCTTCGTTAACTTTGCTTCAAGTGCATTCAATATAGGCCTGAACGCTTTCACCATGGCCGTCGGCTTATCTGATGTATAGACCCCAAACTTCAGTGCTATTTCTGCCTGAACAGCGGTTACATTCAGACTGAACAAACAGAGCACTGTAATGAGTACTATTTTCATGTTAACACTCTCCTGGCAAGTCTATTTGCCGCTGACCTATGAACCACTCAACAACATTCTAACCTTCCCACCCAGTTTCTCCAGGGTGAACGGCTTTGTCAGATAGTCGTTAACGCCAAGCTCAAACGCCTCCTCTATCTCACCCACCTTGTTACATCCGGTCAGCATAAGCACTGGAATACCAGCAGTATTTGCATATTTCTTCAGCCTTTTAAGAATCTCAGGACCAAGAATATCCGGTAGCATCCAGTCAAGAATAATTAGATCCGGGTTTCCATCCACCGCCAGATCAACACCATCTTCACCAACCAATGCCTGCTCTACAGTTACTTTTTCATGCAGCTCCAGACGAAAGCGCAGTTGACGTTGCAGACTATTGTCATCATCAATAACCAGTACCTTCTTTTTGTGTGCTGCGAAAAACATAACTGCCTCCACTATTTAATCGATATCTGAGAGCCACATTCAAAACCGTTGGAACTGGACTATTAATGCCTGAATATGATGCCAACCCTGGTAGATACACATGGAGTTGCAATTTCTTTGCCAGTATTCCAGACAGATGGATACGCAGCACAATTTCGTACTGATTACAGCTAATTTATTGTGGAAGAAGCTATCAGGCTGGTTCTACACAATCCACATACTGAACTGGTTTAGCCAGGATATCTAATTGATAATGCTACATAATTATTCGTACTGGCTTTCGCCATCATAACCGCAAATGAATACCATTCCTGATTCATTGCTAACATCCACTGGCAATTATTCCCAGCTTGTTTCAAATTCAGCACCACCTATTAATTCCTCAAGTAGTCTGGATTCTTTTTTTGCTTCGCATTTTGCGAAGATGTCTTTTCATGATCAAAATATTGCCTGCACTATCTGAGTGGTAATCAACACTATCCATCCAGCTCTGGATAATGAACCAACCCCGACCTGTCTCAGACTCAGAAGCGGGAAGGCCTACAGTTTGCTCCTTATGCATGGCTCGCCCGGAATCACAGATTTTTAGCTGAAGAAAGTCATCAGCCAACTTGTATGAAATGGAGATATCATGTCCTCCCTCACCCCCGTAAGCATGTAGAATGGCATTATTGATACCTTCTACCATACACGTCTCAACCTGATACCGCGCAGTTTCACTCAGATCTGGCAGTGCAAACAATCGGGTCAGCCACGTACATGCAGCGGAAACACACACCAGCCGGCTATCGATTACAATGTTTTGATCAATCATGCAGACAATGTAACTGTATAGTACTCATTGTTTTATTTCGTGACTCCAAGGCCAAATCATGAAGCATCTGATGCGATTCTGATAGAGATATTTCCGTACGCGCATCCTCAACAATCCATCCAATATCGGTCTCATCACAATCGACAAAACTACCATTCGGTTGAATAATCCTGCCGCCATACACCATGCAGTGCAGCAGTCGCGCGACCCTACTTACCCTCGTATAGTCATCAACCAAACACTCTTCGATTGCTGCACCTGGCTCTATAACACAGTTAGTCCCAATCACTGTTGGCCCGATTATCCGAGAGCCATTTCCAATCCGTGTGCTGCTTCCAATGTATACCGGCCCTTCTATCTCCACCTTATTCAGATCAATATCGACATTAATACCCAACCTTACCCCTGGTCGCACCTCTTTACCAGGAAGACGATACCCTTCTACATTCCCTAGCAATACGGCTCGATTAACATCCCAAAAGTCAGGTACCGAGCCTATATCCAACCAGTTAAATGGTAGCGACATCCCATAAAACTGTTCACCCGCCTCCACCAGCGCCGGAAACAACTGACTTCCAATGTCATACTCAACACCAGATGGAATATTGTTAAATATCTCTGGTTCAAATATGTATATACCTGTATTTATCTCCGTGGATACAGCCTCACTTGGATGCGGTTTCTCTTGGAAACTCTCTATCCTGCCACTACTGTCGGTCTGAACAACACCATATTTATCGACCTGATTCAGAGAAACATCTTTCAATGCGATTGTAGCAATCGCGTTATGTTCACGATGAAACGCAAGCAGCTTTGAGATATCAAGATCAATTAGCGCATCACCACATAACACAATAAAAGTGTCATCAAAGAACCCAGAGAAATCCTGGATCTTCCTCATGCCACCGGCCGAACCCAAAGCCATGCCCTGTATTTCTCCATCACAAATAGTGCCTTCAAATGAGTATCCGATATTGACACCGAACTGGTTTCCATCTCTAAAATAGCTCTCAATTTCCGGAGCAAGATGGCTAGTGTTAATTGCCAACTCATCTACCCCATGTCCTTTGAGATGCTCAATAATGGATTCTAAAATCGGCTTTCTAACCAGAGGAATCATTGGTTTTGGAATATCATGGGTTATCGGTTGAACACGCGTGCCTTTACCGGCGGCAAGAATCATTGCTTTCATGGACTGCACTCCTTATTGTTTATGCCAAGTTTTATGACCGAATAAGACAAGTCATGTTGTATATAGATGTTCAAACCCTGATGCCTAGTACCTTCCTGTTTCTGGATCACCGTATTCAATTGCCAGCAGTGACATATCATCCGCTGGGGTTATGTCTCTAGACCACATTTTCAGCCGTATCTTCAGTCGCTCCAAAAGTTTTAAAACCGGCAACACCCTCAGGTCACTTAGAATTCTTCTGACACGCCATTTTCGATAGATTGAGTTATCCTCATTCAAGTAGTCGCTGATACCATCCGAATAGAGAAACAGGCGATCTCCGGCACGCAGTCTGAATTGGATATTCTCGTATTCAGCATCTGGTATAAGGCCAACAGGGAAGCCGCTATGTCCCAGTGATCTGATCATCCCTGCACTGGTAACATGAATTGGATTAGGATGGCCGGCCTGACACAACTCACCATGCCCTGTAGTCATATTGATTACGCCATAGATCATGGTGAAATAGAGCATGTTTCCACTGCCATCCTGGAACCGCTCATTCAGCACCTTCATCACCTCTGCCGGACTGGCAATCACCTCTTTTCCTGGGTTATCCATATCCTCACGTTTCATTGGATTCCCAGCTCTGGTAGAAGCAGAAAGTGTCTTATTGAGCATGAATGACAGCATGGCTGAGGAGACGCTGTGTCCAGACACATCAGCAAGATAGAATCCAAGATGAGAATCATCCAGCCTGTGGTAATTGTAAATATCACCAGCCACTATGGCGGCAGGACGAAAGAGTGAATGCAGTTGCAAATTCCGAATCTTAGAGTAACCAGGCAATAGACTTTGCTGCATAGATGCTGCCGCCTCCAGATCCTGGCGCATTTCTGTTTGTGCCTTCTGCAACTGAGTATTGGTACTATCAAGGTTCTGGTTACGCTCTTGCAATTGCTGCTGAAGCGTCAATACCCTACTCGCAGCGTCAACACGAACCTGTAATTCATTAGCATTGAATGGTTTGGTTATAAAATCATCCGCGCCTGCCCCCATACCCTCCAACAAATCTGCATAGGATGTTTTTCCGGTAACCATGATGACATAGACATAACGCTTCATCTGTTCTGAACGGATAAGCTTACATAGATCCAGGCCACTCACCTCAGGCATCATCCAGTCACTGATTACAAGCTGGATATCACTATCAATCAGCATATCCCAGGCCTCAGCACCATTTTCTGCTTCTGAGACCTTATGCCCATAACCTGATAATAGTGAACACAGATAGAGCCTGGTTGCAGGGACATCTTCCACAATAAGGATATGCATAATTCAACTCCCCGATATAGAAAGCAGTTGATTCATCGAGTATTCGAATTTATAGATATCACTACCCACGCGCTCTTGCGTTAGGCACTCAAAGACCTGTTGTATTCCTGCTGCAAGGCTGGTGGTAGCCCGAACCTGCAAGTAACGTGCAGCATTTTCAGGGTCTCCGATAGATGTCCTGATATTTCCTTTCTGGGCTTGATCTACTTTAATCCCGGTATATTTTCCACAGACGCTGAAGATAGTATTTGCCAATTCCAAGGTTGATACCTGTTTACCACTGCATACGTTAAATACAGCAGACTGATTTGATGCGCAATGCATCGCAGCAATAAAAAAGCTGCAGACATCAGAAACATAAACCAAATCCAGCATCTCCCCACTACCTCCATTTATCACAACTGGAAGCCCTCTCAGCACCCGACGTACGATTCCGGTCACAACATCTTCTATATCATATCTGCTACCCCTATACGGGCCATAGACACCAAAAAGACGCAAACCAACAATTGGGGTTTTGTGGATCAATGATGCAATGCGCGCATGTAACTCAGTTCTTGTTTTATCCGCAGCCTCCGCTGTCAATGGACGGGTAAGTGCGTCTTCCTTAAGCGCGACACTGGCGTTATCACCATATACGGTCGATGATGACGCATAAACTATTGGCACCTTGTTTATTGATGAGACTGCATGCGCCGCATTGAGAAGATTAATCATCCCTACCTGATTTTCCTGGTTCAATTCACCAGCTTGGTATTCGCCAGTTTCACTCCTGTCTGCTGCAAGATGAAAGCATCCATCCACACCATGAAACAGTTCTTTTACCAAGCTTTGATCCTTAACATCGCCCAGAATTAGTTTGCAGTCACTGGTGATATTGTCGGCACTGCCACTGGATAGATTGTCCAGTATCCGCACCCTGTGCCCCATCGACAATAGTTGCCCCGCCAAATGGGAACCAATCAGCCCACAGCCCCCGGTTATTAGATAATTCGACATCTGGTTCTCCCTTTATCTACTTGATGAAACTGATTCGCCAAACATGAAATTACTTAAAAACTTGCTCTTCAGGGCAGTATCAGGCCCTTGGCTGCGACCCATATCTGCAAGCAACAACTCATCATCTAATTCCATAACCAGACCTGAGTCGATTAGAATGATCGTGTTACCCCTGACAATGGAATTTTTCAGCATTACCATTTCACCAATGTAGGTATCAGGCAGAACAACCGTATTTTCAAGCTTGGCACCACGATCAATAAGAACTCTGTCACCAACCACCACATTCTTTTCAAACTGAACTGACTTATGGATATTACAATTGCGACCAACGCAGGCCACACCACTCATCAAGTTCCTGGCACTTACTTTAGTGCCAAAATCAAGAATAAAACCATTACTGCTTTCCATGCCACGAGGGTATAGATGAGGAAATCTAGCATTAATAAGATCAATATTTGCTTGATGGTACTCAGCAAGTGAATCAAGTTTATTAACAGTGGGGACAGTGATTCTAACAGGGGCATTCTCAAGTAAACTTGTATAATTGGACGTTTCCCAACTATCATATTCCACTGCTCCATCGGTCCATATAATTATGGGTGTATCACCATTGACTCCATACACCCGCTTTTGACCTGTTTCCCTTACGTTTTGCAAAAACTCCTGTACATCCATGCTCCATAATAAGTCTCCGCGTACCAGCAGCACCTCATTTGAACTAAGGCCTGCACTCTCAACCGAATATATTTCTGAAGAATCACTACCCAATAACTCATAGTGCAGGCGCATGTCCCAACGGGATCCATCTGCTACTACTGACATAACCTGCTCTGCATCAGCATCCAGCATGATTGTAATTTCTCTTATACCAGCGCTATATAGGGACTCGATAGCATGTTCAATCACAGGCTTTCCACCTATAGGAAGCAATGCTTGGCATGTTCTATCCGTAAGCGGCTTTAGGCCATCGTTATTGTTGGATATCAAGATAACTGTTTTCATTTTTCTTCCCCTCTGACTGTGAGCACTTGTATCAACATGGAGTTAGTAAGCACCATTCCCTGTCACTACTGCAGGAATGGTCTTGAACAGGATTTTTATATCCTCAAACAGACCTCTCGAATATAGGTATTTTAAATCCAGTTCCACCTGTTCCTGAAAACTCAGTTCCGAGCGCCCGGAAATCTGCCAATAGCAAGTTAGCCCAGGCACTGCTTCAAGACGTTTAAGCTCATACAGTGAATACTGTGCCACTTCATTTGGGAGGCATGGGCGAGGACCAACAAACGACATCTCTCCTTTAAATACATTCCAGAGCTGAGGCAGTTCATCGATGGAATATTTTCTTAACAACCTGCCTAAATGTGTTACACGAGGATCACGTTTCATCTTGAATAAAACCCCATTCTGCATCTCATTCTCTGCCTCCAATTCTACCTTCCTCTGCTCAGAGTCCTGATACATGGAACGGAATTTCCAAAACCGGAATGGCTTGCCGTATTTTCCTATTCTGGTTTGTGAGAACAGTATGCTCCCAGACGAGTCAATCTTGATTACCAGAGCAACGAGCGCAAACAGAGGCGAGAGGAGCACCAACATCAATCCAGAACCTGCAACATCAAACAGTCTCTTTATCATTCGTGGCGCATGAACGCCTGCACTCCAAAACCAGCGCATCAGACGGGCACGCATCCTAAAAACCCGCACGCCATGATTCAATCTTTGGAAGTGATCCAGGATTGAGCGCTTCCTACCTGCATCTGCAGTCCCGAGCTTCTGGCTTCTTTTATAGTCAAACCATACTCGAAGTAAGAACAACGGATTACCGATAATATAACGGCGCCACATGCGCCCTGGTTCCTGCAGAAGACGCCAGACCCATTCCATTCCTACCTCTCTTACCCACATGGGTGCTCGCGAGATACGTCCGGAATAAAAGTCAAACAATCCTCCCACCCCAATTCGCACCCGTGGGGCCAAGCGATATTTATTTCTGCCAATCCATAACTCCTGACTGGGGGATCCTAATGCAACCAAAAGCACAGAAGCCCCTGAACTGTTTATTTGAGTTATGACTTCATCCTCTTCCTCTCCTGGCTCAAAATAGCCATGATGTACCCCTGCAATATTTAGATTGGGATAATGTTGTTTCATACTAGATGCTGCCAGTTCCGCAACATCTGGTCGTGCACCAAGCAGAAATATTGAAAGATCGGTATCTGCCAGGCGTTCACATAATCGTGGAAACATGTCTGTACCATTTACATTTGCCCGTAAAGGAGACTTCTGCAGAGTTGCTGCAATACGCACACCTATGCCATCAGCCAGTATCCGGTCAAACCTTCCCAAGGTTGAGTAGTAATCATCATTACGGTATACCTTGTTAAGACAATCGGCATTGATGAACCCAACATTTACCGGATCTACTCCGCGTCCTCTTTCGATAATCCACTCCACCGCCTCTTCCATGGTTGTATTGGTAATATTTACACCGAAGACTTTCAAATCATCTTGGTTATCCTGTTCATTATTGGTACCAAGTGCACCGGCTACTAGTGAGCGTAGAACAGTGCCCACATAGATTTTCAATGATTTATTATCTACATAATCACAGTCACTGGACCACTCACAGCTATAGTCGATTCCGGTACTTTTCTTTAGCATATGAGGCGAGAACAGACCTGGGCGCACCAAAAATCTAACTCTATATTGTTCGGGCACAAGCTTCGCCTCAGAACTACTTAACGGACGCGGCCCCACAAGACTCATATCACCACACAACACATTGAATAGTTGCGCCATGCGATTGCCAGGGACAATGCTCAACAGTTGAAATGGTTTCATAGCAAGTCCCACCGCAGGGTGACCTTCTGTCATCCTCTTACCCTTCAATAGATTCATGCTTGTATGGGCCAAGATCAGAGGTGACGCTATTCCCAACATAATTGCTGCAACTCCAATATCCAAAGCTCTGTGGAGATTACGATCTTCAACAATAATGGGACCATTACCGATACAACTTCGAGCCAATTCCGTAGCGCTGCTATCATCAGACAAATTATGATTAGAGATTTTATTATTCATTGCTACCACCTTCACTATCTGTGTGCTTGCAATAAACTATTGCAACACTGGTGCCAACTTACGGATCTAACTATGAAGATGAGGGGTAACATCACTAATTTGCACGTAAATACATGCGGTTATGGATCTACATCTATCTGTACAAGTCACAGACCTGACTATTTATGAGTACAGCTTGCTTCACCTCATTTCGGTTTGATTTTTATTTTGCGAACAATATTTTCAGGATGCAAAACTACTGGACACCCTTGGGGAGAATAGAGTTGGACATAATATATTTTCGGACCTGATCATCCAGTGGCAGACTCAATGCATCAAACATATCAATAAATTCAGCAAAGATTATCTCTCTATTATCAATCGACACCTCAGGCACTGCATCTACTGTGATTTCAAATATTTCATCATGACCACGATGACCACCACATTGATAGGTGGTACTAAACGCCGACCTGAGCATGGCTGATGAAATATCCAGACCAGCCTCTTCCTTTAGCTCACGACTGGCACACTCATCTGATGCCTCCCCCCTATTAAGATATCCGCCTGGGAATGAGTATGTCCTGCGGTAGCTGCTTTTTATCAGGAGTACTTTCTGTCGAAAACAGACCGCCACCTGAGCACCAAAGGTTTCTCGCTTACATAACCTCAGGTACAGCCGCCAGAGTCGATAGGCTATTCGGTAACCAACCTGAACCAGGGCATCGATCATGGAAGATAAACGCAGAGCCTGTAGTTCTGTATGTTTCATTATTTATTCCATTGCGTATGTGACTAAGAGTAATCTCATCAATCCAAGTGCAAACATAATGCCATCTCCTTGATATCGTATTTTTATTGTCTATTTGCACACATAACTGCTGACTCCAAAGTTTCCACTACTACTATTTTGCATTTACATATGCATATTGCGTAGCGTCTTGCGATTATTCACGGCTCATACATGCGAACATCACAATAAATCAACACTTAACGGGAGTGGCACGCATTCTGCAGAACTGTAAACACAATCTTTTTAAAACAATGCGAGGGCCGCCATGATTTATGTTTCAGTAATCATTCCAATGTATAACGCTGAGGCTTATATCAAGGACGCTATTCAATGTGTTCTTAATCAAACCTATAGCGACTACGAGATATTAATAATTAATGACGGCTCAACAGACAGTTCACTGAAAATCTGCCAGCAATTCAGCGACCCACGAATCCGCATAATCACCCAGAGCAACCGTGGTTTGGCAGGCGCACGTAATACAGGCATTCGCAACGCCCGTGGACACTATCTGGCATTTCTTGATGCAGACGATCGATGGCAGCCAGAGAAGTTGAAACATCATGTCAACCACCTGAGTCGAGATTCAAAAGTAGGCATCAGTTACAGCCAATCTTATCTTATGGATGATGACGGCAATCCAATGGGGATGACCCAAAAACCAAAACTGATTGGTATAACCGCAATCGATATCTTATGCCGCAATCCAATTGGCAATGGATCTGCACCGGTAATTCGGCGTGAAGTTTTCAATGAAATTAGTTACACATCCAGACTGTATGGAACCAATGAGGACTTCTATTTTGATGAGCTCTTTCGTCAGTCTGAAGATATCGAGTGTTGGACCAGAATCGCACTGACCACAGATTGGAAATTTGAAGGCATCGGTCTTCCTCTTACCTGGTACCGCATAAACGCTGGGGGTCTTTCAGCAAATCTAGATGCTCAATATGGAAACTGGAACCACGCCGTTGAAAAGGCCCGCGGCTATGCACCAGAGTTTATTGGGCAGTGGATCAATCGCGCCAGGGCTTACCAATTGCGTTATCTGGCACGCAGGGCGATCCGATCACGCAATGCAGAGATTGCCACCAGGATGATTCACAGGGCCATTCGAACTGATTTCAGAATCATGCTTGAGGAGCCGAGGCGTACTGCAATCACCCTTTGCTGCTCCTGGTTGCTTAGCATACTACCCAGCACAATTTACCAGCGCATAGAAATGCTATTTATTGAGATAGCCTCTTCTCTGAGCCGCCAATCCAGCAACCAAACATAGGTACAAGATACGTTTCTATCCAGACATGGTGACAAACAACCAATCGGCTAACCAGCCATAGATCAGAACGGCAAGGACTCAATAATCATGATTGCATACGCTAAAGAGTATTTGCTAGACAATATCCTTGCCAACCGTTTTATCCGCAATACCAGTTGGATAGGGATGTCCGAGTTGATGGCAAGGGTGTCTCGCTTGCTGACCGCAGTGGTTTTAGCCCGCTATCTCACCCTGGAGCAGTTCGGTGTAGCGGCCCTGGCTATGACAGTCCATGAACTGGTCAGGGTATTCAACGAGAACGGCATTGGCGCAAAGATTATCCAGGTGCCGGAAGATCAATTGGAAGCGGTATGCAATACAGCATACAGGCTCAACTGGATAGTTTGTGGCAGTCTGTTTGTAGTGCAGTGCCTGCTCGCTTTCCCCATCGCATCATTTTACCAACAGCCGGATCTGGTGTGGATGATCATGCTTCTGGCCGTCGTATATCTAATGATGCCCATAGCCCTGGTGCAGACTTTCCTGATTCAACGTCAAAACCGCCTGAAGGTCACAGCGCTGGTAGCAGGCACCCAGGTCACCATCGATAACTTGCTGACCGCACTACTGGCCGTATTGGGGCTGGGGGCATGGTCTGTGGTTATTCCCAAACTGCTGGTGGCCCCGGTATGGGTTATAGGCACCATAATGAACCAGCGCTGGAAGTTCAATTCCAGCGGTGGCTATGCCCATTGGCAAGAAATTCTACACTTTGGCAAACATGTGTTGGGTGTTGAGCTATTGAAAACCATACGCCTGCACATGGACAACCTGATCATTGGTACTTTTCTCGGGATTGAGGCCCTGGGTATCTACTTCTTTGCCCGCAACGCCGGCCTTGGGATCAGCCTGTCTCTAACCAGGGCCTTTAACATTGCCCTGTTCCCACACCTATGCGAAGTACAGAACAACGTAAATCTGCTGCGGGATAAATTCTTACATGCACTAAAGACCATCACCTGGATCCTGATCCCGATAATTCTCCTACAGAGTCTGCTGGCCCCATGGTATGTACCAATGGTTTTTGGAGAGAAATGGATACCGGCAATCCCGGTACTACTCCTGCTCTGCCTGTCGGCCATACCAAGGCCGTTTGGTGAAAGTGCCTCAGAGGTAATGCGGGTATTAAACCAGCCAAAGGTCGACTTTTACTGGAGCATTCTATTCAGCCTGCTATTCATAGCAGGAATATTCGCCGCCCTCCCCTGGGGCATAGTTGGAGTTTCCGTAGCCATATTGCTGATTCACATGTTGGCCCTACCTGCTTATACGGTGTGGGTAACAAAGAGTTATCTAACCAAACAAACAGACACAACGAAATAAAGGACATTACGATGTTTTCAATTATCATGCCCCTATACAACAAGGCCAGCGAAGTTGGGGCCAGTGTCAATTCCGTACTCCGCCAAACAGAGTCCAACTTCGAGCTACTGATCATAGATGACGGTTCTACTGATGACAGCCTGCAGATCGTTCAGAACATCAGTGACCCGCGCATCCGCATAATACACCAGGAGAACGCGGGGGTATCGGCTGCCAGAAACCACGGCATTCAAGAAGCCGGGCACGAATTTATTGCATTTATTGATGCCGATGACCTGTGGAGACAAGACTTTCTCACCAGAATCAGAGCATTGATTCACAAATTCCCTCAGGCAGGGGCCTACACAACCGCTTACACTTTTGTCGATGGAAACAAACAGCGGCCAGCACAGATTCATGGCATACAAGATAAGCCAATGCTGATTACAGACTATTTTGCAGTGGCTGCACGAGGCGATTTACCGCTTATGTCATCATGCATTTGCATCCCACATAGAGTTTTGCGACAAGTTGGTCTGTTCCCCGAAGACCAGAAGCAGGGTGAAGATCAGGATCTGTGGGCACGAATTGGGCTGAAATACCCCATTGCGATTGATCCCTGTAGAAGCATGCACTATATGCAGGCTGCAAGTAACCGGGTGAGCGTAGAGAGCATTCCCGATCAGGAGTTACCATACAGTAAACGGTTACAGCATCAATTGGATAACAACCAAATACCCAACGACAAGCGAACTTCGGTTGCCGACTACATCGCCGGACATCTATTACATGTTGCGCAACTGAACATACGGGCTGGGCGACCACAACTGGCCAGATCATTACTGGCAGACAGACGCACCAGAATGAGACCACTGCGGTGGATAAAGTGGTGGTTGCTTTCACATCTAAAGAGCGCCAATAGAAACACCAAACCAAAGGTAGTTCATCTGTTAAATGACACAGATATGGGTGGAATCAAATCTGTAGTGGACAGCTTGAGTCAATCCACCCTTACAAAGGATTTTGATTTTAAATTTATAAACGTAAACCCAGCATCCTGGTGGCGCAAGCCATATAACGCCAGCATTGTCATGCAGCACTACGCCTGTAATTGGCGCACCTTACCCGGCATGCTTATGTTGAAATTGCTTAATCCAGGGGCAAGCATCCTGATCCAGGAACACCACTATACAGCCTGCTTTGAAAAATCAGTGCCATCAGTGGCAAGATTCAGACTTATGCTGCGCTTAAACTACTGGCTGGCGAATAGAGTAATAGCGGTTTCCAAAGGCCAGGGAAACTGGTTGGCCAAAGCCGGAGTGATTTCCAAAAAAAGACTCCGGATAATCCCCCAAAGCCGTAAGCTGGAGCCATTTTTTAAGGTGAAAGCAAAGGCTGCTGCCAAGCAGATTATTCTAGGAGCCTACGGCCGCTTTGATTCACAAAAAGGGTTTGATCTGCTGCTTAAGGCCATATCCAAACTACCCAAGTCAAAATATCACCTGTTACTGGCCGGTGATGGCGTCCAGAAGAATGAACTGCAAGCCCTGGCCAAGGGGGTAGAACAGGTCACTATGTGTGGCTCGATTACTGACGTACCGGCCTTTCTAGAACGCTGTGATTTGATCGTGATCCCATCCCGTTTTGAGCCATTTGGCCTGGTATGCCTTGAAGCCAAGGCAGCCGGCAAGCCGGTGCTGGTCACGGATGTTGACGGTTTACCTGAACAGGCAAAGGAGTGCGGCCTGACAATTCCTGCAGAAGACACCCAGGCTTTGTATCAGGCACTGTTATCACTACCCGTACAGCAATTGGGCAAATGGGGAGAGAATGGCCGCAAGATGGCCACCTCCGCCTGGAGCAGTTATTTGGGGCATTGGCACAGGCTGTTGGTTACGGAGTCTAAGGCCTAAATGCATTTGGACGCGTACACACTATAGTTCTCAACATATCCATATGATTGGAGGCATACAGAAATCTAACATATATCTTGCGGGATGATATTGGATGAGCGACAGAAATCGACACGAAGCAGTCGTTGATGGTTAAATGTAGGTAAGTCTCTTTTCGGCTGCGATATCAATCGATCGACGCAACTCATGAGTTGGTTCTTGGTATTTAGGGAACTTCTAAAAACCCCAACAAGGACTGCTAGTCTCTAGCGAACATGTAGAGCCTTGCATCTTTACACTAATTTCTCTAACAATATCCATAATCATGCCCCCTTCATCCGGCCAGCCACACCAAACGGCGCGTGTTGTACACTAAATTCATCATGCCAATCTTCACACCGGCCCTGGCCTGTCCGATGCTGCGCACCAGTCGATTGGCCTGCTGAGCAAATACATGCTCAACTCGAGCCCGTACTTTTGATCGCTTTGTGTTTGCCCTTTGCTCTCGTTCATTCAGGGGACGTTTACGTGTCGACTTGCGATGAATGTGGCTGCGGTAATTCGCATCCGACAAAGCAGCTTCCAGTTCTGCACTACGATAAGCAGAATCAGCCCAGACACTGCCATTACTATTGTTCTCATCTAGCAGTTCCTCAAAAACCTGGCTATCGTGAACTTCGGCTGATGTTACTGCATACTTGCGAATGACCTTGTGCTGTTGGTCTATGCTGATGTGATTTTTGTACCCATAGTGGGTTTTGCCATGCTTCTTGGTCCAGCGGGCTTCAACGTCCTTCTGACAGCGCTTATTATCACTCCATGTCACAGGGCTATCCTCGGCTTTGACCTGCCTATTTTCTTCTCGCGTATTGCGTTGCTTGGGTACTGGAACGATGGCAGCATCTACGATCTGCCCCTTACAAGCACTAAAACCAGCCGCATCAATTTGGATCAACAGCTCTGAAAAAAGTTTATCAACAAGATCCAGTTCCTTCAGGCGCTCACGATATACCCAGATCGTTTTGGCATCTGGCACCTTGCCTTCCGGACTCAGCCCTAGAAAATGACAAAAGCTATAGCGATCCCGTATTTGAAACTCTGTCTGGTCATCGGAAAGATTGTACAAATGCTGTAGGACTAACACCTTGAACATCAGTACCGCATCATAAGGTGGACGCCCACCTTTACTCGGATCACTGTTTTTGTAAACTGAGCCAAGCAACTCTCGAAAAGCATCCCAATTTACTGTACGTTCCAGCTTGGGCAATGGGTCTCCAAGTTGCTCAAGGAGTTCAAGTCGGTCTTGATGGTCAAAAAAACTAGGCTGCATGGCTTTTTTTCAATGGCTGGTTGAATTGGTTACTATTGTCGCAGATTTGGGGAGGTTTTTAGAGGTTCCCTTTAGTATATTAGGAAGAATTGCTCTCTGACCCGGTTTTTTGGGACATTGGCACAGGCTGTTAGTTACCGAGTCTAAAGCCTAAATGCATTTGGACGTGTACACACATATTTCTCAACATATCAATACGATTGTAGAAATACATAAATCTAGGAATGAGCACCTGAAATCGACACGAGGGAGTCGCAGTTGGTTAGATGAGGACAAGTCTCTTTCCGGCACAAAACGGACTCTAAGGAATTTAGCTTCAACTTCTGGTGTGTGCCATGAACCGCCATTTATTATCCGAACCACCATTTCACATGGTATCAACCAGTTACAGAATAATGTGTCTTGCTATCAACACTATTTGGATGCAAACTCGGTTCTTCAGAGGGCTAATTTGAGTTCCTTTTGGGTAATCACTCCAAATAGAGAGAAGATATATGCGCAGGAAAGCAGTTTACCTTGGTTTGATTTCAGCATGCGTGTTGGGATTGGCTTCCACTGTTGCCGTTGCCGGTCTTAATGATTGGCTCAAACAGGCTGATACCATACTCAATAAGGGCAATAGCGCCCAGTCATCTTCGTCAGGATTGTCTGAATCGCGTATTAATGCTGGACTCAAACAGGCCTTGAGTATTGGTGCAGAGCGCGCCATAGCCATTCTAAGTGCTAGAGGCGGCTTTCTGAACGACTCATCCGTACGCATACAACTTCCTGGAACGCTAAAATCTGTCGGCCGTGGCTTGCGTTCACTAGGACAGGGTAAATATGTGGACCAATTCGAGACCACCGTTAATCAGGCGGCAGAAGAGGCTATTCCAAAGACGCTGGCCATAGTCAAACAAACAGTTGCCGGTATGACTATGCAGGATGTGCATGGAATTCTTAACGGTGGTAATGATGCTGCTTCCAAGTTTTTACAAAGACGTGCAGGTGGTTCATTGCATGCCACCATCAAGCCTATTGTAGCCAAAGCGACCAGTAAGGCCGGGGCTACAGCAGCCTATAAAGGGCTAAAGAAAAGAGCGGATAAGACCTTGGGCGGCTTTTTAAGTACTGGATCAATAGATCTGGATGACTATGTGACCGACAAGACACTGGATGGACTATTCCTGAAGCTGGCAGCTGAAGAGAAAAAGATTCGGCAAAACCCAGTGGCTAGAACAACGGATCTGCTGAAACAAGTATTCGCAGATTAGTGAACCCAAGGTTAGTTACTTCATTTACAATCTCACAGCCTATAAGAGATGACTAACTGTAGGTTGCTGTTCAAATAGTATCTAGTGTGTCGTTTCCAGTCATCTATGCCAGGCAACACAATGTTTCAATTGGTCACTCAATGGCACAAAGGGGATATTTGAGATAGGTCACTCAACGATACTGAGCCGCCGTTCATAAAAACACCAATACTCTTATGCAACTGGCGCCAATAGGGTGTTCACAAAGCTATTATATCGGATTATAGTGATTGATGAGACGCAGGTGTGATAGTTTCTTCTTTCATTTCACATATATATCTGAGTTTTATGAATATTCCCGGAAACAAAAAAGTGGTTTGTATTACCGGAAGTGTGTGGACCGGAAGCCGTTCTGCGCCGCGACACATGTTAGTAAAAGATGGTTTTCTACGCCCAGAAGTGGACCCCATCACTGACACAGTCAATCAGCTTTTATAAGTGATATCCCTGAGTCTGTTTCATGCTGCTAAAGGCAGTCCCGAAGGTAGGTCATAATATACCTGATCAGGTGTCATTCTGCCCAGGCTGGCATGC
>JAAGZL010000343.1 GCA_024206335.1 Gammaproteobacteria bacterium
AGGCAAAGCCTGTTTGAATATATCGAAGTGTTTTACAATCGCCGGCGACGGCATTCATTTCTGGGCAATATCAGTCCAGTTGAGTTTGAGCGGCGATATGCCCCTCAATAATTTTGTCCGTTTTATTGGGGGAACCTCAGACTCCTTGATTTCGGATCACCTCGCGAAGTGATGTGATACAGCGCATCAGGAAATTCCAGGCGTAATGGTTGTGACATTGTGCTGGCCTAGCAGAGGATCAGGCTAAATGATAGACCTGACCCCTTAGATTCAGAAATAAAATTTCCACCTAAACAAATCGCTCACCATTGACTGCAGAAAACGCCATCAGGACAGCTGGCTTCTTGAGATGGGGTGCTTTATGCTTCCTATACCCACGGGAAAAGTCACATGCAAAAAGCTTATAACAAGGTTAGGTTGCCTCACCACTACGTGGTTGGACCTTCGCAAAGTGAACATAACGAATACAATCTAGAGTTGTATACAGGGAGAAAGTAATGAAAATAAGTGCTTTAC
>JAAGZL010000344.1 GCA_024206335.1 Gammaproteobacteria bacterium
ACGGACAGAGTAAACCATCCAAATGTATTGATCCTGTAGCTGGAAGATGGACACAATTGTTTAACACTTCTTTGTGCCCTTGGACTACTCAAAGCATTCAAGCAGCAACTATTGAATTTAATACATACAATAAGCTAGTATTAATAAGATTTAGAATGTACAGTACCTAACTTTATTCGATTTATGATCGGCCAACCACGAGAAATGGTTAGCAAACCACACACACAACAAGAAGTCTAGTTGTGCGCGCTCGCTGGCATGTTATTGAAAGCATGCTGTGCTCGGCTTGCCAACCATTTAATATGACCTATTACTTTTGATTCATGATTAGTAATTGCAATTAGTATTATGGATGTCTAGTTTGGTTGAACTCGTTAATTGGGTGTTTGATTAGTAAATATTTTGATTAGTTTACAGTGTCATGCTCTGACCATGCAGCCATGCTGCAGCATTATACCTAGAGCTATTAATATTAACCTGGAAGAGTCGGACAGTTCTAGCATTCACCGCGGTCTGTCTATTCAGTTGCCATTTAAATTCTTAAATTAACACCAGCAAAATTGCAAGTGTGTTGCAGTAGTGATCACAATTAGTAACAAGTAGTGTGTAGTTTAATAATAATAATGTCACCACCTTTCAAGAAAAAGTTCAGGTCATTACTATATATTAGCTGCAATTAATTTTTTCAATCTTAATTCTCTTAGTTTACAGCAAAAGTCTACAATATCTACTTATCCTTAATACAACTCATAATGGAACTAGGGTATGCCAAAAGAATATTTTGGTTTTAAAAGTGTTTACCTAATTGTACTAATTTTAGAACGATGATGTTTTGTTTGCTTTATTGCTTTATTGTGTTTGTTTTTTGTAAAAGTTGCAAAATCGAAAATCAACGGTCCAAATTCTTGGAAATTGTCCCTATGCCATCTATCAAAATACCTGTTCTGTGCTTCTAGGAGAGATATTTTTAGACGTGATTTAAGAGAGCTACAAGAGATTGCTACAAAGTCAAGCACGTTATCAGTTTCCAAATATTTGTTCCATAACCAGGATGATTTATAAACAAAATTGTGTGTTGGTTTAGGGGTTTTAAAACGGTTGATTCTAGTTTCAGACCTAGTAAATAATGAGTAAAGTGAGATTGATAACCTATATTTCATGATTTTAAATAGTTCAGTTAGGGAGCGTTCACAAAGGACGTCACCCCAAATTTGACCTTTTTATACCCCCTCCCCCCCCTCTGTCACCCAGTGTCACTTTTCAGAACCCCCCCCCCTAAAGGACGTCCCTTTTTTAGCTGAACTTGAGACCCCCCCATCTTAAATATGCGAATTTGAAAATTATTCTAGACTAATTATACAAGATTAATTAAATGATACAAGATTTAATGATACAAGATTAAATGATACAAGATTAATTAAATGATAGTTTGGGTTTAGCTAATCTACTATAATAAATTACTACTTCATAATAAGCTTATTACATTTAAATGTTAAAATTACAAACAACAATGCAGGGAAAATGATAGTGTTAAAAAAAACTGACCGCTCCATAATATTGTGTCAATGTGTCGATTGTTCTACACAAATACAAGTACCACGATACAAATAGAAAGTGGTTTGGGTGACGTCCCTTTGACAGAAACCCCCCCCTCCCCCCTGTCACCCTGTGTCCTTTTTTACAAACCCCCCCTCCCCCCTTGCTGGGTGACGTCCTTTGTGAACGCTCCCTAACCCTAACCCTAACCCTAACCCTAACCCTAACCCTAACCCTAACCCTAACCCTAACCCTAACCCTAACCCTAACCCTAACCCTAACCCTAACCCTAACCCTAACCCTAACCCTAACCCTAACCCTAACCCT
>JAAGZL010000031.1 GCA_024206335.1 Gammaproteobacteria bacterium
AATATATCCGAAGCCAAGAAAAAGCGGATGAACGGCAAGATCAATTGCGGTTTGGACAATATTAGCGCCTTGGGCGCTTACTTGAGCCCTTTGAGGGCGTCATCCAATAAGCCTCCGGCTATGCCGGAGGTCATTTAACTCGAAAAGGTTGATTCGAATAGTGTTTAGGTTTGAGCCTATCCAGAAAAACTCCACAGTGTATGATATGAATCTTGTGAGGGGCAATGCCAAGGTTGTCAATCATGTGGTATTTGTTGTGCTTGGAGATGGTGAATATGCTTTGGGCAGAAGAACACCAGTCACTTAGATCTTTATGTACTTTTTTGTATAGATCATATGCATGGGTGGTGAATGAGAAAGATATTCCCAAGTTACAGTGTATTTGATATGCAAGTCATTACACCTTTCATAGTCAGGTCTGCAAAATACTGCGCAGGAAATTGATTTACATCCTGGTGGCAGATTTCCTCTTGGGGGTTGCGCATAGCAATAATGTGTACGATATGCCCCTGATTCTGAACTGCTACCATTTCGTCCAAAATGAACTTCTCAGAGATTTTTGGGTATAATTTGAGTAAGTAGAGTATTCTCATTAATTAACGTCGCATGAGTTAACAATTATCGCTATTTTTATCCATTTTGATAAGTATGTTACCTACCCATAGCTTGCCAAAAACAGACTACCCCGCCAAATTCAACTAATCAATCAAATTCGGCATTACGTATACTACCATGGAAAGCCTAGTCTCATTGGAAAGCGCCCCTATTACCGCTGTGTAAGCAGCAATATTCTGCGTGGAAAAGTAATCATCTAGTGAAAAAATTCTGGTCAAAGAGCCCGGTTTCTAATATATATAAAGGCTAATGTTGCCATGGTTAGTTCAGCAGAGAATTACCAAGTAAAAATATCACTTGTTGATATTAGCACGAAGGTTAATGATGCCACACAAGCCAGGATTTAACCTGATTGGAATGCACCAGCATGGGAATACCCATGAATCATGTTTGTATGCTGAAGAGGGCTGTCGTCGTTAACTGAATGATCAATATTATTTTGCTATAGAATATAATTGTCGCATCCGTGCATATGTTTTTTATGACTGACCGTGTTCACTTGCTGGTTACTCTAATAACGTGAGTATGGGGCCTCGCAAATGATGCAGGCATTGGCCAGTTGTTATGTTTACTATATTAATTATGATATATAAATGAACTGTGACACTTCCTGGTAAAGATAGTACAAATCAAGTCTTACTTGATAGTGATTATTATTTATTGATATGCATGCGTTATATTGAGCTCGATCCCATATGAGCGGAAATGATAGATCATCCATATGAATATAAGTGGTCAAGTTGCAAGGCCAATGCGCAAGGTGGTAAAGATTCACTTATAGAGGCTCATACGTTGTATACAGAGTTAGGGGAAGCTGTTGAGATTTGGCAGGGAGAATGTCGTGAGTTTTTTAAAAAATCGAATAGATAATACAACCTTGTAAGAGATATATAAATCTCTAAAATTATGAGTTGGAGCTTGGCTATTCGTATTTTTAACTACAGGCGCGATTAGGTCGTCTGGGTAGATCAAATATTAAAGATAGAGTGTGGTGTGTATTTGTTAGGGATTTAGTATAAGTTAGAAATAATTGCTCTCTGATCTGGTTTTTGTGTTGAAAACAGGCTCTATTGAGTTTCGTTGTTGCTTCCTTGGTCCTGCCATAACCGCAAGAGTAGTACCGGCAAGACAAATAGTGTTGCAAGCATGGATACGCCTATGGCCAGAGCCGTGAACAGGGCGAAGCGTTCAGTGCCACCCAGAGAAGATGAGAGCGCAACTCCCAAGAACCCCAAGCCGATGATCAGAGAGGTGGTGATGACTGGAGTCTGTACCTCATTAAGGCTGCGCCAGACCGCCTTGGGTATGCTGTTACCTTGCCCGAGTCGGCGCTGAAAACGGGCCATTAAGTGGATGGCATGATCTACCGCGATGCCGAGTGCAATGGAGGCGGTCATGACATTAAAAAAATCCAGCCGCACCATACTTAACCCCATCACCCCGAACACGGTCAGCACCGTAAGCATATTTGGTATGATGCTGAAGAGACCAACCCCGAGGGAGCGGAACACCAGTGCGATGGTCAGGAAGATCGTGACGCAGGCGCCCAGGAACGAGAGGATTTGCTGATTGACCAGGCGTCCGATGGCCTTGGCGTAGACGGCCATGGAGCCGGTGACTTGGCCTATGAGCTCGCCATTGAAGAAGCGCTCGCTGGCACGGCTGAGATCGCCCATCATCACCTTGGTATCCTGGGTGTCTGAGACCTTGGTGAGCACCGTGATACGGGCCCTGGAGTAATCTAGGTTGATCAGCCTTGATAGGACCTTCTCCTTATCCTCAAACTTGGCCAACCTGGACCAGTCTGTAGCTGAGAAGCGGGCGTTGGGCAGGCCGCTGCGCCCACCGTCACTGGCCCAGTAGGTGTTGACGTCTTTCATGATGTCGACCAGAGAGATGGTGCGTAGGACCAGGGGATGCTGGTCCAGAGCGCGTTGAAAATTGTCTATGGATATCAGCGCCTCGAGGGATTTTAACTGACCTGGCTGACCCTCCACCATCATTTCCAGGCGCGCATTGCCGGCCAAATGCTGTTCGACAAAGCTATGGGCCACAGAGACTGGATGGTCATTCTTGAACATATTGAGTATGTCAGTATCCACCGATATGCGGCTGACTCCATAAGCAGCCACAGCACAGAGGAGTACCGTGACCCCCATGATCAGGTAAGCCCCCTTGCCGATGGCTGTCCTCAGTACAGAAATTGAGGGCATCTTTACCTTAATGGGGTCGCAGAGCCCACTCGATAGCCTGGGCAGCAGTATGATAGCTGCGGGCATGAAGGTGATGGAGAGGATGAAGGCGGCGCCCACCCCAAAGGCGGCGCTCACCCCAAACCCCCAAAATACCGGGGCCTCTCCCAGGGTGAGCGACAGGAAACCCAGCATGGTGGTAACGCTGGCCAATAGACATGGGATCAGGTTTCCCTGGAGTGCGTATTGAAGCGCCGCAAGGGGCTGGTGGTGTTTGGAGCACTGGCCCTTGTAGTTGGCCAGGATGTGCACTAGCCCAGCGATACCGATGACGAACAGCAGTGGCGCGATCAGCGCGGTCCAGCTATTGAGGGGGATGCCGAGAAAACCCATGAAGCCAGTCACTGCAATAAGAGACAACATAATGGTGGCCAGTGGTACCAGTACAGACCAGGGGTCACGAAACAGATAACCCAGTACCACCACCACCAGCAGTACGACAATGATGGTCACATTCAGGGTGTCCTTCACCACAGCATCCATCATGCTCTTTTTTATGGAGGGGGTGCCAACCAGGTAAAAATCATTGGCCCATTGTTGGCCGAGCTCTTCGATGGATCCCACTAGGGCGATCAGTGCATTGTCGTCCAGCCCCATGGAGGGATTGATATGGATTGCGGTCACGGTGCCGTCGTTGGAGACTAGAATATCTTGCACTAGCCTTTTACCCAGCTCAGCAAGGGCCTTGGGCCTGCCTGCGCGTTTGAACTGGTTGGAAAGCCTTGGCATGGGTATGTCGGCCAGGCCAACCACCTCCTCAACCCCAGGCAAGGCGCTGAGGCGCTCGGTGAGTTCTTTCAGCCGTGTATAGGCCCCGGGGTGAGAGAAGGTACGCTGATCCTGTACTGCCACCACCAGCAAATCATCGTTACCAAAGTCATGACGGAACCGCTCTAGGGTTTGCAAGGCCACGCCGTCCCCCAGTAGTAGGCGCTCGGTGGACATATCGAACCGCAAGTGCCAGATCCCGGATCCCAGTAGCAAGGTGACAATCAATGCTGTCAACAGAGTGGTCCAGGGATGCAGCAGGATCGAGTCGATAATCAGGGTTTTGTAACCGTTCACAGGGTAGTTCCTACGATATCCCGTTAGAATTCTATCTTACGCCAAGGCTCCGCCTCGCCACCAGTAGAACCATCGTGTCCGAGCTGCACGCGGT
>JAAGZL010000345.1 GCA_024206335.1 Gammaproteobacteria bacterium
AGTGATCATTAATTTAATTGCCTCAACAACAACTAAAACAGGTCTAGTAGTAAAAGCACGATTAGACAAAAAGACCTATATCAAAGGAAAGAAAGTAACAAATTACGAAATGGAAAATCTAAGGATAAGTAAAAATAAATTCCATGGTGAATGGCATTATACGATTAAACCGGAAAACGTTAAATCACAAGAAGCTCAAGTTATTTTGTGACAGCCACTTATCGACGCCCTGGGTGCAGCCAGCCTCAGCGCCGGCAACAACCGCTATGTCCTGCTCAACAGCAACGTCAGCATTAGCAGTACCGACAGTGGCGGTGGCAGCAGCGGCACTATCACACTGGATGGTGTGGACAATACTAACGGCGCCAGCCTCAGCGCCAGCGATGCCCGCAGCATGTTACTGCGGGGCAGCGCCCCTGCCCCGACACCCCCTCTGCCCCCGCTGATCGTGGAAGGCCTGGAGGATAAACTCGCCAATAGCCTGCAAATTTAGGTCGACCAGTCAGGCACCGGCACTCAATCGATTATTGATCAGCAAAACCACCAAAAGGCCCGACGCTTTGACAATGTTTTCAAAACCGTATTTACCGCCTGTCAGGGCAGCGGCAAACAATCGTCAGACAATCGCAGCAACTGCAAAAACGAGAAGACTCTGCTGGCCTTCTTGCACAGCTTTTTAATCGGCGGCGAACTACCCGTCAGCACCCCCGACAACTAAGTAACAAGTAATATTATGGAACTGTTACTAGTAGACGACCACAAACTCTTCAGCGATGGCTTAACCCTGCTACTGAAAAAGCTGGCCAGCGATGTATCCATTGTCCAGGCCGGCAATGGCCAAGAGGCAAAAGCCCTGTTTAACGACAAGGAGTACGACCTGGCCATTTTTGATTACAGCCTCCCCGACTGTACAGGCCTGGAGTTATTGCAAACACTCAAGCAGCTCGCCGCCGCAACCCCGGTGGTTATTATTTTAGGCCATGAAGAGCCGGCTATTATTCGCAACTGCCTTAACCAGGGTGCCAGTGGCTATTTACCCATGACACTCGACCCGGAAGAAATCAGTGATGCCCTGCAGCTGGTATTAAACGGGGCTATTTATGTGCCACCTTTTATTCTAAAAAGCCTGCAGGAAAACCCGCAAGACAACCACAGCGACCTGGCCAAGCTTGCTGAAGTAGCGCGCAATATTATCAATAACAGCGACTGGAGCCTGCGTGCCAATCACAGCAGCAAGGCGATCGACGATAGCGACAGCAAGGCCATAAGAGTGTTCAACAAAGCCCTTGATCCTAGAAAAATCAGTTGGCAGGTCCTCTGCCGACACAATTCCAGCATGAATTATCTTATCTTCCAGAGTTAAATTAATATTACGGTGCTGATGCAGTTAGCAAAGGGGGGCCTCTACCTTTGTTTTGCAAAATTGTG
>JAAGZL010000346.1 GCA_024206335.1 Gammaproteobacteria bacterium
ATGATTTATCAACAGAAAGTCAACAGAAACACGCGTGAAATGGCGCCAGGGCACAGGGAGGGGTCGTTGCTGACAACGCTGGCTCTGCTTCGCACGCCAGCTTATGTCAGCTGATCAGCAACAGACAAATAACTTTTTCAAAAAATTCTGAGAAATTCAGTTTTTGATATAAGGGGCTGAAAATCTAATCAGTAACCCACCATGGCATGCAGAATATGCATGTACACTCACTTGATGATCGATCAATTACTTTTTGAGTCAACGTGCAAGATACGAGAAAATTTCAAAAAATGTGTTTTTAAATAATTCTCAGAAATTCAGTTTTTGATATTCAGGGCTGAAAATCTAATCAGTTACTCATCATGACCTATAGAATAAGCATGTAAAATGGCTTGACAATTAGTCAAGTACTTTTTCAGTAAATGCGCAAGATTCGACGTTTTTCGCAAGATTTTGACGTTTTTCGCCCTAAAAACGGTCATTTTTTAACACTCGGGGCTGAAAATCTAATCAGTTACCCATCATGATCAACTGAATAAGTGTGTACAATGGTTTGAAGATTAATCAAGCACTTTTTGAGTTAATGCGCAAGATTCGACGTTTTTCGCCCGATTTTGACGTTTTTCGCCCTAAAAACGGTGACCTTTGACCTTTTGACGCCGAAAAAAGTTCATCCTACAAGCCTTTCTACTCAGTAACAACATACTCCGGAGGCATCGTCGCACGCCAACAGGAAAGTCCCGAAAAGGGTGTGACAGACGACAGACAGACAGACGACGACAGACGGCATATGCCACATGTAAAGCAGCGTGGCTGCTAAAAAAAGTTTTTACGTTTTTTGG
>JAAGZL010000347.1 GCA_024206335.1 Gammaproteobacteria bacterium
AAACAACAACAAAACCACAACAACAAAACTACAACAACAAAACCAATAAAAAAAAAAAAAAAAAGTATATATTTCCAAACAACTTTCAAAACAACAACAACAAAACAATAACAACAAAACAACAACAACAAAACAACAACAACAAAACAAATATAAAAACAAGAAAATAAATATAATATATTTCCAAACAACTCTACAACAACAAAACAACAACAACAAAACAACAACAACAAAACAACAACAACAAAATAATAATAACAAAACAACAACAACAAAACAACAACAACAAACCAACAACAACAAAACAACAACAACAAAACAACAACAACAAAACTACAACAACATAACAACAACAACAAAACAACAACAACAAAATTACAACAACAAAACTACAACAACAAAACAACAACAACAAAACAACAGCAACAAAACAACAACAACAAAATAACAACAACAAAACAACAACAACAAAACAACAGCAACAGCACAACAGCAATACAACAACAACAACAA
>JAAGZL010000348.1 GCA_024206335.1 Gammaproteobacteria bacterium
AAGCAGAACTAAAAACAGTACAGGAACAAGAAGAACCGATGCTAGAGTGTACGGGTGGAGATTTGTATTTAACTCTTAATTCTAAAACAGGGACAGGTAAGTCTAACACTGCTTGGAAAAGACTTGGCATAGAACACGAAACAGAAGCAACAGAAGCAGGAGAGAGACGTAAGCAACAAGAAATAATCAACAATCACGCAATAAGATTGAATAAGAAGGATGGGTTTGTTGCTGATTGGGCTGATAAAAATCAACTTAAATACTATGCGTGTTTTAATGAGCATTACAAAAAATGGCGTTCTAGCAGTAGCACAAAAACAAGGACTATAGGCCATGTCGCCATGTCGCCTGAATCTATTTCATACCTCTGTGGAAAACTAAACAAAGGACTTATTAAGGGTGTAAATGCGAATGGTGATATATGAGTAATGAAACAGAGTTAGAAAAATGCTCAATCTACAAAAGGGATGGCAGCACTTGCACTATCACATGTAGATTAGGTCTATGGAAAGTTACAGGTAAGTATGATTTAGCTTTAATTAATAAAGCAGAAGATCACTTTCAGCAGCA
>JAAGZL010000349.1 GCA_024206335.1 Gammaproteobacteria bacterium
TCATACTTCATTTGAACATGTGTCTGGCTATGAGCCATCAGAGGATGATAGGCATACCAGTTTTACATTCGACTTCCCATTAACAACTTATCTGGATAGTCACGTACATATCGATTACAACCAACAGGTAGTATTGCGAAGTAATGATAATGAAGATGGTTTGATCGAAACATTTACCCTTGTTGGTGCGTCAAGTGGCCGAGGCGAAAATAGCCGCTTATGTATAAATGACGGTGATTATGTAAGTATTTTGACTTCTCAGGGGACCTATTTGGGAGTTGATAGCGGTGATAATATTGTTGCAAGTAAAAGTACGATAGGTGATACAGAAAGATTTACTTTATCAATTCTTGAACCAGATAAAACAGGCTGTGTGACAAAAGATAAATCTATAGCTTTAAAAGCAAATAACGGACTATATATCTCATTTCATAATTCTGGGCTTCTATCGGCGACAAGTCAGGACGTTGGGTTATTGGAAATTTTTAATTTAATAAATGATGTTAGAGTCGTTAACAGATATTCAGCGGTTGTCAGTTTGCTACCTTATGATTTCGATAAGGAGCAGGGCGAATATCGTCCCGGAGTATCCTCATCTAAAGGCTTCATAAAGGCAGATGTTAACGGTCCTATCATTGGCGAAGCGCTGGAAATTAGTGGCGAATATATCCAGCCTGAGACCGGTCTAAAGACGACCACTACGGTTAAGATTAATTCACTGAGCTATCATTCACTACCCGACTCTGGAGAGATGTTTGAGGCAGATGTAGATGGCAGCTATATCCATAGATATTCTGGCCCCTATAGCGGTACTAGAGAAGCCTATTTACATCGGGCAGAGATTACACAACGGAATGACGGTAACGGCATCATCCTCGAGATCGTCATTTTCAGTGGGAACACGCCTCTGGCAGAACTAGTACTGCATCCTGTAAATACGGCGTCAAATAGTGGATGATTCCCCCCATAGCCGATTTATGGGAATTAATGAATAGATGCCGCTACAATCACAGGCTCCAAGTGTAACGGAAAA
>JAAGZL010000350.1 GCA_024206335.1 Gammaproteobacteria bacterium
AGCCGTCGCTATCGTCGTCCGGGGCCATAGTGCATTTACCCCGATACCATAATTGCGAAATTCTTCAGCCATGCCGAGCGTCAATAACGTCATTCCATATTTGGTAATGGTATAAGGAATATAAGGTTTCAGCCATTTAGGATCCAAATTGATCGGTGGCGACAGGCTTATAATGTGAGCATTATCAGACTGTTTCAGGTAAGGCAATGCCGCTTGGGAACACAGTAAGACAGCGCGTTCATTAATATTATGGATCAAATCAAACCGCTTAACAGGCGTATTCTCCACATTCTTCAAGCTTATGGCACCCGCATTGTTAATCAGGGCGTCAATACCACCAAAATGATTGGCCGCCGATTTCATCGCCGTCTGCACCAGATCTTCATCACGGACATCCAGTTTGATTGCCAGTGCTTTACCGCCAAGTTCCTCCACCTCTTTTGCCACAGAATGAATAGTCCCCGGCAATTTAGGATGAGGCTTGTCTGATTTGGCCGCTATTACAATATTTGCCCCTTCTTTGGCGCATCGTAAGGCAATCTCCCGACCGATACCCCTGCTGGAACCGGTAATAAAAAGCGTTTTATTTTTCAAACCTCTCATTTTTTAGCCTCACTATACAATGTTGCATCTCTAATAAGTTG
>JAAGZL010000351.1 GCA_024206335.1 Gammaproteobacteria bacterium
AATTGAGAAGCCTAACTCAGAAATCTTATTCACAATATCAGAACT
This sequence comes from Gammaproteobacteria bacterium, assembly GCA_024206335.1. Lineage (GTDB taxonomy): Bacteria > Pseudomonadota > Gammaproteobacteria > Chromatiales > Chromatiaceae > JAAGZL01. Next base: position 46 of record JAAGZL010000351.1, read on the forward strand.
AATAATTACATCTACAAGATCGCCTGAATCACCACTTTCAAAGCCAATATCAAAAGTTTTTTCCTGACATTTACTTAAAGCTTCTAGTAAAGACGGTGAATCAAACAACCTCAAGAACTCTGCAATATCTTCTTCTGGCCCACTTGTATCTACAAGATTAGTTTCAAGTCCAATAAAGCTACCACCATTCAATGATTCATCCCACAATATGAATACATCATCTTTTAATGACGATAGTGACTTGGCCAAGCTCTTTTCTGAATGTAATACACAATCTACATTTAAGTATCTAGCTGCATTCATAATTATTGAACCTTTTTACATCTTGGCCTTATATGTCTTGCAGTATACCCTCTTGGTGCAGCAGCTTGTACTTTTTTCTTCCAATTGTGAGCTGCAATGGATTCCATTTTTCCATAAGCTACAAAGTAACCACCACGAACAACAGTTTTATTTGCCCCAATGAGCTCATACTGCCCATATCCAGTGCATTCCCACTTTCCACATTCATCTTCACCGTAGTCAGAAGGAAAATCTGGTACAGCTTCTTCATTGATAATTTCGTAGATGAGTATTCCTAAAGAAGGAACACCTATTGTCACTTGCAAGACTCGATTGATTCCCGGTGCAATCCACCTTTTACCAGCTTGCTGTCCTCCTGCCAAGGCTAAACGCCAAAACAATTTACCATCAGGATCAACATTACTTACAGGATTCCCACCAACATACCCATAAGTATTATGCCCACCCGCAAGCCCTATAGGGTCTGAAGTGATGTACCTGCCTGTACTGGGATCGTAGTACCGAAAGTAGTTATAGTACAGCCCAGATTCGCCATCGTATTGTTGTCCAGGAAATCGCAAATCAACCTCAGTACCATCCGCACTCACCGGCAATGCATTCCCAAACGCCTCACTATCCCACTGCCATACCACCTGCCCTGCCTCGTTAGTTGCTTTCCTTGGTGTAGCCAGATGATCAGTATGCAGATAG
>JAAGZL010000032.1 GCA_024206335.1 Gammaproteobacteria bacterium
ACCCCACTCCGATGCGCTAAATCCACAGAAATCTGAAGCAGTTGTGAGTGCTATTGAGACAATCCTGACTGAACCAACCTGATATAACAGGAAACCAACATGAGCAAATTGAAGGGATAGCGTTTGAGTTCAGTGGATACTAGCGGCTGTAGGCATGGGAACAGCCCAGCTAAGCTATTGATTAGTAATAACTACATTGCGACTACAAATCATGTGACCCACCAGTCAGAACAGCGACATATAATCACTCATGGCAGCCACAGCAAACAGGGCAATCTTCTGACAAACGCAGTAATATGAACTTTATTCTGTGCCAGTGACCCAATACAGCATGCCACTATTCCAAAGCGTTAAGACCATCATCGAAGATACATCTTCACCCGGCGGGAGGGTGTTTGGTTTCTGCATCCAGACACTGATCATTATCTCAATCATATCCTTCTCAATGGAAACACTGCCCGACCTCAGCCAGGGCACCCATGATCTGTTAAGGGTAATTGAGATAATCACCGTCGCGATCTTTAGCATTGAGTACCTGTTACGAATAGTTGTTGTGGATAAAAAGAGCACATTTATTTTCAGCTTTTATGGCGTTGTTGATCTGATTGCCATACTCCCCTTCTATCTGACCGTTGGCCTCGATCTCAGAACCCTGCGTATCTTCCGTCTACTGCATCTGCTACGCATGTTAAAGCTTGCACGTTACAGCAGGGCCCTGGACCGCATGTACCGGGCATTTCAACTGGTGAGGACCGATCTGGCACTCTGTATGATGGCAGCCATGATGTTCATCTATCTATCGGCCGTCGACATCTATCCGGTAACCGTCGGCGGCAGAATCTTTACCTTTGTAATTCTGATGATCGGCCTGGGAATCATCACCATTTCCACCGGTATCATGGCAGCAGCCATGACCCGTATCAGCCAGGAAGATCAGGCCGAGGCAGATGATAAGTAGACAGATATCAATCTTTTGGCTGCTGCTGTTACTGACCCAAACCATTGCAGCAGAGTCCATATCCGGACGCCCCTCCAGGATAATTAGTGGCGACAAGCTGGTACTCACCACCAGTGACAACCAACATATTGACATCCAGTTGCTGGGAATCCAGGCACCACCACTGAAATCCAGATGGGGACGCGCAGCCAGGAAACAGCTCTCATCCCTGATTGCTGGGCGCCCGGTGGCAGTTGAATACCAGATCAGAAATCGTTGGGGCCATCCCCTGGGAAAGGTTTTCCTGGGGGGCAGTGACGTCAGCCTGCGCCTGCTGGAGGCGGGACTGGCCACACATAAGCCAGATTTCCAAACCCTTAGGGATAACAGTCTATACTCAAAAGCTGTGCATAAGGCAAAACGTCTCAGGTTGGGCATATGGGGCGGAGTCAGATAAGGAGAGCAACCACCGCCTAAAACAGCAGCAGCACGTAGCCGTCACGAAGTCGCTCTACCACGCAACCTCAATCAGCCGGCCCACGCCCAGACATTCGTTAATCACTTCAGGAGGAGTTTTCACCATGGCCAAAAAGAAGCAAAAGAGCAAAAAAGAGGATAAGGCAGCCAAGAAATCCAGCAGCAAGATGTCAAAACAGGAACGCAAGGCAAACAAGAAAGAGGCCAAAAAAGAGCGGGCAGCAAAAACCAAACTAGCCGCATCCAAAAAACCCAAGATAGCCATGATTACCAGTGAACAGCGCACCGCAATGATCCACACCGCCGCCTACTATCTGGCACAGAAACGCAGTTACATGGGTGGTACACAGCAGGATGATTGGCTAAAAGCAGAGCAAGAGATAGACGACCTGATCAAGCGGACTAAAGGTTAATCAATCTCGGCATCAGGTTTCTTGTCATCGCTGTTCTTGATCTTTTTGACAGACTGCATACGCAGCTTAAGCAACATCCCTATGAGGGTGGATTCCAGCGCTTGGTAGGCCCGGGCCTGAGCTTCCTGGTGAACCGTCGAGAGGTCTCCTTGCAGCATGGATAGCCTGGCCTCAAAATACGCAATATCCGCCTCTAGCCCACTGACACTCACCTTGGGCCAATTCTGATCCGTTTTATCTGATTCAGACGTCACTAGTTACTACTCTTCCACATTGGATTGCGTACAACTGCGCATAGTTTGAGCCAGCAGTCCCGCTTATTTTCTGACAAGCCGTTTCCCAGACCGATCCTTGAAGTATAATAGCACGGGTTTAATATTTACAGAGAGGCAAACCACGGTGCCCTAGCCCTGGATTAACCTAAAACAATATTGGTAACCACACTATGACCACAATACGCCAACAAGATCTGATCCAGAGTATTGCAGATGGACTGCAATATATCTCCTACTACCATCCCACAGATTATATCCAGGCCTTGACCGCAGCCTGGGAACGGGAGGAGTCACCAGCAGCAAAAGACGCCATGGCCCAGATCCTGGTCAACTCAAGGATGTGCGCTGAGGGCAAGCGCCCGATCTGCCAGGATACCGGTATGGTTGTGGTGTTTCTGGAAGTGGGTATGGACCTCAGGTTTGACTCAGATATGAGTCTGGAGGATATGGTTAACGAAGGTGTACGCCGTGGTTACAATCACCCAGACAATGTACTGAGGGCATCGGTAGTTGCCGATCCTGCCGGGGCACGCACCAACACCAAAGACAACACACCTGCAGTCATCCATACCAAACTAGTCCCAGGCAACAAACTGGAGATAAAGCTGGCGGCCAAGGGTGGCGGTTCGGAAAACAAGACCAAATTCACCGTTCTCAACCCCTCCGGCAGCCTGGTGGACTGGGTGTTGGATGTAGTGCCACAGATGGGTGCCGGCTGGTGCCCACCAGGGATGCTGGGCATCGGTATTGGGGGCTCCGCTGAAAAGGCCATGCTGCTGGCCAAAGAGTCCCTGATGGAGCACATCGATATCCATGAGCTTCAGGCCCGCGGAGCGCAAAACCGGGTTGAAGAGCTGCGCCTGGAGTTGTTTGAAAAGGTAAACGCCCTCGGCATCGGCGCCCAGGGTCTGGGCGGGCTCACCACCGTACTGGATATAAAGATCAACGACTACCCAACCCATGCCGCCTCCCTGCCGGTGGCCATGATCCCAAACTGCGCCGCCACCCGCCATGTAGAGTTTACCCTGGATGGAAGCGGCCCGGCCGACCTACAACCACCCAAACTGGATGATTGGCCAGAGATCTCTCTGGAGGGATCCGGTAGCTCACGCAAGGTAAACCTGGACACCGTCACCAAAGAGGAGATCGCCAGCTGGCAGCCAGGTGAAAGCATACTACTCTCGGGCAAGCTGCTCACCGGACGCGATGCCGCCCATAAGCGGATCCAGGAACTTATGCAGAAGGGTGAACCCCTGCCGGATGGCGTGGACTTCCATAACCGGTTCATCTACTACGTGGGACCAGTGGATCCAGTACGGGACGAGGCAGTAGGCCCAGCCGGCCCGACCACATCCACCCGTATGGACAAATACACCGATATGATGCTAGCCGATGCCGGACTCATCGGCATGGTGGGCAAGGCAGAACGCGGCCCCGCAACCGTTGAGTCAATCAAGCAGCATGGTGCGGCCTACCTGATGGCAGTGGGCGGTGCCGCCTATCTGGTATCCAAGGCGATCCGCTCCTCACGTATCGTGGCATTCGAAGACCTGGGCATGGAGGCAATCCGAGAGTTTGAGGTGGAGGATATGCCGGTCACCGTGGCGGTGGACAGCAAGGGCACCTCAGTGCATCAGACCGGACCCGCTGAGTGGCGCATCAAGATCGAGCAGATGAAAAAATAGCGGCTCAGGGTCAAAGCCGATTGCGTTGCCAGAAACGCTATCACTTATTCTGGCCTACAAACCATGACAGTAGGCCGGGATAAGCACAGCTTTCCCCGCACTCAGTTGGTCGCCAGAAACACTATCGCTTATTCTGACCTACAAACCGTGCAGTAGGCCGGGATAAGCGCAGCGTTCCCGGCACTCAGTTGGTCGCCAGAAACACTATCGCTTATTCTGGCCTACAAACCATGACAGTAGGCCGGGATAAGCACAGCTTTCCCGGCAAAATATGCTAAAGCCCATAAATGGAAAAGGAGTTCCTCATGAGCAACTACAAACGGATTTATCTTTCTGGCCATTACTATTTCTTTACCACGGTCACCCACAACAGAACCCCAATCTTCAAATCACCAGATCATGTGCAATTGCTGAGAGATGCTTTTCGTTACGTGAAAAAGCGCCGGTCATTTGATCTGCTCGCAGCCTCGGTGATGCCAGATCATATCCACTGCATCTGGCGCATGCCGGAGGGAGACAGCAATTATTCGGTCCGCTGGCAGATGCTCAAGACGGCATTTTCCCGCAAGATTCGTAAAAAACATCCTGAAAAAAGTGTATGGCAACCGCGTTTTTGGGAGCATGTTATTCGAAACGAAGAGGATCTCATCAGATATCTGGATTACATTCATTACAACCCAGTTAAGCACGGATTATGCAGATCACCCTGTGATTGGCAATACAGCTCTTTTCAGCGCTATTTAAAGGCGGGGTTTTATGAACCAGATTGGGGGTTGGAATACCCTTCATCAATCAACGAGATGGACTTGGAGTAGCAGGTCGCCAGAAACATTATCACTTATTCTGGCCTACAAACCATGACTGTAGGCCGGGATAAGCACAGCGTTCCCGGCACTCAGCTAATCGCCAGAAACACTATCGCTTATTCTAGCCTACAAACCGTGCAGTAGGCCGGGATAAGCGCAGCGTTCCCGGCAGGACGCTAAACCACAAGATCCAACTGCTGGATGGTACCCACACCACCATCCTCTTCCAGAAAGATCCCAGAATCACGCACGGCACCCAGGGTATCATTGGCTGCATCCTTGAGCAGAAACGGCGTCTCAATGTGCCCCAGATATATGGCCCCGACACCACGCTGCCCCAAGGCAACCAGCTGGTCATTTCCATCCGAGTCTTTTGACCACACCCGCAACCGGTCATAGATGCTGTCACTCTCATCGATCCAGTCGTTACCATCTTCATCATAAACGGCCAGATCAGCAAAGCCATTGCCGGTTTCCGGACCAAACAGCTCACTTCCATCATTGATCTCGCCATCACCATTTTTGTCCAGGGCCAGAAAACCACTGCCCGGGCCGACAAAGGCAATCTGGTCAGATCTGCCGTCCGCATCGATATCAAAGCTGAAGTTTCTCTCGGTAAGTTCGGCTGCGGAACCACTGAAATTGACCACCAGTGGATCCTTGAGGGCATCACCAGCACGCAGGCTTAACTGCTGCTCGGAAAAGAACTCACGGCTCATATTTAGTTCGACAGCAATATCTATCTCGCGCCCATCCTCGGTATGTACCACCCCCTGGGCCGAGAAGCTGGTGGATTCAGACTCATAATGGGACTCATAGTGGTCATAGACCAGCCCCCAGCCCTGGCGGCTCTCCCCCTCCACCCTTGCTACATGTTCCTTGGCTGGCGCATCAGCGATCTTGGCTTCAGTCGGAACATCCCTCACCTCAGACGGGCGCATCAGCTTGATCTCTCGACCGGTCAGGCGTTCTACCAGAAGCTTCAGCAGTGAGTGCTCCACCTGCTCGATGGGGTCAGGCGGTTCCTGATCTACCAGTGCCGCCTTGATTGATTGCAAGGAGCTGGCCTGAGCGGATATCTGCACCAACTTGGACTCAATAGTCATAAAAGAGGTGAGCGCATCAAACTGGGCTCGCCTGGATGGACCGGAAACCATTTCTGGCTCACGCCCATCTCTCCACATGGTCAGGGATTCACGCTTTTCATGTCGCTCTACTGCCAGATGACTACTGGCCATTTGAATGTTGGAATCAGCTATTTTCATACCGTCCACCATTGATAATAGGGTCAGGCGTTACAAGCGTTGAGACTGGAGAGTATCGAATACACAAACCCGACCAGAGGGAGTCTTGGTATATAAGTTGGCGGCCAGGCAAGAGATTACTTTAGAAAAAACCCAGGAAAACAGTTCCTAACTACCTGGAATTAAACGAGTTTTTATCGACGAACGAGTTATAACTGAATCTGGTGTTTGAGGGGTTGAAGAAAAGCGGCGTATCTGGTTGATTTGTTGTTGCGAAACAATGAAAACAACCAAAAGGATACGCCACTGTGAAGAAGAATACCGTTGTTGAACTGAAAGGTCGAG
>JAAGZL010000352.1 GCA_024206335.1 Gammaproteobacteria bacterium
TCCTTTTGATTATTTTTCCATTGAATCAACAGACTATCAAACTTTCCTCCTCTGGGAAACCTGTTTTATGCGGCTATCAGTAATGGTGTAAATACCGCAAACTGCCGTATATGTACGCACCCAAGTTCAAACTCGTATTGCAATTGCGATAGGTATGCACTAAATTGTGTTTAACGGAGAACAATTGGAGAACCACGGATGAGCCAAGAAAAGTACAAATCACCTTTTTTAAACGACGTTTGTGGCAAAATTAGGGCCATGAACTACAGCATTAAGACAGAAGATACTTACATTCACTGGATTAAGTCCTTCATTTTCTTTCATAAAAAACGCCATCCTAAGGAGATGCGTGAATCAGAAGTTGCCGCCTACCTTACTCACTTGGCTGTCAACCGTAATGTATCTCCAAGCACCCAATCTACGGCACTCAATGCACTAATATTCATGTATAAACAAGTGTTACAGAACCCATTGGGTGAGATACAGGGTATTGTACGGTCAAAGCGGCATCCCAGACCACCCGTGGTGCTGACCCAGCAGGAGGTTTTTCATCTACTATCCCACTTGAATGGTCATCATTGGCTAGTTGGATGCCTATTGTATGGCTCTGGTTTACGCTTAATGGAGGCGTTACGACTTAGGGTTAAGGATTTGGATTTTCCAAGGCGTGCTGTATATGTGCGCAGCGGCAAAGGCAAGAAAGATCGACTCGTCACATTGGCTGATGAGTTGATCGTACCACTAGAAAGACATTTGGCAACGGTAAAAACAACCCATGAAAGAGATTTGGCTAATGGTTTTGGCTCAGTTTATTTGCCGTATTCACTGGCTATCAAATACAAAAATGCACCCAAAGAGTGGGCCTGGCAATACGTTTTTCCCGCAACAGGTATTAGTCGTGATCCTCGTTCTGGTGAGCGACGACGTCACCACTTGGATGAGACTGCAATCCAAAAGGCCATAAAACACGCAGTTCGCAAGGCTCAGATCCACAAACAGGCTTCATGTCATACCTTGCGCCACTCCTTCGCTACGCATCTGTTGGAACGCGGCATGGATATTCGCACGGTGCAGGAGCAACTTGGTCATGCCGATGTGCGCACTACCCAAATCTATACTCATGCACTAAATAGAGGGGGCTCTGCCGTTATCAGCCCATTGGGCAGTTTACTCTCTGCCGACAGTACTTTTAAACCATCCACTTAGCCCAGATATTTCATGAAAGATTCAAGGAACAGGGCAAATCTGGCTAGTGGGCCATGCGTACCTAATCTAATACCCACATGCATCCTATAACCACCCCGGTTATAGATTCTGTGAGGAAGGCCTGGTTTACAGCCCCATATTCGAACTTTTTGTCTAAGCGGGCACGCAATATGGGGGTGACCACCACAGAGAGGATGACATAGAGCGGGATGGTGCCCATAACGATCAGGGTGAGGGTTGTAACAATCGGGGACAGACCA
>JAAGZL010000353.1 GCA_024206335.1 Gammaproteobacteria bacterium
AAATACTTTTGGCTCAATGGAGCACCAAGGTGATACTGACGCAGCGCAATGGTTGGGCATTAAGCCATTCTTAGATTTAGGCGGGGTGCCTAAATAATGGATACTAAATACATCGGAATGGGTCAGGTCTACGAGACTATCGGTGAGTGGAGAGACTACGTTAAAACCCATGACCCGCTAACCGAGGATATGCAGGGCATCCTAACCGATGATAAAATCTATGATTGGGGTGCTGATACTGATCTTAATTTCTATGGATTTGATCACGCTGGATTTGAAGTAATACTAGACGTTGAAGAATCGGTGCGCCATAACGGAGACTTCGGGAACGGCGCGAGGATTGAGGCGGATTCTGGTGGCAATTATTCAGAACTTTACGAGGCTAGAGGGGTAACAATTAAAAACCTTTCTGTTGTTAATACAAGGGTTGCTGCTGGTGTTCAGGCTTTTGCTACAAATTCTGCTAAGTTCGAAAATGTTATAGCTAAATGCCACGCAACAAATAGCAATTATGGGGCATTTCGCGTCATAGGTAATGAATGTGAGCTTATAGCTTGCCGTGGTGTGTCCGTGAATACTGCCGGCATTATTGCGTCAGCGTCGGGTGCCGCTGATTTAGTGCTAACAAGCAGCACATTTGAGGGTGCGATTGGCGTTGATATGGGGAACCACACCCACACAGGGACAATGATTAATGTTAACACTTCGGGATGTGCGGTGGGCTTTGCTGGCACGTTCTCAGGAACATACTCGAACAACGCATCAGATGACGGGAGTCACCCCGGCCTCGATGGTGTAACAGTCACTGCTGATCCATACGAGGCTGACGGTTATACACCGTCACAGGGTGGTCAATTAACTAGCATGGGTATTGATGTAGGTGTTACTCACGGTGCAGACGGCAACCCTTTTGCTATCTTCCCTGCAATCGGTGCTTATCCCACATACATTCCATCGGATAGCGTTGCTCCGATCCTGATAAATCCTACATCAGAGGGCGATACCACTGGATTACTGTGCAAAGTAAACACCGACGAGGCGAACGGCATTCTATTCACTGTTGCTACCGACACTGCCAC
>JAAGZL010000354.1 GCA_024206335.1 Gammaproteobacteria bacterium
GGAACGCATCTTCGCGGAGCTGACCAAGGCACTGCAGGGGGAGCGGCCGGACCTATTCTTCCGGGAGCTCCGCAACTGCCAGGCCCTGGTAGCAATCATACCTGAACTGGACCGACTGTTCGGCATCCCCCAGCCGGAGAAATACCACCCGGAGATAGACTCCGGCATCCACTCCCTGCTGACCCTGGAACAGGCGGCAAAACTAAGCCCGGATCCACAGGTACGCTATGCCGCCCTACTGCACGATCTGGGCAAGGGAACCACGCCACCGGAAGAGTGGCCCCGACACATCGGACATGAACATCGCGGCGTGCCGCTGGTGAACTTTGTCAGCGCAAGGGTACGCGCCCCCAACGAGTGGAACCGACTGGCCCAGCATGTGGCCCGATTTCACCTCGATTGCCACCGGAGCCTGCAGCTGCGCTCCAAGACCATCCTGAAGATGCTGCAGCGTCTGGACGCCCTGCGTAATCCCGACCGCTTTGAACGTTTTCTACTGGCCTGTCATGCGGACCTGCTGGGACGACCCGGGCAGGAACAGACCGAATATCCGCAGGCCGAACTACTGCGCTGCGCCAGGGAGGCCGCACTAGCGGTGGATGCCAACACCCTGGTCCAGGGGATGAGGGATGGAACCGCCATTGCCGAAAAGATCCAACGGGCACGGCAACAGACCATCGGCGACGCCATCAGAAAATACAAGGCAACCGCTGGAACAACTGACTCCTACACCCAGCCCAAATAGATTGCCGCACCGGAGGCGTGGTCAAATGGGAATAAACACCGCCGAGGCGATAGACTGAATCACATTCTTGATCCGGCGATTGGTGGTCTCCGCCACAAACCGCGCCGTACTATCCTGCACCGCGATCATCTTTCCAAACAGTCGCTCAAAGCTGAGATTTTGCACCGGGCCCTGAGTCTCATTGCTGATCAGAAACAGGCCTCCCTCATCATTCCGATCATGGCTCAACTTCCAGGCTGCAATCTCGATGTTGCGTGCCGCGTTATATAACTTCTGCGGATTCAGTTCATCCAGCAGAAACAGATCCCGCTTTCCGTTATAAGAGTCAAACAGCATACCGCGCAGCCCTTCTACCAGCGCCAGCACACGGTCACCATGGTAGTCGCTATCAAAGGCAAGGCGCATGGCATCCACCGAACGCTTGCCCTGCAGTCCGGAAAAGCTCCTGGGACGACTACGGCCAAACACCTTATCTATCGCAACCTTACGATTCACCCAGCCACCCTTGACCAACTCCTTGGGATTACGTTTATACAGCTTCTCCGTCAGGCTCTTGAGATACTCCAGTGAGTAGTTGAGCTGCATCTCCAGCACCAGATCCACATCACTCTTGGCCAGATCATCCAGCCGGAAAGAGCGGGTTTTAACCGGAGAGTCGCTATTGGCCGCAAGGTTACATCCGGCCAGGAACAGGGTCAGAATAACAATCCAGATTACCCTTAGGCAGGGTGACAGCCGATTCTCTGATATGTTCCTACAGGCGTTCACGTTGATCCCTCATTCCAAATCCAATCAACGGCTGATCCAGCCCCTTGGTCAGCCCCAACACCTTAAACTGCTCCCCCATACCGGTTGGCAGGGTAAGACGTCGAATCTCCTGCACCAGCCGCATGTGGCTCTCCACCTCATCGGGATCAGATGCCGCCAGGATCTCATCCAGACCGGAACCCAAAAGAAAGTGGGCCTGGGTGGAATAACCCCCAACCTCAAACCCGGCCTGGAGACCGGCCTCGGCCATGGCGGTAAAATCCACATGGGCGGTAATATCCTGCAGCCCCGGCAGCAGCAGGGGATCGGGATGGACCCGGTGCCGGTAGTAACACATGAGCGTCCCTTCACTGCGCTGGGGGTGGTAGTACTCGGCCCGAGGATAACCATAATCAATCAACATAACCGCCCCCGCAGCAACCCGCTCCCCCAACTCAGATATCCAGTGCTGGGCACGCATATTCAGCTCCGACTCATAGCCGTCATCCAGATCCAAACCCAGTTCTGCCACCGCTACCGCCAACCCCGGGGTTATCGGATCATCCCAGGTCAGAGTGAAGCCATCCCCATTCATCTGCACAAACTGCTCACGAACCACTCCGGCCTCAATTCGAAACCGCTGTACCGGCATGGCATCCATGACCTCGTTGGCCAGGATGACGCCGTTGAATCCAGGTGCGGGCATGGTTTCCAGCCACTGCACCTTGTGTTGCAGATGGGGAGCCCTATCCTCCAGGGTCTCTTGCTGACGCAGCCTAAGATCCGGGCTCAGCTCCAGGATCAGATAACGTTCCGGCAGCGCCCCCAGCAGCTCCAGTTCGACCAGGACATCTGCAGCCATGGCGCCAGTGCCAGCACCAAACTCCAGCAGATCGCCTGCCGCAACCTGCCCCAACACCTGGACACACTGCCGTGCCAGGCAGCGGGCAAAGATCGACGAAACCTCCGGCGCCGTTACAAAGTCACCGCCCTCACCAAACTTGCGGCTACCGGCCACGTAGTAACCAAGGCCCGGGGCATACAGACATAGCTCCATAAAGCGGTCAAACGGCAACCTGCCCCCGGCACGCTCCATCTCCAGCCGGATATGGTTACACAGAAGCTCACTATGTATCCTGGAGTCACTGCCAGGCTGTGGCAACTCCAGGGGCTGGTTTATGGGTGATCTCTGCTCAGACATAGGTTCCTGAATGCAATCAACTCGGTTAGTCTATAGCGTGATAGTGTAACAATCATGGAGAGGGACCGTGGAAGAAAATTCAAACCCAGTTACCGGAAAAGTGGCCCTGATCACCGGTGCGGCCATACGTATCGGGGCGGAGATCACCAGGACCCTGCATGCCGCCGGCATGGACACCGTGATCCACTACCGCAACTCGAAGTCTGCCGCAGTAAAACTTCAGCAAGA